>NZ_JANOCX010000094.1:0-22048 GCF_031412415.1 Phenylobacterium sp.
AGAGCCATGGGGCCGCGGTGATCTGCGTGACCCACGACCCGCGGCTGGAAGCCTATGCCGACCGCATCATCCACATCGAAGACGGCCTGATCCTGAGCGACCATCGCACCGACCACGCGTCCGCCCAGTCCGCCGGCCGCCACCCTGAGCTCATCGGAGCCTGAGACCCATGTTCGCCTTCCTCATCAACCACCGCATCAAGCTGATCGTCTTCGCTGTCCTGCTGGTCGCCGGCGGCGGCGGGTATGTCTATTCCAGCAAGGCCAAGGCCGAGAAGGAAGCCGCCGCCAAGGTCGCCGCGGCCAAGGCGCCCAAGAGCCCGTACGTCGCCATCGCCAACGGAAAGGCCGACGTCGAGGGCGGCATCATCCAGGTGGCCGCCCGCCGCTCCGGCATCGTGCGCGATGTGCTGGTCCAGGAAGGCGACCGGGTCGTGAAGGGCCAGATCCTCGCCCGGCAGGAGGACGACGAACCCCGCCTCGCCGCCGCCCGCGCCGCCGCCGCGGTCAACCAGGCCCGCGCCCAGATCTCCATGCTGAACGTCCAGCTTACCAGCGCCCAGCGCGAGCACGCCCGGCTGCAGGGCCTGGTCTCCACAAACTTCGTGGCCGGCCAGCGAATGGACCAGGCCGCCGACAAGATCCGCGAGGCCCAGGCCAATCTCGAGGCCCAGCGCGCCGCCGTGGCCACCGCCCAGGCCGCGCTGGAAGAGGCGCGCTACAACCAGGAACTGACCATCATCCGCGCGCCCTCCGACGGCCGCATCGCGCGCCGCTACGCCAATCCCGGCGCCGGCGCCTCGACGCTGAACGTCTCCAACATGTTCGACCTGGAGCCCGCCGCCCCGCGCATCGTCCGCGCCGAGATCGCCGAGAGCTCTCTCAGCCACGTGGCTATCGGCCAGAAGGTGCAGATCTCGCCGGAGTCCGATCCCACCAAGGTCTTCCCCGGGACGGTGATGCGCCGCGCCGCGGTGTTCGGCGCCCGCAAGCTGCAGTCCGACGACCCCAGCGAACGCACCGACGATCGCGTGGTCGAGGTGGTGGTCAGCGCCGACAGCGCGCCCTTCCTCATCGGCCAGCGGGTGCTGGTGAAGTTCATGCGCCCGGGCGCGGCCACGCTGGCGGCGCGGTAGGGCGACGGGCGGCGCTTGACGTCCCTGTCTCCGCGCCGCACAAACCGGGCCGATTTTCAAACCCGGACGGGAGACTTCGATGGCGGACATCCGCTTTGACGGCAAGGTGGCGATCGTCACCGGCGCGGGCGGCGGCCTTGGCCGTCAGCATGCCCTGGAACTGGCGCGGCGCGGGGCCAAGGTTCTGGTCAACGACCTGGGCGGTTCGGTTGACGGTTCGGGCGGCTCGTCCGCCGCGGCCGACGCGGTGGTGGCCGAGATCAAAGCCTTCGGCGGCGAGGCCATCTCCAACGGCTCGTCGGTCACCGATGACGCGGGCGTGGCCCTGATGGTCAAGCAGGCCATGGACGCCTGGGGCCGCATCGACATCCTGATCGCCAACGCCGGGATCCTGCGCGACAAGTCGTTCTCCAAGATGGAGATCGCCGACTTCGAGCTGGTCATGAACGTCCACCTGATGGGCACCGTGAAGCCCACCAAGGCGGTCTGGGAGATCATGCGCGAGCAGAACTACGGCCGCATCGTGGTGACCACCTCGTCCTCGGGCCTCTACGGCAACTTCGGCCAGTCGAACTACGGCGCGGCCAAGCTGGCCATCATCGGCTTCATGAACACCATCAAGCTGGAAGGCCAGAAGAACAACATCCACATCAACGCCGTCAGCCCGGTCGCCGCCACGCGGATGACGGAGAACCTGATGCCCCCCGCGGTGCTGGAAAAGCTGAAGCCGGAGTACGTCACCCCCGGCGTGGTCTTCCTGGCCTCGGAAGAAGCCCCCACCGGCGCGATCCTGACCGCCGGCGCCGGCGCCTTCGCCCTGGCCCGCATCTACGAGACCGAAGGCGTCTTCCTCGGCGAGGGCGGCCTTTCGGTGGAGGAGGTCCGCGACAGCTGGTCGACGATCACCGCGTCCGAAGGCCAGCAGGCCTATGTCAACGGCGGCGAGCAGAGCGGCAAGTTCTTCCGGAAGCTGTCGGGCGGCTAAGCCACGCTTCAGATTGTGCTTTAGGCGGGCGGCGGCTTCGAAGGAGGCCGCCGCCCGTTTCGTTTCGCGAATTTCACTTGCGAGGCCCCGACTAATCGCGCGTAACCTGAGGCATAACCACGCCCGCAAGAGGCGTCATGCATTTCGGGAGCAGCAATTTTGTCTAGTGATACCTCAGCCGCCCGAACTCGGCGGCTGCCGCTCTCGACGGCGCTTTCCTTCGCCGCCACCAGCCTGCCCATTTCCGCCGTGGCGATCGCCGTTTCGGTCTATCTGCCCCGGCACTACGCCAGCCACCTGGGGATTGATCTCGCCCTGGTCGGCGCGGCGTTCTTCATCGTCCGCATGATCGACATTCCCGTGGACGGCCTGCTGGGCTGGACCATGGACAAGACCCGGACGCCCTGGGGCCGCTATCGGGTCTGGACCATCCTGGGCGGCCCGATCCTGATGGCGGGGATCTATTTCCTGTTCCTACCGCCCGAAGGAGTCGGACGCGGCTATCTGATCTTCTGGTTGCTGGTCATGTATCTCGGCAACTCCATCCTGGCGCTGTCGCACGCGGCCTGGGCCGCCACCCTGGCGCCGCACTATGACGACCGCTCGCGCCTGTTCGGCATCATGACGGGCATCGGCGTCCTGGGCGCCGCCTCGGTGCTGGCCATCCCGATCATCAACGAGGCCCGCGCCGCCTCCGACGCCGGCAATGTCGCGACCATGGGCTGGTTCATCGTCCTGTTGACGCCTATCGCCGCGGCCCTGGTGGTGTGGCGGACGCCGGAGAAGATCGCCCCGGAAATCGCCGGCCACAGCTTCCGTCTGCGCGACTACTGGGGCCTGGTCACCCGTCCCTCCTTCGCCCGCATCCTGCTGGCTGACCTATGCCTGTCGCTCGGTCCCGGCTGGATGAGCGCGCTCTACCTGTTCTTCTTCACCGACAGCCGTGGCTTCACCACGGGCCAGGCCAGCATCCTGCTGGCCGTCTACATCCTGGCGGGCTTCGTCGGCGCGCCGCTGATGGGCCGCCTGGCCACCATGATGTCGAAGCACCGGGCCACCATGGTGGCGACCACCGGCTATTCGCTCACCCTGATCTCGCTGATGGCGATCCCCCAGGGGAACATGGCCATCGGCATGATCCCGATGTTCATCGCCGGCTTCTTCGCCGCGGGCTTCAACGTCCTGACCCGCGCCATGACCGCCGACGTCGCCGACGAGGTGCGCCTGGAACAGGGCAAGGAGCGGTCGGGCCTGCTCTACGCCATCACGGTGATGACCACGAAGATCGCCGGCGCCTTCTCCATCGGCCTGACGTTCTTCGTGCTGTCCAAGGTCGGCTACGACGCCAAGGACGGCGCCCAGAACACCGCGGCCTCGATCCACAACCTGGAACTGGCCTATCTGATCGGGCCGGTGGTGTTCGTCATGCTCGGCGGCGCCTGCATGATCGGCTACAAGCTGGGCGCCGAGCGGCACGGGGAAATCCGTCGCCAGCTCGATGAACGCGACGCCCTGTACGACGAGGCGCCGATCCTGGAGAGTGTGACCGCCGAGGCCGCCAACGTCTCCGAGGCCGACCGCAAGGACTAGGCCAGCAGCGCCCGCGCCGCGGCCAGGAACGCCTTGGCCGCGGCGCTCTCGGGGGCGGTGGCGGTGAGCGGCTTGCCGTCGTCGCAGGCCTGGCGCAGCGCCACCTCCAGCGGGATCTCCGCCAGCAACGGCACACCCATGCGCTGGGCCTCGGCCTTGGCGCCGCCGGTCCCGAAGATCGGAATGGGCGCGCCGCCGGCGGGGTCGGCGAACCAGGCCATGTTCTCGATCACGCCCAGGATCGGGGTCGCGGTCTTCTGGAACATGGCCGCGGCGCGGCGGGCGTCGATCAGGGCGATCTCCTGCGGGGTGGACACGATCACCACCCCGTCGGTCTTCAGCTTCTGGATCATGGTCAGCTGGATGTCCCCGGTGCCTGGCGGCAGGTCGACCACCAGCACGTCCAGAGGCTCGGCTTCCGAGCCCCAGGCGACGTCGTGCATCATCTGGCGGACGGCCGAGGAGGCCATCGGTCCGCGCCAGATCATCGGCGCGCCCTCGTCCACCAGGAACCCGATGGACATGACCTTCATGCCCCAGGCCTCCAGGGGCTGCAGCTTGCCGTCCATGAAGGCCGGCTCGCCGTCGATCCCCAGCATGCGCGGCGCCGAGGGTCCGTAGACGTCGGCGTCCAGCAGGCCCACGCGCTGACCCAGGGCCACGAAGGCGGCCGCGAGGTTGATGGCGATGGTCGACTTGCCCACCCCGCCCTTGCCGCTCGCCACGGCGATCACCCGACGAACATGGGCCGGGCGAACGGCGTCGACCGGCGGCCCCGGGGCGGCCTGGGGGTCGTTCGACAGGCGCGCGCCCTTCTTGACGCGGGTGACGCCCGGCGCAGGGGGCGCCGGCGCCTCGGCCTCGGCGGTCAGCACGACCTGCGCTTTCAGCACGCCAGGCACCGCGGAGAGCGCGGCCTGGGCGGCGTCGCGCACCGGGGCGTAGAGAGCCGTTTCGCCGACCGGAACCTCCAGCATGAAACCCGCGCGATCGGGACCAATGGTCAGGCCGCGGACCAGTCCGGCCTCGGCGAGCCCCTTGCCGGACTTCGGATCGGTGACCCGATCAAGTGCGGCCAGGACGGCGCCACGTTCCGGAGCTTGCGGCTTCATATCGCCCTTTGGCTTGCTTTAACCTGTGATGGGCCACATATCCGGCTGACAGCGCCGGTTTACAAGCCCGACCACGGGCACGACGACGCGGCCGCGCCGAAGACGAAAGCAAGACGACGCGACCATGCCTTGGAATGACAACGCCAACCCAGGTCCCTGGGGCGCTCCGCCCCCGAATGACGGCGACGGCGGCAAGAAACCACCAGGCCCTCGCAGACCCCTTGGCGGCGGCGGCGGCGGCGGTCCCCGCGGGCCCCGCCGGCCCGACGGTCCGGAGTTGAACGCGGCGCTCGAGCGTCTGCAGGCGAAGATTCGTGATTTCTTCGGCGGTCCCGGCGGCCAGGGCATCCGGCCCGGCGCCGTGGCGGCCGTGGCCGGCGTCGGCTTCGGTCTGTGGGCGCTCTCGGGCGTCTACATCGTCCAGCCCAGCGAAGAGGCCGTGGTCACCACCTTCGGCGCCTATTCCCGCAAGGAGGGCCCCGGCATCCGCTATCACCTGCCCAGCCCCATCGAGGCGGCCGAAAAGGTGCCGGTGACCAGCCTGAACCGTATCGACATCGGCGGATCGGCCGGCAGCGCGGTGCCCGAGGAAAGCCTGATGCTGACGGGCGACGAGAACATCGTCGACCTGACCTTCAGCGTGACCTGGCGGGTGTCCAAGGCCGACGACTACGTTTTCAACCTGCGCAATCAGGACGCCGCCGTGAAGGCCGTCGCCGAGAGCGCCATGCGCGAGGTGGTCGGCAAGACCGCGCTCGATCCCGTCCTCACCACCGGTCGCGGCGCGATCCAGGCCCAGGTAGCTGAACTGATGCAGCGCACGCTCGATTCCTGGAAGTCCGGGGTGAGCGTCGTGGAAGTGCAGATCCGCACCGCCGGTCCGCCGGCCGAGGTGCTGGCCGCGTTCCGCGACACCGCCGCCGCCGACCAGGACGCCTCCAGCGCCCGCAACGAGGCCAACACCTACCGCAACCGCGTGATCAACGAGGCCAAGGGTGACGCCGCCAAGCTGACCCAGTCGGCCCAGGGTTATCGCGAGCAGGCCGTGCGCGAAGCCACCGGCGACACCGCCCGCAACGACCAGATCTACAACGAGAACCGCCGCGCGCCGGGGGTGACCAAGGAACGGCTCTACATCGAGACCATGCAGCGCGTGCTTCAGAATTCGAACAAGGTGGTCATCGACGGCAAGGGCGCCAGCGCGCCGATCATCCTGCCGCCGGATGTGTTCCGCCCCCGCACCGCCGCCGCCGCGAGACCGCCGGCCGCCGCCGCCGAGACCACGGCGACGCCGCAGCTCAGCGCGGGAGCTCAGCGATGAACCGCAGCTTGACCACCATCGCGGTTCTGGCCGTCGGCCTGCTGATCGTCCTGTTCAACACATTTTTCATCGTCGAGGAGCGCAAGCAGGCGGTCATCGTGCGGTTGGGCGAACCCGTCCGCACCATCAACGCGCCGAACGCGCGTAGCCCCGGCCTGCAGGTCAAGGTGCCGTTCGTCGAGAACGTCGTCCTGTTCGACAAGCGCAACCTGTCGCTTGAGGCCGAGCAGGAGGAACTGGTCGCCTCGCAGCAGGAGCGCCTGGTGGTCGACGCCTTCGTCCGCTACCGCATCTCCGACCCGCTGCAATACTACCGGACCCTACGGGACGAGCAGACCGCCAACGACCGGATCGAGCGCCTGGTGAACTCCTCGCTGCGCCAGATCCTGGGTTCGGCGACCTTTAACGACATCATCTCCGGCCGCCGCGGCGCCCTCATGGCCCAGACCCGCGCCGACGTCAGCGCCCGCGCGCGCTCCTCGCGCCTCGGCATCGAGATCATCGACGTACGGATCAAGCGCGTCGAACTGCCGGAGGCCAACCAGGCCTCGGTCTATCGCCGCATGCAGACCAGCCGCCAGCAGATCGCCGCGCAGAAGCGGGCCGAGGGCGAGCAGGAGAAGCGCGAGATCATCGCCGGCGCGGACAAGGAAGTGGCCATCACGCTGGCCACCGCCCGCCAGGAGGCCGAGACCACCCGAGGCGAGGGCGATGCCCTGCGCACCCGGCTGTTCGCGCAGAGCTACGGCAAGGATCCCGCCTTCGCGGCCTTCTATCGCTCGATGCAGGCCTACGAGGCTTCGCTGGGTCAGGGCGACACGACGATGGTGCTGTCTCCCGACAGCGCCTTCTTCAAGTACTTCGAGCGCGGCCCCAACGCCCGCTAGCCTCGTGGTCACGCTCACGGCGCCCGCGCCTGCCTTCATGCCCTCGTTCATCGCCGCGATGCGCGAGGGCTTTTCACGCGACACCCTGCGGCCGGAGACGGCTGAGACGATCGCGGCGGTCGAGGCGGACCCCGGCGCCTACCTCGCCAGCTTCGACAATCCGCCCACCCACATCACCCTGCCCGACGGCAGCCAGGGCGAGGCGGTTCCGGCCACCATGCTGTGGTGCGTCGAGGGCGACACCTTCCTGGGTTCGGTGGGAATCCGGCACCGGCTGAACGCCACCCTGGAAAAGGTCGGCGGCCACGTGGGCTACGCCGTGCGCCCTTCGGCGCGGGGTCGCGGCCTGGCCAGCGCCATGCTCGCCGAGGGTCTGACCTGGATCGCGGCGAACCTGCCGCTGACGCGGGTGCTACTGACGGTCAACGCCCAGAACCCCGCGTCCATCCGGGTCATCGAGAAGAACGGCGGGGTGCTGAGCGGCTCGGTTCCGCACCTGTGGCATCCCGGCGAGACGGCCCTGCACTACTGGATCGACGTCTAGCCCTGGAACCAAGGTGGAGCTCAAGGCGCTCTGGCGAGAGCCAAAAACGTCCGGAGCGGTCCCTATGCGCACCCAACAGATCCTCGTCGCTGTCGCGGGCGCCGTCGGCCTAATGATCCTGATCCTTCTGATTGTCGCCTTCTCGCGCGGTGACGGCGATGGCGCGCCCCGCGCGCGCGCCATGGAGGGGTTTGTGAGCGCCGTGGACAAGGCTCAAGCCGCCACGGTCATGCTGAGCGTCTCCGGCGGTGGCGAACCCATGCCCATGGGGTCTGGCTTCGTGGTCACCACGGACGGCCTGATTGTTACCGCGGCCCATGTCACCGGCGGCCTGTCGGTGGTCAACGCGGTGTTCGTCGACGGCAGCGTGGCGCGCGCCGAACTCGTGGGCGTCGACCAGACGGTCGATGTCGCGGTGTTCCGCACCACCCCCGGCAAGCCGACCCAGGCCCTGTCCTTCGCCGACAGCAACCAGGTTCGGGCCGGTCAGCCGGTGGTGCTGATGGGCGCGCCTTTCGGCCTGACGGGCACGGCGACCTCGGGGATCGTCTCCGCGGTCAATCGCCAGATCGGCCGACAAGCCCCCGATAGCTCGGGCGGCGATCGGTTCGCCGGCGGCGCGCTGCGCGGACCTGTGGTGGCCTATATCCAGACGGACGCGGCGCTCACCGCCGGCGGCTCCGGCGGGCCGCTGCTGAACTCGGCGGGGGAGGTCATCGGCGTGGCGTCCTCGCGCGAGAGCCGTGGCGATCCGGGCGCCGGTCTATCCTTCGCCATTCCGTCCAACGTCGTGAAGGCGGTGGTCGAGCGGTTCAAGGCCGCTCCGGCCCCCGCGACCTAGCGGGACGCGCGGACCAGGGCCTCGACCTCGTGTAGGTCGCGGGCGATTCGCACGCACAGGCTCTCGATCTCCTCCGTGGGATCGAGGAGGTCGGGCACCATGATCGCCATCATACCAGCCGCCGAGGCCGCGCGGATGCCGTTGTGACTGTCCTCAAGCGCCAGACAGTCCGCGGGATCCACGCCCAGGCGCGCGGCGGCTGTCAGGAACGGATCGGGGGCCGGCTTGCCGTTGGCGTAGTCGCCTTGCGCCACCACGGTGTGGAAGCGCCCTAGCAGGTTCTGGCTCTCCAGGTGGTGCTCGGCGTCCTGGTGGCGCGAGGACGTGGCGATCGCGCGAGGCAGCGCGAACTCATCGAGCGTGTCCAGCAGCTCCACGACGCCCGCCTTCAGGCAAAGCTGGGTCTGTGCCAGTTCGTAGAAGTGGGCGGAAGAGACCTTCCAGAACCCATCGACGTCGAAGGCCTCGCCGAAGTGGCCGGTCAGCACCAGTCGGCTCGAGTTGCCCGGCAGGCCGATCATGCTCAGGAACAGGTCCAGCGGCATGTCATGGCCCCGCTCCTCCGACGCCCGGATCATGGCGTCGCGATAGAGGCTCTCGGTATCGAAGATCAGGCCATCCATGTCGAAGACGACGGCCTTCGGGGCGCGGGGAAGCTTCATACCGCGGCTTTAGCCGAGAGCGGCGCCGCACGGGAAATCACACCCGGCTTCAGTCCGTAACGAAGTCGCTCACGGCGTACCCCTGGAAGTGCAGCAGCGCCGTCAGATCCGCGTGATCGACCTTGGCGTCGGCCTGCGCGGCGACGATCGGCTTGGCGCGATAGGCCACGCCCAGGCCGGCCGCCCCGATCATGGCCAGGTCGTTGGCCCCATCGCCGACGGCCAGGGTTTCGGCCAGATCGAGACCCAGCGCCGCGGCCTCTTCGTTCAGCGCCGCCAGCTTGGCCTCACGGCCCAGAATGGGCTCACCGACCGTACCAGCCAGGCTGTCGCCGGCCTCGATCAAGGTGTTGGCCCGGTCCGCCTGGAACCCCGCCGCCTGCGCCACGCGCGAGGTGAAGAAGCTGAAGCCGCCCGAGACCAGGAAGGCCTTGGCCCCATTGGCCGTCATGGTCCGCACCAGGATGCGCGCGCCGCGATTGAGCCGCACCCGCTCGTCATAGGCCCGCTGAAGGTCGGCCAGCGGCAGGCCCTTCAGCATCGCCACGCGCTCGCGCAGCGCCGCTTCGAAATCGAGCTCGCCGCGCATGGCGCGTTCGGTGATCTCCGAGACCTGATCCTTCACCCCGGCGAAATCGGCCAGCTCGTCGATGCACTCGCAGCCGATGATGGTGGAATCCATGTCGGCGATCAGAAGGCGCTTCCGACGGCCGTTCCAGGGCTGAACGCAGACGTCGACGGCGCGGTCGGAGAGAACGGCCTCGGCGGCCGCGCGGACCGGGGCGACAGCGTCGGCCTCCACCAGCAGGTCGAGGGCGACGGGGCCGAGCGGCCGGGGCTCCTTGACGCGGGCGTGGCAGCCTGCGAGCGCTGGGGCGAGGACGGCGAGCGCCTGCTGGGCGGCGTCCGGATCGGGACTGACGAGGGTAAGGGCGATCTGCATGGAGCCCCGCATCTGGCTGATCGTCGGGCCTACCGCAAGCGGCAAGTCGGCCCTGGGGCTGCGACTGGCGGCGACGATTGGGGCAGAGGTCGTCAACGCCGACGCCCTGCAGCTCTACGCCGACCTGCGCATCCTGACCGCCCGACCTTCACCGGAAGAGGAGGCCCAGGTCCCGCATCACCTGTTCGGCCTGGTCGACGCCGCGGACGGCTGGTCCGTGGGCCGCTGGACGCGGGCGGCGATCCAGGTGCTGGACGAGATCGTCGCGCGCGGGCGTCCCGCCATCGTGGTCGGCGGGACAGGGCTCTATTTCGGCGCCCTGACAGAGGGTCTGGCCGACATTCCCGCCGTTCCCGCGCGCACCCGGGACCAGGTTTCGGCCGAGTACGACGCCATGGGCGAAGACGCCTTCCGCGCCCGCCTGACCGAGCCCGATCCCGCCGCCGCCACCCGCATCGCACCGGGCGACCGCCAACGCCTGGTCCGAGCCTGGGCGGTGTTCGCCGCGACGGGCGTGGCGTTGAGCGGCTGGCAGGCCCAGACCACCCCACTGCTCGCGCCCGGGACTTGGCGCGCGGTCGCGCTGGAGCCCCCACGCGAGGCGCTCTACGACCGCTGCGACGCCCGGTTGGCGGCCATGGTCGGTCACGGCGCGCTGGAGGAGGTCGCCGCCCTGGCCGCCCGCGCGCTGTCGCCCGACCTGCCGGTCATGAAGGCCGTCGGCTATCGCGAGTTCGCCGCCCACCTCCGAGGCGAGACCAACCTGGACGCCGCGCTCGCCGCCGCCCAACGC
Source organism: Phenylobacterium sp. (assembly GCF_031412415.1). Classification (GTDB taxonomy): domain Bacteria; phylum Pseudomonadota; class Alphaproteobacteria; order Caulobacterales; family Caulobacteraceae; genus Phenylobacterium. The sequence goes on from NZ_JANOCX010000094.1 coordinate 10,814, forward strand.
GAAACCCGTCGCTACGCCAAGCGCCAGTCCACCTGGATGCGAGGTCGGATGGCCGACTGGCCCCGCATCGACGCCTTGAGCCCCGATGACCAGTGGAGGCAGTTTCTTGCGCTCAACCCCGCCTTGACGCCCTGACGGGGGCATGGCATGACCCCCTTCAATCTATTCGGAGAACGCTCGTGCGCGAGATTCTTGTACTTCCAGTGCGACCCGTAGCGGCCTGACCTCGTCGTCAGCCCGTCAAAGGTCGCTTGCACCAGGCCCCTCGCGGGCCTTTTTTAATGGCCCAACCAAGGTCCCGCCGAAATGACCGCCCACCAAACCATCGAAGCCGAAGCCACCATTGAAACCCTGACCGGCGCGGAGATCGTTGTCCGTTCGCTCATCGATCAGGGCGTGGAAGTGCTTTTCGGCTATCCGGGCGGCGCGGTCCTGCCGATTTATGACGCCCTGTTCTCCGAGCCGCGCCTGCAACACGTCCTGGTCCGCCACGAACAGGGCGCGACCCACGCCGCGGAGGGTTACGCCCGCTCCACCGGCAAGCCCGGCGTGGTCCTGGTCACCTCCGGTCCCGGCGCCACCAACGCGGTCACCGGCATCGTCGACGCTCTGATGGACAGCATCCCGCTGATCGTCATCACCGGTCAGGTCGCCACCCACCTGATCGGCACCGACGCCTTCCAGGAATGCGACACCATCGGCATCACCCGGCCGATCACCAAGCACAACTACCTGGTCAAGGACGTGGCCGATCTGCCGCGGATCATGCACGAGGCGTTTCATATCGCGACCTCGGGCCGCCCGGGCCCGGTGGTCATCGACATCCCCAAGGACGTCCAGTTCTCCAAGGGCGTCTATCAGGGGCCGAAGGACGTCGTTCATTCCCACAACTATCGCCCCCGCACCAAGGGCGACCCGGCGCGGATCGCCGAGGCCGCCGCCCTGATCGCCAGCGCCAAGCGCCCGATCCTCTATACCGGCGGCGGCGTCATCAACGCCGGGCCTCGCGCGGCCGAACTGCTGCGTGAGTTCGCCAAGCTGACCGGCGCGCCGGTCACCTCGACCCTGATGGGCCTGGGCGCCTTCCCGGCGTCCGACCCGGCTTGGCTGGGTATGCTGGGCATGCACGGAAGCTTCGAGGCCAACAACGCCATGCACGACTGCGACGTCATGATCGCGGTCGGCGCGCGGTTCGACGACCGCGTCACCGGCCGGCTCGACGCCTTCGCGCCGGGCTCCAAGAAGATCCATATCGATATCGACGCCTCGTCGATCTCCAAGAACGTGCGCGCCGACATCGGCATCGTCGGCGACGCGGCCAGCGTGCTGGAAGACCTGATCGCGGCGTGGAAATCGCGCAACCTGGCTACCGACAAGAGCGCGATGGACGACTGGTGGCGGCAGATTGAGGCGTGGCGCGCGCGCCAGTCGTTCCGCTACAAGCCCGACACCAACCTGATCAAGCCGCAGCACGCCATCGAGCGGCTGTACCAGCTGACCAAGGACCGCGAGACCTTCATCACCACCGTGGTCGGCCAGCATCAGATGTGGGCGGCCCAGTACTATCACTTCGACAAGCCGAACCACTGGATGACCTCGGGCGGCCTGGGCACCATGGGCTACGGCCTGCCCGCCGCCGTGGGCGTTCAGATGGCCCATCCGCAAGCCCTGGTCATCGACATCGCCGGCGACGCCAGCGTCCAGATGACCATGCAGGAGATGTCGACGGCCATTCAGTACGGTCTGCCGATCAAGATCTTCATCTTGAACAACGAGTGGATGGGCATGGTCCGCCAGTGGCAGCAACTGCTGCACGGCGAACGCTACAGTCACTCCTATTCGTCCAGCCTGCCCGACTTCGTGAAGATGGCCGATGCGTTCGGAGCCTTGGGGCTGCGCGCCGACCACCCCGACGAGCTAGACGCCAAGATCCAGCAGATGATCGACTATCCTGGCCCCGTCCTGTTCGACTGCCGGGTGACCAAGGAAGAGAACTGCTTCCCCATGATCCCGTCCGGCAAGGCCCACAACGAGATGATCCTGGCCGAGGAGTCCCGCGATCTGGGCTCGATCATCGACGATGCGGGCAAGCGGCTTGTCTAGCCGTCACCGTTGACGTTTTGTTCTCACTGAGCTTACCTCCGATTGCAAATCGGAGGGGCATATGTGGTGGGAGCTGTACCGGCGCTGGACGCTGTGGGATTTCGCACGGCGCGTGCGCAAGCATGGCTGGACCGGAACATATGTCCGGGGCGAAGGGGCCTCGTTCGCCTATTCCATAGGTTTCTGGGAATCCGCCCAAGCCCCTGAGGTCATCATGTTTGGGATGACGCAGGAGATCGCGAATGGGCTGCTCTGGGAGGCCCACCGTCAACTCAAGTCAGGTGAACTGACCCTGCAAGACAAGGCGGCTTGGTCGCTCGATTGGGAGGATGGGCCGCAGTTCGCATGGCGGATGGTGCACCCCACCCAAATTCGCCGCGAGCACTTCAACATAGCGATCTGGCACCAGGAACGACAGGGCGGCCGCCGTGCTGACCTCAGGGCCTTCCAGCTCTTTGTCACCGACACCCATGGCCTATTCCCGTGGGACGAGGGTTTCGACACCGAGTACCGGCCCGTTCAGCCGGAGCTCTACCTCCCGTTCTTCGGGCCGGCCGACGACGACTAAGGCTCTCTATTGAGGCGACCACCACTCCGAGAACAGCGGTACGCTACGCACCCTTGCCGCGCGGCGAATCCGGACGTCCTAATCCTTGCGCTCAAATTGCGCAGGGGATTGCGATGTCGGACCAACACCAGGGCTCGGGCCTGATCTCGAACCGCCGCGCGCTGCTGGCCGGCGGAACCGCCGCGGCGCTGTTCGCGCCCGGCCTGACCTTCGCCGCCAGCGGCGATCTCGCCGCCATCCGCAAAGCGGCGGACGCGGGCTACGACGCCTCGGTCAAGCGCATCCAGGAGTGGATCGCCCTGCCCTCCATCGCCGCGGAGAACCGCGACATGGACAAGGGGGCCGACTACATGATGGCGCTCGCCAAGGACGCGGGCTTCCAGCACGTCGAGAAGGTGCCCACCAAGGGCCATCCTGGCGTCTTCGCCACGCTGGATGTGGGGGCCAAGCGCACCATCGGCATCTACTTCATGTACGATGTGAAGCAGTTCGACCCGGCGGAATGGAGCTCTCCGCCGCTGGAGGCGCGCATCGTCGACAAGCCAGGCTTTGGCAAGGTGATCGTCGGCCGGGGCGCGGTGAACCAGAAAGGGCCGGAGGCCACCTTCCTGGCCGGGCTGCACGCCATCCGCGCGGCGGGCAAGAAGCCGCCAGTGAACATCGTCCTGGTCTGCGAGGGCGAGGAGGAGATCGGCAGCCCGAACTTCCGCGAGATCGTCACCAAGCCCAACGTCCTGGCCGCGCTCAAGAAATGCGAGGGCGTCGTGATCCCGGCCGGCTGGCAGAGTCCCAGCAACGGCGGGGTCAGCGTCAATCTGGGCGCCAAGGGCATCGCCGAACTGGAGCTGGTCGCTAGCGGCGCGAAGTGGGGCCGCGGGCCCAAGACCGACATCCATTCCAGCGAGAAGGCCCGTGTGGACAGCCCGGCCTGGCGGCTGGTCCAGGCCCTGCAGACCCTGGTCACCCCCGACGGCAACACCCCCGCGATCGAGGGCTATTTCGAGAAGGTGCGGCCGCTCGCCGCGCGGGAGAAGGAGCTGTTGGCCCTGGCCGCCAAGCAGCTCAACGAAGCCGACGCCAAGAAGGCCCTGGGCGTCGACCGCTGGATCGACGACCTGCCCTGGGACAAGACCCTGGAACGGCTGGCCTCCCAGCCGACGGTCAATATCGAGGGGTTGGTCTCGGGCTATACCGGCCCCGGCGGCAAGACCATCCTGCCAGGTCGCGCGGTGGCCAAGATCGACCTGCGCCTAGTGCCCAACCAGACCATGGAGGACTCGGTCGCCAAGCTGCGCACCCATCTGGACAAGCGCGGCTTCCCCGACGTGGAGGTCAATGTCAGCGGGGGCTACGACCCCACCGAAACCGACGAGAACAGCCGGCTGATCAAGGCCGAGATCGCCACCTACAAGCGCCTGGGCGCGGCGGTCACCGTCTATCCGCGCCTGGCGGGGTCCTGGCCAGGAGCGGTCTTCACCTCAGCCCCCGTCAGCCTGCCGGCCGGACAGTTCGGCCTGGGCCACGGCAGCGGCGCCCATGCGCCCAACGAGTACTACGTGATCGAGTCCAGCAATCCCAAGGTCGAGGGCCTGGTCGGCGCGACCATGAGCTACGTGGACTTCCTCTACGAGATCGCCGCGATGAAGTAGGGCGCCTCAGGCCTTTAGCCGCAGCTTGCCCATGTAGTCGCGCTTGCCCAGCGGCACGCCCTTGAGCCGCAGGATGTCGTAGGCCGTGGTGGCGTGGAAATAGAAGTTGGGCAGCGAGAACGAGAGCAGGAAGCCTTCGGCGGTGAACGGCATCGCCCGCTCGCCGAACTTGAACGCCATGTCGGCGCCCTCGAAGGCGTTCACCTCGTCCGCGCTCAGGGCCTGCAGCGCCGCCGTGGCGTCGGCCATCCGCGCCTGGAGATCGGCATAGCTCAGCGGCGTCGACGGCATGGCCGGCGAGAACTCGCCCTTCTTAACGCCCGCCATCGCGCCCTCGCTGTGATGGGCGACGGACGAGATCTGGTACCAGAAGGGCAGCATGTCGGGCGCCAGGCGCGTGTCGACGATCTCTTGCGGATCGATACCGTTGTCCTGGCAATGGGCCAGGCCGCGATCCAGGAAGCCCGAGACCCCGCCCAGAGTCTGCAGGAACGAGACGACCGTCGCGTCGTAGAGTGAGATGGCCATGTTTTCTCCCCGGGGCTTTCGTTTGGGCGGGGATAGCGGGAAACCGCCGGTTCGGCGACCCGAGATTGCGTTTGGGCGACGCTCGACTACATCGTGATCTCCCCCCGCGCCCGGGGCCGTGACGTGGAAGTCGTGATGCCCGAGGTCGCCGTCCAGACCCTGTTACGATCGCCATCGGTCGCGGTCCGGGACATCCGCTGCCGCGGCACGTGCCGCCACCAGAGCGCCGAGGAGTGCGCCGAGGCGACCGAACTCGTCTTCCCCTATCGCGGCGTCTACGCCCGCCACCTCGGGCGCGACCAGGCCATCGCCGAAGCCAACCAGGTGGTGTTCTTCAACCGCGACGAAGGCTATCGGATCAGCCACCCCGTGGCCGGCGGCGACGCCTGCCTATCGCTGGCGCTCAGCGAGCCCTTGCTGGCGGAACTGGCCCCGACCGTGCTGCTGCGAGCGCCGTCGGGCCTGGCTTTCCGCCATCATCGTCTGCGGATCGATCCCCAGGCCCAGGCTATGGTGGCGCGGCTGCGGCAAACCCTCAAGGCCCGCGACGCCGAACCCCTGGAAGCCGAGAGCATGGCCCTCTCGCTGGTGGCGCACGTCTTGGGTCCGCGAACCGCGCGCGCCGCCGGGGGCTCGTTCGGGCGCCAGAGGCTGGCCGACCGGGTCAAGCTGGTCCTGGCCGGCGACCCGGCGCGGCGATGGACCCTCGCCCAGGTCGGCGCGGAGGTGGGGATGTCGCCGGTCTACCTGACCCAGGTGTTCACCCAGGTCGAGGGGCTGTCGCTCTACCGCTATCAATTGCGGCTGCGCCTCGCGCGGGCCCTGGATCTGCTGGACGACTATGACGACCTGACCGCCCTGGGCCTGGATCTCGGCTTTTCGAGCCACAGTCATTTCAGCGCGGCGTTCCGGGAGACCTATGGGGGTCCGCCTTCGGCGTTCCGGCGCGGAGCGTCGCGGTAGGAAAGCCGAAGGTCAGACTGGAGAACACGGTCTGGAAGTCCGCGTCATCGCCCGGCGCCAGCGGTTTGGTCCAGACGACGTTCAGGCGCCAGCGTCCGCCCTCCGGCATGAGGAAGCTCGCCCGCCCCGCCACGTCGGTTCGGTGCATCGCCAGAGGCGCCTCGTCGTGATCGAGGTCGGTGAGCTTGACCAGCGCGCCGGCAAGCGGCGCGCCCTCAAATAGAACCCGCACCGGCAGGGTCGCCGGGCGCGGATCGGCATAGGGGTTCACCTCCGGCACGATCTCCAGGCTCAGACCGACCGCTTGGGTGACCTGCGCGCCCGTGCCCGGATCGCCGACCTGCACGATGGCCTTGGCGACGCGGCCGTAACGCTCGGAAGCCGCAGCGTTCAGGCGCCCCGCAAGGGCGCGCTGCTCCAGGGCCGGCGTAAGCCCCTCCTCCTTCAGATAGGCGTTGAAGCGGTCCGCGCTCAGGTGGCTTCGGGCGCGCACGTCGGTCTCCAGCGCCAGCACGTGGACGCCAGGAGCCTGAAGCCCAAAGGCGCCGTCGGCCTCGGCCCCGCCCAGGCCTAGCGATGGGCGCAGGTCGATCGTCGCGCCGCTCGGCGCCATCGCCACGAAGCGGGTGATGCGGCCCAGCGGGATCGCAGAGCGCTGCCGCTCCGCCCCGTGCCCGACCTGCAGCGTCATCGACGTTTCCGTTCCCGGCGCCACCCAGAAGGCGTCCGGCTGGAGCCAGAAGTCATGGGCCAGGGCGGGTTGGACGAGGACGAGGGTGAGCAGGCACCCGCACCAGATCGCCAGCCGCCTCACCGCGCCGCCGCCGAACCAGACGCCGGTGGGGCAAGGAAGGGGAATGTCGCCGTCGAGTGCTCGCGGTCGTCCCGGTCGACGCCGTCGTCCACGCCCGAGACGGCGCCGCTGACCAACAGGGAGCGATAGACGTCCACGGCGTCGTCGTTGGGCGTGCGGCCTCCGCAGTCGTCGCGCAGGTCGCTTCGACCGGCCAGCGCGGCCAATTCCACCGCGAAGAACTGCGTGCAGCGGCTAGCCTTGCTGTTGATCCAAAGCCTATCGTCCGCCAACAGGATGGCCATGGGCAGATAGCGCGACGTCGAAGGCGTGGATCCCGAAAGATCGGCGAGGAGTTGGTCGCCGCAGCGGCCGTCCAGCCCGTCATAGAGTCCGAGAGACTTTTCGATCTCGGGAACGAACGCATCGGACGTCGCCGGCGTCGCCCGGTTGTAACGTTCCTTGAGAGCGTTCCCGACCTCGGCGGAGTCGAGCGTGGCCAGCAGCGCGTTGCCGGTGAGCGGGCGGCCCATCCGGTCGATCCGCTGGTCGCCGTCGGCCGTTTCGGCCCAGACCGCCAGCATCTCGCCGCCCGAATTCACCACGTCGAGATCGACCGACAGGACCAGCGAGGCCGGAGTCCAGCCCGCCAGCAGGTTCTTGCCGGGACCGCCCTCGGTCATTCGCCAGCGCGACAGGATCGTCCGAGCCGTGGCCGCATCGAACGCCGGGCAGCCCGCCGCGTCCGTCTTGGCGCCTTGCTTCAACGCCGCGGCGGCGACGTTGTAGGCGTCGCGGGTCCCGCGGACATTGTTGAAAAACGGATCGTCCCGCAGGCCCGCGAAGACGCGGAGCCGGCGATTGCGCCCTTCCAGTCCCTCGGGCCGGCTGGCGTCGCCGCGCACCCAGTCCGCCTTGCCGGCCTCGCACTGGGTCTCGGCGCCCACGAACCGGCAGGAGATCGAGGTGGTCGCCGAGGTCTGGCCGACCTTCGGCCCGCTGTCGACGTGGAAGCGGTACCGGTGCCTATCGGAGAAGCTCTGGCCGACGATGGTCATCACCAGGTTCAGCCGTCGGCCGTCCGGCGATGTCCAGGCGAAGATGTCGCCGATGTCCGCGCGCGGGTCGGCGATGACGCTGGGCGTATCGAGGTGGTCAGACGCCCATGCCGCGCCACCGCCACCAAGCGCGAGCACCGCCGCGAGGGCCGCGACCCGCCCTACCGATTTCGAACGTCCCATGACGTATCCCCTCCCAGAACCACTCGGGAGGGGACCTAGCTTGGAGGCGAAGCGCCGCGCTGTCGGAACCTTTAGCGACCTCGGGAGCCCGGCGATCTAGGCGCCGTAGAAGAACCGCTCCTCAACGATCTTGTCGTCCTCGACGGTATAGACCGCGACCTCGTCCATCGTGATGCGATCGCCGCTGGCCTTCTGGGTCAGGTCCATCTTGAAGCGGACCGCGAACTGGTCGCCATTCACGTAAGGGCCCTCGACCTCCGAGGAATGGACCTCGTGGTTGGCGGCCCACCACTCGCCCTTGCCGCGCACGCCGTCGATGCCGCGAACCTCGGCCATGTCGCCGGGCATGGCTTCGTAGCTGACCACATCGTCGGCCCAGTACTTCTCACCCGCCTCGTCAAACTTGCCCTCCTTGCACAGGGCGACCAGGTCGTCGGCGATCTCTTGGGTGCTCATGCTCAAGTCTCCTGTTGGGGTTGCAGCCAAATTAGGACTCCGAACAGGCCCCTCTGCAAGTGATATGTTTCTGTTTTGTTCTTGTCGCGATTTCGTCGTCTACGGCCGCTGCGCCTTGCCGCAGGCCCACGCATGTGAGAGGTCGTCGGCGACCCGAACGAGACGCACAACATGACCACCGACGCCCAGCCCGCCTCCGTCTACGACCTCGCCCACGCGGAAGAAGCCGAGAACCTCGCCACCTTCGCCATCCTGGTCGACAACGAGCCCGGTGTGCTGCACCGGCTGGTCGGGCTATTCGCGGCGCGCGGATACAACATCGAGAGCCTGACCGTCGCCGAGACCGACCGGCGGGCGCACACCAGCCGCGTCACCATCGTCACCCGCGGCGCGCCGCACGTGCTGATGCAGATCGAGGCCCAGCTCGAGAAGATGGTCGCCACCCGCCACGTTCAGGACGTGACCCGCGATCCCAACGGCCTGGAGCGCGAACTGGCCCTGGTGAAGGTCAAGGGCTCCGGCGCCGACCGGGTGGAGGCCCTGCGGGTCTCCGACATCTTCCGCGCCAAGGTGATCGACACCACCCACGAGAGCTTCGTCTTCGAGCTGACCGGCGCCCCGTCCAAGATCGACAGCTTCGTCGATCTGATGCGGCCGCTGGGCCTTGTGGAACTGTCCCGCACCGGCGTGCTTTCCATCACCCGGGGCGCGCAAGCCATGTGAGGAGGGCCGCTTGGTCCGCCCGACACTGCTGATTTCGCTCCTGCTGCTGGTGGCCTCGCCCGCCGCGGCCCAGGCGCCGCCCGCCGCCGACTGGCCCTACCCACCGCCGGACCCCAAGACCTGGTGGGACGATAAGCGGCCCAAGACGCCCGACGCCGCCGATCCGCTGGCCGGCCGCCGGCTTGGCCGCGGCGATCGCCCGATCGCCATCGACAACGGCTACGATCCCCTACTTTACCGCCTGTGGGGCCTCCAGCCCCTGCAGAACCAGGTCCTATTCGGCGGCGAGATGATCTTGGAGGTCGCCATCCGACCCGCCTCCTCGACCCGTCAGAGCATCGTGCGCCTGACCGTGCGCCGCACCGGCGACGTCTTCGTGCAAGGTCGGGCCGGCCTGGGCTGCTGCGAGGCGGGGATCGCGCGGCGGGTCGGCTTCGACGCCGAGGTTCCGGCCGGATCCGCGGCGCGCCTGCTGGCCCTGCGCGATCATCCGGTCTGGAACGCGCCGCGCGAGGTGCGCGTGGACGACGGTTCCGGCGCGGCCGACGCACTCTGCGTCGACGGCACGTCCTATGATTTGACCCTGGTGGTTCCCGGCCGCTCCCGCTCCATCAGGCGCGCCTGCGACAACGCCGAGGTGGGCCAAGCCGCCGATGTGCTGGAGGCCGCCCTGGGACTGGCGCTCGGCCACGAACCGCGGTTCGACATCCTCTATCCCGGCGGCGCGGACTTCGCCGCCGCCCGCCGGGCCTATGACGGCCTGATCGCCGAGGGCGGGCGACTGAAGCCCGCCCCCAACGCTCGGCCCCAGCCGCCGGCCTTTGAGCCGCTGTCGACCGAGGGGCCGACGCCTACGCCGTGACCTGACCCGTGAGCGCGGCCTGACGCGCCTTGCGGATCGTGACGCCGCGGAACAGCAGGTATTGGCCGGCGAAGAGCACGACCTTGGACGCCGGCGACCAGACCGCCATGACCAGGGCCACCGTCTTGGCCTCGACGCTCAGAGCCAGCACGAGGTTGAGCGCGGCGCTGGCGAACATCAGGCCAGACCAGACGTAGCCGGCGCCGGTGATCATCGACTCCGGCACCCGCCCCACCGAGATCGGCGGCATGTAGCGGGTCATCCAACCCCGTTGCAGCATGGCCGCGCCAATCACCGCATAGACGATGGTGGGCTTGATCAGGATGAAGCGCGCGTCGTGGGTAAGCAGGGTCGCGCCGCCCATGGCCAGCACCAGGCCAAGGCTGGCCCACTGCATGGCGCTGACGCGCGCGCCGCGCAGCTTGACGATGGCCAGCTGCGCGATTCCCAGCGCCACCCCCAGCGCGGTGGCCAGCATCACATTCCCGGTGACGGCGAGCACGCCGTAGAACAGGAAGGTGGCGGCCAGGTCGATCAGGATGGGGCGGGCGGCGTGCAGCAGCGGGTTCATGGCAGGTCCTCGAAGGGCTTGAATTCGTTGACCAGAGTCTATCGAAGCACCGGCTCAAGGCCCGAACCCGTTGGCGAAGGCGCCGCGGCGGCCCACGCAATCGAGGCGCCCATCCGCGCTTCGCGAACGGCGGAATTCCATAAGTTCTTCAAAACCTAACCCATAGGCCCTATATTGGGCGTGTCGGGTTTCGGCCCGACTATGGAGATAAACGCGCACGTAATAAGCGGACTGGACCCGGGTGCGATTCCCGGCGGCTCCACCAATCTTCCCCCGGAGTTATCACCGGAAAGTGCGGGGCCGATCAGCATCGACAGACGTCTAAAGGTGTTGCTTTCTCTCGGCGTGGCTCACCGTTTCGGGCCTTTAAACTAAATGCGAACGATAACTTCGCTGAAGAAGTCCGTCTGGCCGCGTAAGCGGTTCGATAGATTTCGACATAAACTCCTAGCGTCTTAGCAGCGTTAGGCGGGGCCGGGAGGGGGCCTTGCAACAGAACCCCTCCACCTTCCTCAAGCATCTCGCATTCCTGCAATTCGAAGCCCGCCTGTGGCGAGAGCCGCCTTGCGCGGCGGCGGCGAAGCGCTACCCTCTGCGCCACAAGTGATTTCCGGAGAACCCATGGCTCAGGAGCCGCCGGCCCAAGACCAGATGCACTACGAGGCCATGGCCCAGGAGGCCCTGCGCGGCGTGGTGAAGTCCGCCCTGCGTCGCGCCGCGGCGCCGGACGGTCTGCCGGGGGCCCATCACTTCTACATCACCTTCAAGACCGAGGCGC
>NZ_JANOCX010000095.1:0-5359 GCF_031412415.1 Phenylobacterium sp.
ACGCCCGAGCGGCCGCCGCCGATGGCCGAGGCGTAGGCCAGGCCGAAGTCGTGGGCGTTGCCCGTCGGGTTCTGGTGGATGGCGATCAGACACGGCACGCCGCCGCCCTTCTGGTACTCGCCGCGCACGGTGTGGCCGGGGCCCTTCGGCGCGATCATCAGCACGTCGATTCCGGGGGCCGGCTCGATCAGGTTGAAGTGCACGTTCAGGCCGTGAGCGAACAGCAGGGCCGCGCCGTCGCGGATGTTGGGCGCGATCTCGTCGTTATAGATGCCGCGCTGCAATTCGTCGGGGGCCAGGACCATGACGGCGTCGGCCCACTTGGAGGCCTCGGGCACTGACATGACCGTTAGGCCGTCGGCCTCGACCTTCTTGGCGGTCGCCGAGCCGGGGCGCAGGGCCACGACCACGTTCTTCACGCCGGAATCCTTTAGGTTCAACGCGTGCGCGCGACCCTGGCTGCCATAGCCTACGATGGCGATCTTCTTGTCCAGGATGCGGGCGAGGTCGGCGTCGCGGTCATAGTAGACGCGCATGATCATTCTCCTGAGACGAAGGTCGCCACGGTTCCGCGCAACGGCGCCGCAGCAAAGGCGGGGCTATGGAGGGGAATTTTGCGCGAAGGTCAAGACTTCCCTCGCCTTTCCGGCGAGGGAAGTCCCGCGGCCGAATGACCGTCTACCAGAAGAGGTTGCGGGCCACCTGGACCACCCGGCCGCTGAACATGTCCACCAGCAGCGCGTCGTCGCCGACCCGGACCCACTCATAGCCGATGGGCGGAATAGGCAGGCCGTACGACCACCAGTCGTCCAGCCGGTACTGGGGCTCCCACCAGTTGCGGGGCAGCATGTCGCCGAACACCCAGCTGCGGACGTAGAAGCCTGACGGACGGCGATACTCCCAGCCGCGATAGCGCTGCTGGCTGCGCCAGTTCGGCTCATAGCGGCGGCGGTCATAGCGCGGCCGCGGCTGATGGCGGCGCGCGTCGTCCCAGCCGCGGCCGTTGCGGCCATCCAAGCCGCGCCCGTCACGCCGGTCGTTGTTCCAATCACGGCCATTGCGATCACCGTCGCGCCGGTCGTTGTTCCAGTCGCGGTCGCGCTGGCGGTCGCCGCGGTCGCCATCCGGCCGCCGGTCGTCACGAACCCCATCGCGGCGCTGGTCCGGCGAAGGCTGGCGCGTCCGATCACCGCGATCACCGCGATTCCAGTCGCCGCGCTGCTCGGCGCCGGGCTGCTGAACCTGTTGGCCGCCGCGGTCGCCGCGATTCCCATCCCGCCGCTCTCCACCGCGACGCTCCCCGTCGTCGCGGACGCGCGGCGCCTCAGCGGCGGCCTCCGGGGTGCGAGCCGCCGGCGCCTCACGCGGCGCGCGGGCCTCCGGCGCGGGGCGCGGCTGATCGGGGTTGTTCTTCCAACTGCGGCGCGCCTCCGGCCGATAGCCGCCTTCCTGGGCGGCCGCGACGCCGGTCGAGGCCAGCAGGGCCAGGACCAGAACGCTGGTGCTCAATCTCTTCATGTCACTTCCCGATGTGCGGCGGAGAGCCGCCGACGCCCGATTTGGTCCCTTGGCTGATCTCATGGTCCGTTCAGGCTGAACCGCGCTTGAACGAAACCGCGACCCATCCGACATAGGGCCCCGGTTCAGGAGAGTTCAGATGGCCGCCACACCCCACGACGTCACCGGCTTCTGGCGGACCGCCGGCCCCCAGAAATGGTACGCCAAGAACGCCAAGTTCGATGACGCCATCGCCCTGAAGTTCGAGCCCGTCCACCACGCCGCCGCGCGCGGGGAGTACGACGGGTGGGCGGCCTCCGCCGAAGGGGCGCTGGCCTTGCTGATCCTGTTGGATCAATTTCCACGCAACCTCTTCAGGGGCTCGCCCCACGCCTTCGCGACGGACGGCAAGGCGCGTCAGGTCGCCCGGACCGCCGTCAACGCCGGCTTCGACCGCGTGGTGGAGCCCGAGCTACGGCAGTTCTTCTACATGCCCCTGGAGCATTCGGAGGACCTGGCCGATCAGGACGAGGCCGTGCGCCTGTTCACTCTGGTGAAGGACGAGACCGGCGACGCCGAATCCCTGAAGTGGGCCAACCTGCACCGCGACATCATCGTCCGCTTCGGCCGGTTCCCACACCGCAACGCCAGCCTGGGCCGCGTCAGCACGCCGGCCGAGCTGGCCTTCCTGGAAGAGGGCGGCTTCGCCGGCTAGTTGCCCTTCGGGCGGGGCGTGTTGATGTCGCGCTGCATTTCCGCCAGGCCCTGTTCCGCTTCGGCCTGCCGGCGGTTGAAATCCTCCACGGTCATGCAGACGCGCTTGCCGAACCGGGTGCCCGTGGCGACCTCCTTGCGGCAAATCAGCCTGACCTTGCGCTCTCCGGGCTTCAGGTCAGCCGAGGCGGTCGTGGGCTCGGCGGGCTTAGCCGCCGCGGCGCTGGGTTCGGCGGCGGAAAGCAGACTGACGGCGGCGATCAAAAGCAACATGCGGAACTCCCGATCCTGAAGGCGAAGGTTCGCCTTGCAGACTGAGCGATTTCCGCCTCGCCGTCCAACGCCCCATGGATGGAGGCGACGTCTAGTTCGCGGGCGCCTTGAAGATGTCGAGCGGCGCGCCCGCCTTCGCGTCAAACGCTCGCCAATCCACGCCGAGAGCCGTCAGCGCTGTCGCCGCGACTTGATCTGCGCCCGCGCACTCGGACGTCTTCGACACGCCCGCCTTCACCCCCGGCCCGATCACCGCGATCCAGGTCTCGTCGGAGTTCGGCCACAGACCCTTGCCGTGTCCTTTCCAGTCGCCCTGCTTCACGCCCGCCCCGCGGCCATGGTCGGTGGTGACGATCAGCGTCGTCTTGCCGGCATAGGCCTTGTCGGCTTGCAGGGTGGTCCACAGCTCGCGCAGGAAGCCGTCGGTCCGCCGCGCGGCGTCCAGGGTCAGGCCGTAGTGACCCTCGTGGGCGAAGTCGTCGGTCTCGCCATAGGAGATGTAGACAACCTTCGGCTTGTCGCGCTTGAGCGCCTCCAGGGCGTAGTTGTGGGTGAAGACGTCGAACCGCACCGTCGGCCAGATGCGGGGGGTTTGGGCCTGCATTCGCCCCAGCGCCGCCTCGAAGGCGTTGCGCGGCTTGGGTGTGGTCATGCCGTCGTCGACGGGAACGCCGCTGCGCGCGGAATTGATGATGGCGGGAAACACGTTCCAGGACGTGAAGGCCATCACCTTGCCCTTGAACGCGGGCTGGCGGTTCAGCCATTCCAGTACGGTCACGTTGGCGTTGGGGGTCGGATCGTTGGACTTGATCGCCGGGTCGGGCCGGCCGGTCAGGATCTCGTTATAGCCGGGATAGGAGAACCACTGGTCGTTGGTCACCCGCGCGCAAGAGCCGTGGTCGCGGTCGCCGATCAGCACGCCCTGCTTGGCCACCACCTCGTGCAGGAAGGGCGTCAGGGCCGCCTTGCGGTCGGCGGGATCGAGATAGGCCGCCTTCACCGCCTTGCGGTCCTCGACAAAGGTCGGGTCCTCGGCCACCACCGGATCGGCGCCCCGGAACACCTCCTGCCAGCGCAACCCGTCCAGGGTCACCAGCACCACCCGGTTGTCCGCCGCCGCCGCGCCCGAGGCCGAGAGGCTGAGCGCCACCGCCAGCATGCTGAGAATCTTCATGGTCGCCCCCTGATCGCACTTGGCGATAGGACGCTCCGGCGACGTCGGTGTGACAAGGCCTCACGACTGTGGAGAAGCCGAAAAGGTCGCAACCGGGGCCTCAGCGAATCAGCTACGAATCACTTCGAACCCAGGTGGACGCCCGCCCGATGAACGCCCCCTTCGCCCTTGCAGACGCCGCTGTGGTCGACGCCGCCGATCATCCGGAGCGGCAGTACCTCGATCTGCTGGCCGACATCCTGGCCAACGGCGTCCAGCGCGGCGACCGCACCGGGACCGGGACCCTCGGCGTCTTCGGCCGCCAGATGCGCTTCGACCTGGCCAAGGGCTTCCCGCTGTTGACCACCAAGAAGCTGCACCGCAAGTCGATCATCCTGGAACTGCTGTGGTTCCTGCGCGGCGACACCAATGTGAAGTGGCTGCAGGAGCGCGGCGTCAGCATCTGGAACGAATGGGCCGCGCCCGACGGCGAGCTCGGTCCCGTCTACGGCAAGCAGTGGCGTTCCTGGACGGCGCCTGACGGTCGGGTCATCGATCAGATCGCCAATGTGGTCGAGACGTTGAAGACCACCCCCAACTCACGCCGCCACATCGTCTCGGCCTGGAACCCGGCCGACGTGGACGACATGGCCCTGCCGCCTTGCCACTGCCTGTTCCAGTTCTTCGTCGCCGACGGCAAGCTGTCCTGCCAGCTCTACCAGCGCTCGGCCGACGTCTTCCTGGGCGTGCCGTTCAACATCGCCTCCTACGCCCTGCTCACCCTGATGGTGGCCAAGGTCGTGGGCCTGCAGCCGGGCGAATTCGTCCATACCCTGGGCGACGCGCACCTCTACCTGAACCACCTCGACCAGGCGAAGGCGCAGCTCGCACGTCAGCCGCTACCCCTGCCAACGATGGAGATCGCCGACAAACGCGATCTCTTCGCCTTCGAGTACGAGGACTTCAAACTCCGCGGCTACAAGGCCCACGACGCGATCAGCGCGCCCATCGCGGTCTGACCTGCTAAGACTGGGGAATGACCACACCCATCCTCACCGCCGGGCCCATCGCCCGGTCGCGCAACGGCGTCATCGGCAAGGACGGCGGGCTCCCCTGGCGGCTTAAGTCCGACATGGCGATCTTCCGCGCGGTGACCATGGGCAAGCCGGTGATCATGGGCCGCAAGACCTGGGACAGCCTGCCGCGCAAGCCGCTGATCGGCCGCACCAACATCGTGCTCAGCCGCGACGGATCGTTCGAACCCAAGCAGGCCGTGGTCTGCGAGGAATTCTCCGAGGCCTTCGCCATCGCCAAGGAGCAGGCGGAAGAAGATGGGGTCGACGAGGTCTGTGTCATCGGCGGCGCCTCCCTGTTCGAGATGGCCCTGCCCCGCGCCAGGCGCCTCTACCTCACCGATGTCGATGTGGAGGTCGAGGGCGACGTGGTGCTGTCCCCCGTCGACGAGAGCCGCTGGACCGAGGTCCGCCGCGAGGCCTACCCCGCCGGGGACGGCGACGATCACCCCTTCGTCTTCCGCGTGCTGGAGCGCCGCTGAGCGCCTTGACCTGCCCCGGCGTCGGCCAGCCATAGTCCCGGCCGTAACGCCGTCACCCTGAACGGCGGCGGGAGGACGACATCATGGACCTGCAACTCGTCGCCGAGGGCTTCGCCTTCCCTGAAGGCCCCATCGCCATGGCCGACGGCAGCGTCATCCTCACCGAG
>NZ_JANOCX010000096.1:0-8633 GCF_031412415.1 Phenylobacterium sp.
AAGGCGCACCACCCGATCAGCCACCACGAGGCCGAGAAAATCGGCGCTTGGTGAGCGCCCGCCAGCCGCTAAGTTCGCTGACATTCCAACCTAGACGAGGCCGCGCGCGCCCATGACCAACCTGATCGTGCGAGGCGGTCGCGCCCTGCGGGGCGAGATCACGCCCTCGGCCAACAAGAACGCCGTCCTGCCGGTGCTGTGCGCCACCCTGCTGTCGGACGAGCCCATCGTCCTGCACCGGGTTCCCGACATAACAGACGTCCGTAAGCTGCTGGAATTCTTCAGGAACCTGGGCAGTTCAGTGGAGATGGATTTCGACACCGGGACCCTGCGCGTCCATCACGGCACGGGGCTGGACCCCAAGGCCGCGCACCTGCCCCTGGGCATGCGCTCCTCGATCATGCTGATCCCGGCCCTGCTGCACCGGTTCGGCGCCGCCAGCCTGGAGGA
This sequence comes from Phenylobacterium sp., assembly GCF_031412415.1. Classification (GTDB taxonomy): domain Bacteria; phylum Pseudomonadota; class Alphaproteobacteria; order Caulobacterales; family Caulobacteraceae; genus Phenylobacterium. The sequence continues at coordinate 451 of NZ_JANOCX010000096.1, forward strand.
CGACGTCACCGGCTGCACCCTGGGCGCCCGCGAGATCGACCCGCACATCGAGGTTTTCCGCGCCTTCGGGGCCCAGGTCGTCAGCGACGCGGCCTCCATCGTCATTACCTCGCCCAAGGGCTTCTCGTCGGTCCAGCACTGGCTCGACTACGCCTCGGTGACCACCACGGAGAACTTCGTGCTGTGCGCCGCCACGGCCAAGGGCCGCTCGCGCCTGACCAACGCGGCCTGCGAGCCGCACGTCCAGGAGTTCTGCGACTTCCTGGCCCGCATGGGGGCGAAGATCGAGGGCGTCGGCGGCTCGCGCATCGACGTGGATGGCGTCGACGACCTGGGCGGGGTCGAGTTCACCTTCGCCGACGACTTCCATGAGGTGGCCACCTTCCTGGCCATGGGCGCGATCACCGGCGGCGACATCGCGGTTCGCAACGGCTCGGTGGAGCAGTTCCCGCTGCTGGACCGCACCTTCGCCAAGTTCGGCGTCGAGATCACCCACGCGGACGGCTGGTCGCGGTCCCGCGTCGATGGACCGATGAAGGTGCGCGAGCCGTTCACCAGCAACATCCTGACCAAGGTCGAGGCCGCGCCCTGGCCCTATGTCCCCGCCGACCTGCTGCCGATCTTCGTGGCCCTGGGCGTCCGCGCCGAGGGCCAGGTGATGTTCTGGAACAAGGTCTATGAAGGCGCGCTCGGCTGGTCGTCCGAACTGGGCAAGTTCGGTGCCCACTCCCTGCTCTGCGACCCCCACCGCCTGATCACCTTCGGCGGCAAGCCCCTGGTCCCCGCCCAGGTCGAGAGCCCCTACATCATCCGCGTCGCCATCGCCCTCTTCATGCTGGCCGCCAGCATCGAGGGCGAAAGCACCATCCTCAACGCCTCCCCCATCCAGCGCGCCCACCCGAGGTTCGTGGAGAACCTCAACGCGCTGGGGGCCGACGTGAGTTGGGTCGCGGGTGACTAGCGACGCGTACTCGTAGGCTTGGCCAAGTGGGGCCGTGATGGAGGGGCGCTTGCGGGACGGACGAATAAATCTCGAAGGCGGTGTCACGTTGGAGCGTGGGCTAGGTGAAGAAGTCCTGCTCGCTGCAATGGCCGGCCAATACAAGCCACTGGTGCACAACGGCATCCATCGCTCATACTTGCTACCCAAAACAACGTTGAACAGCCGTGAGTTCAGGCCGTCCGTCTACTTCACAGATGGACGCATCACCTCAGTGCGGCTGACTTGGGCGGCCCCCGAAACCGAAGGTGGCAGCGCTTGGGAGAACCACTCTTTCGAGCGGGAGCGGGCCATCGCCAAGGCTGATGCTGCGTGGCTGGCAGCGACGCTGGATGGCGTGGGCTCGACTACCTCGACGTATACCTTTGACTGGGGAAGTATCGGGTCGGGATTGGATGAACGCAGCGGATTTTCATCCATCGTCGTAGGCTACCTCCAACCGTAAGACGGATGTCCGCTTTCCACCCACAGCGGAAATCTAGTCGGGCTGTTGTCGGGTCGATCGTGAAGATATCCGGCTTCGGGCATCGATCCAAGACTGCTCCCACCCCTTCTCCGCAGGGTTGTCCGCACGCGAATATTGCGGTGGGCAAGGTCAGGCTCTACCGTCCTCGCGTAACAGCGTTCCCGCAACGGCGCGCGACAGGCGCGACACCAATCGGAGGAGTTGCAGCGTGACCCAAATCCCGATCAAGTTCGCTCACGTGGTCTATCGAACTCGCCGCTTCGAAGAGGTGATCGGATGGTATGAGACGGTGTTCGGCGCTAGGGTGCAGCACCAGAACCCCGCCATGGCGTTCCTAACCTATGACGACGAGCATCACAGGTTCGCCTTCCTCAACCTGGCGGTGGTCGATCCAAATGGAACGCCGGAGACGGACAGGCGCGGGGCCGTGGGTATCGACCACGTCGCCTACACCAACGCTTCGGTTCGCGAGCTGCTAGAGAACTACGCCGAACTGAAGGAGAAGGGCATTACGCCGTACTGGTGCGTACACCACGGGCTCACGGCGTCGCTGTACTATGCCGACCCCGACGGCAACCAGATGGAGTTCCAGGTCGACGCCTTCGCCGACGACGGCTGCAGCGCCTTCCTCCGGGGCGAGCAGATGGGTCTAAATCCGGTGGGGGTGGAGTTCGATCCCGAGGATTGGCTCGCCCGCCTGCGCGCCGGCGTGCCCGAGTCTGACCTGCTCGTGCGCAAGGTTCATGAGCCTGTTTCGCCGATCCGTGGCTTCGCGGCCTTTGCCTGAGGACAGCCGCCAACAACCCGCTTGAGTGACCGGGCGTAACGCGGTTCACCGTGCTGAAAACATCCCCGGGAGGGAACCATGCACGATCTGGTCATCCGTAACGGCATGCTGGTCGATGGAACCGGCGCTGCTCCCCGCCGCGCGGACGTGGCGGTGGACGCGGGCCTCGTCACCCAGGTCGGCGAGGTCGCCGCCAAGGGCCGTCGCGAGATCGACGCCGCGGGCCTGATCGTCACCCCCGGCTGGGTGGACATCCACACCCACTATGACGGCCAGGCGACCTGGGACGCCTATCTGTCGCCCTCCTGCTGGCACGGCGTGACGACCGTCGTCATGGGCAATTGCGGCGTCGGCTTCGCCCCGGCCCGGCCCGATCGCCACGACTGGCTGATCGGGCTCATGGAGTCGGTGGAGGACATTCCCGGCGCGGCCCTGGCCGAGGGCATCAAGTGGGACTGGGAGACCTTCCCGGAATACATGGACAGCCTGGAGCGCAAGCCCCGGGTCCTGGACATCGCGACGCAAGCCCCGCACGGGGCGATCCGCGCCTATGTGATGGGCGAGCGCGGCGCGCGCAACGAGATGGCGACCCCCGAAGACATCGCCGAGATGGCCCAGATCACCCGCGAGGCCGTCGAAGCCGGGGCGCTGGGTTTCTCCACCTCGCGCACCCAGCTCCACCGCGCCAAGGACGGTGACGCCATGCCCGGCACCTTCGCCGGCGCCGACGAGATGATCGGCATCGGCGAGGCCCTGGGCCAGGCCGGCCACGGCGTGTTCGAGATGGCGTCGGACATGACCATTCCGGAGGACGAGTTCGCCTGGATGAAGGCGTTCGCGACCAAGACCGGCCTGCCGGTCACCTTCGGCCTGTTGCAGTCGCCCGGCGCGCCCGACAAGTGGCGCGACATGCTGAAGCTGACCGAGGAGGCGCGGGCGGAAGGCGCTCAGATCACCGCCCAGATCGCGTGCCGCCCCACCGGCATGGTGCTGGGCTGGCAGTCGACGGTGCATCCCTTTGTCCGCAAGAGCGCCTATCGCGCCATCGCCCACCTGCCCTTCGCCGAGCGGCTGGTTCACCTTAAAGACCCCACCGTGCGCGAGGCGATCCTGTCGGAGGACGCCCCGCCACCGCCCGGCATCGGGGCGATCCTGACCCACGGCTTCAAGACCATGTTCCGCCTGGAGCGCAACGGACAGCTCGACTACGAGCCCCGCCCCGAGGACTCCATCGCCGCGGAGGCCGAGCGCGCCGGCTGCAAGCCCGACCAGATCGTCTACGACATGCTCATGGAGAACGACGGGCGCGGCTATATCTACCTGCCGCTGCTGAACTACGCCCAGTTCAACTTCGACCACATCGCCGAGATGATGCGCCACCCGGCCACGATCCTCAGTCTGTCGGACGGCGGCGCCCATTGCGGGGTGATCTGCGACGCCAGCTTCCCGACCTACATGCTGACCCACTGGGTCCGCGACCGCTCTCGGGGCGAGCGGCTGAGCCTGGAGAAGGTGGTCTCCATGCAGACCCGCGACACCGCCAAGCTCTACGGCCTCAACGACCGGGGCGTCATCGCACCGGGGATGAAGGCCGACCTCAATGTCATTGATTTCGAAGCTCTTTCGATCCGCGCGCCGGAGATGGTTTTCGACCTTCCCGCCGACGGCCGCCGCCTGGTGCAACGCGCCGACGGCTATCGCGCCACCGTGGTGTCGGGCGTGGTGACCTTCGAGAACGGCGAGGCCACCGGCGACCTGCCCGGCAAGCTGATCCGCGGGCCGCAGGCCTCGCCGCTCGCGATCGCCGCCGAGTAGGCGCCGAACAGGCGCGGGCCTATGCTGGGCGAATGATCCGTCACGCCCGAACATCCGACCACGCCGCGATCCGCGAGGTGGTCGCCGCCGCCTTCGCCAAGACCGATGAGGCCGACCTCGTGGAGCGCCTGCGCGCATCGGGAGACGTGGTGTTCGAACTGGTGGAGGAGGACGGCGGCGAGATCGTCGGCCACATCCTCTACAGCCGGCTGTTCGCCGACCGGGTCGACCTGTTCGCGGCCCTGGCGCCGCTCGCCGTGCGCCCAGACCGCCAGAAGGACGGGGTCGGCAAGCGGCTGATGAAGGCCTCGCTGGAGACCGCCCGTGAGTTCGGCGCCCATGCCGTGATCGTCCTGGGCCACCCCGCCTACTATCCGAAGTTCGGCTTCACCGCCGAGGCGGCCAAGACCGTGCGCTCGCCCTATTCCGGCAGCCCGTCCTTCATGGCCATCGCCCTGGAAGACGGGGCGCTCGACGCCCCGTTGACGGTCGCCTACCCCGAAGCGTTCAACGGTTAGCGGCGGAGCCCGGCCCATGAAGACCTACCGCATCGGCGTCATCGGCCTGGGCCAGCGGATCGCACACGTGCTGTCGGCCATGAAGGAGGTCGGCTGGAGCCTCGATGTCGCCGCCCACGTGGACCCCGCCCCCGTGGGCGCCCCGATCCTGGCCGCGGCCGAGATCGATCCGGGCCGGGTCTGCGCCGACGTGCCTGAGCTGCTGCGCGGCGGCCCCTACGACCTGGTGATGATCGGCACGCCGAACCACCTGCATTTCCAGCACCTCAACCTGGCGCTGGACGCCGGCTTTCCGGTCTTCGCCGAGAAGCCCATCGTGCGGACCGAGGACGAAACCCACCTGCTGGCCGCGCGCCTGGCGAAAGGCGACACCCCGCCGCTGTTCATCGGCCTGGTCATGCGCTCCATGTCGATCGTGCGCGAGACCATCGCGCGGGTGGACGCGGGCGACCTGGGTCAGCTCGTCTCCATCGACGCCACCGAGCACCTGCCGCCAGAGCATGGCGGTTATCTGGCGCGCAACTGGCGGCGCAAGCAGGAATACGGGGGCTCCTATCTGCTGGACAAGGTCTGCCACGACTTCGATATCTTCGGACGCCTGGCGGGCGCTCGGCCGGCCAAGGTGGCGAGTTTCGGCGGACGCGACATCTTCACCCCGGCGCGATCGGGGGCTCCCAGGGTCTATAGCGACGGCCAGCCCGCCTACGCCCTGCGCGACGCCGGCTGGGGCAGCGCCAACGACGCCTTTCAATCCGACATGGACGTCACCGACCACCAGACCGCCATGGTCCAGTACGCCAACGGCGTGCGGCTCTCGTTCCACGCCAACAGCCACGTCGCCCTGCCCGAGCGGCGCTGGTACCTGGCCGGGACGGACGGAACCCTGATCGCCGACCTGGTCCGCAACAAGCTGATGTTCCGCAGGGCTCTGGACCGGGGAAAGCCCGAGCGCATCGAGTACGGAAACCGCACCGAGGACAGCCACAACGGCGCCGACCAGTCGATGGCCCGCGACCTGCTCGCCGCGATGGAAGGCCGCCAGGCCTTCCCGGTGACGCCCTTCGACTCCATGGAGGCGGGCCTGACGGTCATGGCCATCGACGAGGCCATGGCGCGCGGCGAGATGTTCGACTGCGCCCCGATGTGGGACCGCTACGACGCCGCCCGCGGCGCCTGAACCAGGGCTTCGCCGACCAGGTCTTGGAGCAGCGGCGTCACCGGATACGGATGGTGCCGGTACTGTCGGAACCCCTCGGCCATCGCCACGCCGAAGTCGCGGCCCCGGCGTCGCGACCAGCCCTCCATCGACTGGATCTGGTCAGGGATGCCGTGCTGGCGCGCGACCCAGCCGACCTGGCTCTCGTGGGCCGCCAGCATCGCCGCCTTGGTCTCGAAGACCCTCTCGATGTCGACCCCGAAGTCCGGGACGATCCGCACGCCCTGGCGGTCGCGCCCGCCGATGGGGTCCATGAAATAGAGGTGGGGTATCCCGCTTAGCGGCGTGGCATCCCCGGTACGGTAGTTCGGCACCGAGGCCGCGAAACAGGCGTCGCGCACCAGCACGCTCACCGCCTCATGATCGGGATGATAGTCGGCCGGCGAGGCCGTCAGCACGATGTCGGGCGCGGCCCAGCGCACCAGCTCGGTCACCCGCCGACGGGTCGGATCGTCGTTGAACACGCACAGGTCGCCGATCTCGCCGCAGCGATAGTCCGCCCCGATCAGAGCCGCCGCGGCCGTCGCCTCGGCCTGCCGGGTGCGCGAGGTGCGCGCCTGGTCCATCTCGGTCGATCCCAAATCGCCCGCCGTGACGGTGACGATCTTCACGGCATGGCCGAGCCCCGCCAGCACGGCAAGTGTCCCCGCGCCGAGGGTCTCGATGTCGTCGGGATGAGCGTGGATCGCGAGAACGCTGGCCATGGGCGCGAGCCTCACCGGCGCGGCGGGCGGCGTCAATCGGCCTATTGCTGGGCGCCGCCGTCCTGGCCGTCGCTGGCCAGCGGAGCCGGCGTGGCGGGCGCGGGCGGCGCGCCCTCCATCGCCGCGAGGGAGGCGTTGATTTCCTTGATCTCCGCGGCGCTGGGCTTGCGCCGGGGGGCGTAGAGCGTGCCCAGGACGCGGGTCTTCTCGCCGGTCACCGAGGAGGCGTCGGCGACATTGTAGGTCCGCACCTCGCCGGCCACCGCCAGGACGACCTGGCGACCGCCGGGCGTGCCGTCGATGCTCGGATCCAAGCCCTGGGTGCGCCTGTCGATGCCGCCCAGGACCGCGGGCGAGATGTAGGCTTCGCCCCCGGCATAGCGGCCGGTGAAGGCGCCGGGTTCGCCCCAGGGTCCGGTCCAGCGATAGAAGATGTGCAGGCCAACCTGCTTCATCTTCACCAGGGTCGGCGCCCAGTAGGGGGCCACGTAGCTGGCGTGATAGTGGGTGGCCGATCCGACCGCCTTCACCACGTGGCCGTCCAGGGCGCGCTTGGCGATCTCCTGGGCCTGACGCCAGAGGCCAGCTTCCGGGGCGTAGGCGAGCGACCCATCGCAGGTGAAGCTGAACTGGCAACCCGTGGCGCGCGCCGAGCCCTGATAGACCACCGCGCAGACGGATTTCGGATAGGCGGGATGGCGCATGCGGTTCAGCACCACCTGGGCCACGGCCTCACGGCCCAGCAACGGCTCGCGGGCGCTCTCGTAATAGACCGCCTCGGACAGGCATCGCAGGGCGCGGGCGCGGTCGGCGGAACCGGCGGCGAGGTGGAACGGCCTCATCGGTCGGATCGGGAGCTTGGAGAACGAGCGCAGCTCGTTGATCTCCTCGGCGGTCTCGGCGACCTCCGTGTCCAGCCCGAGGTCCGGGACGGTGTCGAGATTGAGCGTGGTCCAGCCGATCGGGCGGCCCCAGAGGTCGGCGCGCCGGCCGATGTCGTGGCGGTTGGCGATCGCCAGCATGGCGGGATCCATCTCCCCCTTCAGCCGGGTGATCGACCGATAGGTCAGCGGCGCGGCCTTGGCGGCGACCTGCGGACCCTTCGCGCCGGCGCCGGGCCCCACATAGGCGTCCACGCAGCCCCACAGCACCGCCGCGGTGGCGGAGATCGCCATCGCCATGGCGATCCAGGTCTTGCGAGGCGCGGACGGTTTCACGGCGGTCAAGTTGTTCCAGATCGGGCGAGGCGCAAAGGTCTGCAGCAGGAAGCGGGCCACAATAGGGTCATCGAACGCCGATATCGAGTGTTGCCTGGATGGGGCGGCGCTCGCATTCTCGCGCCGCCGGGCATTTCGCGCCCGTGCTCCTGGGAGCCGCCCTTGCCGCTGACACCTGTCGAGTGGCCGCTTCGGCTAGTGCCGAGACGCTCGCCGCCCTTGATCCGGGCGGCGACGATCAGTCTCGTCGCGCTCCTGGCGGCCATTTTCAGCCGAGGTGCGTTCCTGGGGTGGGACGACGCCTTCGGGCTCTCGGTCACCTATTTCCCCGCATTCGTCATCGCCACCCTCTACGCCGGCCAGGCGTGGGGCTGGGGGATGGTGGTCATCGCCCTGCTCGCGGGCTCGCTGGGGCGAAACACCTTCCCCGCCGGCCTTTCCGCGCCTGCGCTCATAGTGA
>NZ_JANOCX010000097.1:0-8704 GCF_031412415.1 Phenylobacterium sp.
TCGCCGTTGGCGGTCGGCTTCATGTGGAATTCGTCGCCGTACCAGGAGGCGATCCCCTGCTGGTCGTAGCTGGGCTCTTCCTTGGGCACGTACCAGATGCCGGCCACCTGGTAGGGCGCGCCGATCTTGTAGCGGCCGCCGGCGCCGTTGGGCTGGACGCTGGTCGGCGCGGGCGCGGAAGCGATCGAGCTCCCCGGCAAAAGCCGCGAGGCATAGCGCGGTTGCGGCGTCGCGCAGGCAGCCAGCGCCGCGCTCCCCATCAGAACCATGGCCAGGCTGCGCGCTTGGATACGAATGTGGATGCTGGTCATGGACCGCCCTTCCCTGTCTCGAACGCTCCCCAGCGCCGTGCTCGCGGCCAGGATGGGCGCAAGGGTTTGAGCCAGGGTTAAGAAACGGGGTTAATCCGTTAAGGCTGTTACGCCCCTTGGAGACGCCCTGCTCTCGCTGCTATAGGCGCTCCTCCGGCTAGGAAGAGTGTCCGAGTGGTTTAAGGAACCGGTCTTGAAAACCGGCGACGGTGAAAGCCGTCCGTGGGTTCGAATCCCACCTCTTCCGCCAATACAAACCGATGTGACGCTTCACCGCCGACGTGGTGGTCGAGGATACCGATGTAGCGGCGGCCGCCTGATCCCGCCACGCTCACTGGTTCTTGTGCCAGGCCATCCAGTAGTTCTTCAGCGAGATCTTCAGCCCGTGCTTTTGCAGGCGGGTCGACATCCAGTCGGCGGCCATCTGGGTGGCGGCCTTGTCGGGGGTGTACTCGCCCCAGGGCACGCCGCCGGCGGCGCCGTGCGATCCGCTGATGACGCAGGGGGTGTCGACGAAGGTCAGCGACGGGTCCTCGACGGACTCGCCGCAGTTGCGCATCCAGCCGCGGGCGTAGCGGTCGTTGTTGGGCGACATGAAGCTGACGGCGTTGGAGTCCTTGCTGGGCGCGCGCAGCACCTTGTAGCAGTTGCGCACATTGTGCGGGATCGTGTCGGCGTTCGGCAGGGCCAGGTCGCGCTTGACGGGGTCGAATAGGAACATGGCCTCGACCGTGATCGCCATGTCCCGGCAGTAGTGGGCAAGCTCGATGGCCGCCGCCGCGCCGCGGCTGTAACCCGTGATCATCACGTTCTTTTCGTCCGATGACAGGATGTCCGAGACACCCGCCCAGGTCCGCAGGATCGTCGTCCCGCCCCAGCCGCCCGGACCGCGGTAGTAGGTCGCCTTCGACCCCATGCCGTTGGCGATCTGGACGCAGAAGCTGTTCTTCATGTCGGAGTCGTACTGGGCGGTGTTGTAGACGCCCGTGCCGTCGATCACGACCATGACCATCGCCGTTCCCCCTGCCTGTCGCGTGTCGCGCTACTTCAATAAGGCGCGGTGGGGGTGGGCTTCGGGTCAGGCCGAGCCGGCGGGTCGCTCTTTATGACTCCCTTATGCGCGCCGCCGCGGACTCGTCTCGAACCCTGACGTCAGCCTCGCCCATCCTGACGTCAACGATCAAAGGAGTCCTTCGTTGGCTGACCTGGTTTTCCTGGCCCTGGGCGGGGTGGCGTTCGCGCTGTTCGCGCTCTTCGCCGCCGGCTTGAGGCGGATCTGAGATGATCACCGACTGGCTCTGGGCGGGCGGCACGATCGCCGTGGCCACTTACATGATCGCGGCGCTGCTGCGCCCCGAACGCTTCTGACGGATATACCGACATGACTTGGCAAGGATGGGCGGAGATCGCCCTGACGCTGGCCGTGGCCATTGGGCTCGGCTGGCCTTTAGGCGTCTATATGTCCCGGGTCTGGAACGGGGAGAAGACTTGGCTCGACCCAGTGCTGAAGCCTGTTGAGCGCCTGGTCTATGGCGCGTGCGGCGTGGATGGCGGCAAGAGCCAGACCTGGTTCGGCTACGCCGCTGCGCTACTGGCCTTCAACCTCGTGGGCTTCATCCTGGTCTATGCGATCATCCGGTTGCAGGGCGTGCTGCCGCTGAACCCGCAGGCTTTCGCCGGCGTCTCCGAGCACCTGGCGTTCAACACCGCCGTCAGCTTCGTCACCAACACCAACTGGCAGTCGTATGGCGGCGAAACCACCATGTCGACGTTCAGCCAGATGGCGGCGCTGACGGTGCAGAACTTCGTCTCCGCGGGCACCGGGGCGGCCATCGCCGCGGCCCTGGCGCGGGCCTTCATCGGTCACCGCGGCGAGGGCGTCGGCAACTTCTGGGCCGATCTGACCCGCACGACCCTATACGTCCTGTTGCCCGCCTCCCTGGTCCTGGCGTTGGTGCTGGTCGCCCTGGGCGTGCCCCAGACCCTGCAGGCCTCGGCCCTGGCGACCACGGTCGAGGGCGCCGAGCAAAAGTTGTCGCTGTTCGCGGTGGCCAGCCAGCTCGCCATCAAGCAGCTCGGCATGAATGGCGGCGGCATCTTCAACGTCAATTCGGCACACCCGTTCGAGAACCCAAGCCCGCTGACGAACTTCATCACGGCGGTCTCGATCAATGTCTTGGGCTGGGCCGCCTTTTTCGCCTTCGGCCGCTCGGCCCTGGCGAAGAAAGACATCCGCGCCTTGGTGGCCACGGCCGCCATCCTGCTTTCGGCGGGCGCCGCGGGGATCTACTGGGCTGAAACCCAACCGGCTCCGGCCCTGGTCGCCGCCGGCGTGGACGCCAGCCAGAACATGGAGGGCAAGGACGTGCGCATCGGCGCGGCCTCGGCCGCCGCTTGGGCCGGTCCCACGACGGGCGCCTCCAACGGCTCGGTCAATTCCATGCACGGCAGCTTCATGCCACTGGGCGGCGGGATCGCCATGTTCCTGATGATGCTGGGTGAAATCCTGCCCGGCGGCATCGGGTCGGGCGTCGCCATCATGGTGGTCATGGCCCTGTTGGCGGTGTTTGTCGCCGGCCTGATGGTCGGCCGCACCCCGGAGTATCTGGGCAAGAAGATCGAAGCCAAGGAGATCAAGCTCGCCATGCTGGCGGTGCTGGTCGTGCCGCTCTCGATGCTGGGCTTCTCGGCGATCGCCGCCGTCCTGCCCGAGGCGCTGAAGGGGCTGCTGAACTCCGGACCGCATGGCCTGTCGGAGGTCCTCTACGCCTACACCTCGGCCACGGCGAACAACGGCTCGGCTTTCGCTGGCCTGACCGCCAACGCGCCCTGGTGGAACACGACGCTGGGGATCGCCATGCTATTCGGGCGTTTCGTGCCCATCGTGGCGGTCCTGGCCATCGCGGGGTCCCTTGTGGCCAAACCCAAACTCGCGCCGTCCGCGGGCACCCTTCCCACCGACTCGGCCCAGTTCGTCGGCCTGCTGGTGGGCGTCATCCTCATCCTGGGCGGACTGCAGTTCTTCCCCGCCCTCGCGCTTGGTCCGATCGTCGAGCACTTCCAAGTGCTGACGACCCTGGCCGCGCGCTGATCGCACTCTAGGTATCGCAACATGACCGCGTCCTACGCACCTCCCGAAGGCCGCAAGCCTTCCGCTCTCGGCGCCAGCCTCTCGCCGGCCATGATCGGTCGCGCCGCGCGCGAGGCCTTCTTCAAGCTCGATCCGCGCAAGCTCACCGGCAATCCTGTGATCTTCGCCACCTGGATCGTGGCCCTTCTGGCCTCGGCCTCGGCCGTCGCCGAGATCGTGGGCGGCCGCCCCTCGAGCTTCGAGGTGCAGATCGCTTTCTGGCTTTGGGCCACGGTGCTGTTCGCCAACCTCGCCGAGAGCGTGGCCGAAGGCCGAGGCAAGGCCGCCGCCGACAGTCTGCGCGCCACCCGCGTGACGACGAAGGCCAAGCTGATTGTCGATCCCAAGACCGGGACCATCGTACCCACGCCCGCCCACCTGCTGGGGGTCGGCGAGATTGTGTTGGTGGAGGCCGGCGACGTGATCCCGGCTGACGGCGAGATCGTCGAGGGCGTGGCATCGGTGAACGAGGCCGCGATCACAGGCGAGAGCGCCCCCGTGATCCGCGAGAGCGGCGGCGACCGTTCGGCGGTGACGGGCGGAACGACCGTCGTCTCCGACTGGATCAAGGTGCGCATCACCTCCGAGGCCGGCAATACATTCCTCGACCGGATGATCGCCATGGTCGAGGGCGCCGATCGCCGCAAGACGCCCAACGAAATCGCCCTGGCCGTCCTGCTGGCCGGCCTGACCCTGATCTTCCTGATCGCGGTCGTGACTCTGCTGGGTCTCGGCAAGTATTCCGGCGTCGACCTGCCGCCGACCGTGCTGGGCGCCTTGTTCATCACCCTGATCCCGACGACCATCGGCGGGCTGCTGTCGGCGGTGGGCATCGCGGGCATGGACCGCCTGCTGAAGGTCAACGTCCTGGCGACCTCCGGCCGCGCGGTCGAGGCGGCCGGCGACGTCGACACCCTGCTGCTGGACAAGACCGGCACCATCACCTTCGGGAACCGGATGGCGACCGAGGTCGTCCCGGCGCCCGGGGTGCGGCCGGAAGCGGCGATGCGCGCCACCCTCATGGCATCGCTCGGCGACGAGACACCCGAAGGCCGTTCGATCGTTGACCTGGCGCGCAGCCAGGGCCTTGACCAGGAGGCCCCGGCCGGCGCCACGATCATCGCGTTCACCGCTACGACGCGGCAGTCCGGCCTGGACGCCGATGGCCAGTCCTGGCGCAAGGGCGCGGTGGACGCCGTCATCCGCACGCTCGAGCTATCGCCGCATCAGATCCCGGCGGAGTTCACCGCCGCGGTCGACCGCATCGCGAGATCGGGCGGCACGCCGTTGGCTGTCAGCGAAAACGGCGTTCTGGTGGGCGTCATCCACCTCAAGGACGTCGTCAAACCCAACGTGAAGGAGCGGTTCGCCGATCTTCGCCGCATGGGTCTGCGGACGGTGATGATCACCGGCGACAACCCCGTGACCGCGGCGGCGATCGCTTCGGAAGCCGGTGTGGACGACTTCCTCGCCGAGGCGACGCCCGAGGACAAGCTGCGCTTGATCCGCGATGAACAGGCCAAGGGGCGGTTGGTCGCCATGTGCGGCGACGGCGCCAACGACGCCCCTGCCCTGGCCCAGGCCGATGTCGGCGTCGCCATGCAAACCGGCGCCCAGGCGGCCCGCGAGGCCGGCAACATGGTCGATCTGGACTCCGACCCGACCAAGGTCATCGAGATTGTCGAGGTGGGCAAGCAGATGCTGATCACCCGAGGGGCGCTCACCACCTTCTCCATCGCCAACGACGTGGCCAAGTACTTCGCCATCATCCCGGCCATGTTCGTGGCTGCCCTGCCGGCCCTGGGCGCGCTCAACATCATGCACCTGGGCAGCCCCGAAAGCGCGATCCTGTCGGCGGTGATCTTCAACGCCTTGGTGATCGTGGCCCTAATCCCTCTGGCCCTGAAGGGCGTGCGCTATCGCGCCGTCGGCGCCGCCAAGCTGCTCTCGCGCAACCTGCTGCTCTACGGCCTGGGTGGCCTCATCGCGCCCTTCGTCGGCATCAAGCTGATCGACTTGGTCGTCTCCGGCATGGGGCTGGCGTGATGGTCATGCGCGAAGCCCTCGTCTCCGGCGGCCTGATCGCCATCCTCTTCCTCTGCGCGCTGCTCGGCGGCGCCTTCTAGGACCTTGAAAGCCATGCTTTCCCTCATCCGTCCCGCCATCGTTTCGATGGTCTTCTTCACCCTGCTGCTGGGCCTGGCCTATCCCCTGCTGGTCACCGGCGTCGCCCAGGCCGCCTTCCCGCACCAGGCCAATGGCAGCCTGGTCGTCTCCGGCGGCAAGGTCGTCGGCTCGGAGCTGATCGGCCAGAACTTCGCCGGAGCGCAGTACCTGCATCCCCGCCCATCGGCGGCGGGTTCAGACGGCTATGACGCCAGCGCCTCGTCGGGCTCCAACCTCGGTCCGCTCAACGAGGACCTCGCCAAGCGGGTCAAGGAGAGCGCCGACGCCCTCCGCGCGGAAAGCACCGGCGGGACCATCCCCGCGGACGCCGTCACGACATCCGGCTCAGGCCTCGACCCGCACATCTCGCCGGCGTTCGCGCTGCTGCAGGCCGAAAGGATCGCCAAGGCGCGCGGGGTCGAGCCCCGGCTGATCAAGGGTCTGATCGTCGTGCGAACCGAAGGTCGAACCATTGGCGTGCTGGGCCAGCCCCGGGTCAATGTGCTGGAAACCAACCTGGCTCTCGACGCCCGCTATCCCGTGGGTCAACCTCCCGCCCCATGAGCCCGGACGAACCCAGACGCCCCGATCCGGACGCCCTCCTGGCCGCCACCGTCCAACCCGGGCGGGGGCGGCTTAAGGTGTTTCTGGGCATGTCCCCCGGAGTGGGCAAGACCTACGAGATGTTGCGCGCGGCCCGTCGCCGGAAGGCCGACGGCGACGACGTGGTCGTGGGCGTCGTCGAGACCCATGGTCGTCGTGAGACCCAATCCCTGCTGCGCGGCATGGATGTGATGGCGCGCCGCCCCATCGACTACCGCGAACGCACCCTGCTTGAGTTCGACCTTGATGGGGCGTTGGAGCGCAAGCCGGCCCTGCTGTTGGTCGACGAGTACGCCCATTCCAACGCGCCCGGATCTCGCCATCCGAAGCGTTGGCAGGACGTGGAAGAACTGCTCTCGGCAGGGATCGACGTCTGGACGACGCTCAATGTCCAGCACCTGGAAAGCCTGCGCGAGGTGGTCTGGAAGATCACCGGGGTTCGCCAGCGCGAGACTGTGCCAGACGGCGCCCTGTCGCGGGCCGATGAGATCGAGCTGATCGACATCACCCCGTCGGAACTGCGCGAGCGGATGGCCGAGGGCAAGGTCTATATGGGCGACACCGCCCGTCTTGCCGCGGAGCGGTTCTTCAAGCCCGAGAACCTGACGGCCCTGCGCGAACTGGCCCTGCGGCGCGCGGCCCAGACGGTGGACGACCAGTTGGTCGGGGCCATGAAACGGGCGGGGGTCGAGGGGCCGTGGGCCGCGGGCGAGCGGATCCTGGTCCTGGTCGGACCCGATGCGTCCGCAGGCGCCCTCGTGCGCACCGGCCGGCGGCTGTCGGACATGATGATGGACGCGCAGTGGACCGTGGCCCACGTCGAACGCCCCAACGCCCCTTCGGCCAGCGCCGCCGGCCAGGCCCGCCTGAACGAGGCCTTGAAGCTCGCCGAGCAACTGGGTGGTTCGACCGTCGTCCTGACCGGCGACGACCTGGTGGCGGGCGTGCTGGACTACGCCCGGCGCAACAACGTCACCCAGATCGTGGTCGGCAAGTCGACGCGGCGCGGAATCAATCCGTTCCGGCGGGCGTTGATCCCCGCGCTTCTGCAAGAGTCGAATGGCGCGGCCCTGCATGTGGTCACCGAGGCCGCGGAGACCGAGCCCCCCGTCGTCAGGCGCCGCGCGCCGGTGGCTTCCTGGCCGTGGCTGGGTCACCTGGCCGCCGTGGGACTGGTGGCCGCCGCGGGTCTGCTGGCGGCCCTGACCGATCAGTTCGCCGAGACCGCCAACCTCGCCATGATCTTCATGCTGAGCGTGCTGATCAGCGGCCTAGCCTTCGGCCTGTGGCCGGCGCTCACCGCCGCGGCCCTGTCGGCTTTCCTCTACAACTTCTTCTTCCTGGAGCCCCGCCTGACCATCCGCATCGGCCATCCGGCCGACGTGCTGACCTTCGCGGTGTTCTTCGCCGCGGCGTTGACGACGGGTTGGCTGACCGGGCGGATCCGCGACCAGAGCCGCGCGGTCGCCAGGCGGGCCGCCGCCGTGGCCTCCCTGCTCTCGGCCAGTCGGCGGCTGTCATCGGCCGCCAAGCAGGAGGGTGCGGCCTTGGCCCTAGCCGAACAGTTGGCGGCGGCCACCAGCGGGGCCGCCGTGGTCCTGACGCCCAGCGCCGACGACATCGTGCTGACCGCCGCCTCGCCGCCCCTGGAGAGCCTGGCGCCCGCCGACATGGCCGCGGCTCGCTGGGCCTGGGAGCGTGGCGAACCGGCGGGGGCCGGGACCGGCACCCTGCCCAACGCCGCCTGGACCTTTCGACCGTTACAGGGCGTGAAGGCCCGCGCCGGGGTGGCCGGTGTCGAGCCCATGGCCCTGGCCGCTGAGGACAATGAGCGTTTCGTCGCCGCCCTATTGGACCAGGGCGCCGTAGCCCTCGAGCGCGCCGAGTTCGCCGCCCAGGCGGCCGACGCCGAGGCGCTGCGCCGGACCGACCGCCTGCGCGGTGCGCTGCTGAATTCCGTCAGCCACGATCTGCGCACGCCCTTGTCGACGGTCCTGGGCTCGGCCACCACCCTGATCGACTACGGCAAGACCCTGGATCCGAAAGTGCAGAAAGACCTGCTGATCTCGATTCGGGAGGAGGCCGAGCGGTTGAACCGCTATGTCGGCGACTTGCTGGACATGACCCGGCTGGAAGGCGGCGCCCTGGTGACCCGCAAGGAATGGGTCGATATCCGCGACGTGCTGCGCGCCGCCGTTGAGCGGGTGCAGCGGCGGCTGGACAAGCGCACCGTGGCGCGAGACTTCCCCGCGGAGCTTTCGATGGTGAAGGCCGACCCCTCGCTGCTGGAACAGGCCATCGTGAACATTCTGGAGAATGCGGTGGCCTACAGTCCCGACGGCACGGCCATCGAAGTCGCGGCCTACGAGGACCGCGGCAATGTTGTGATCTCCATCGAGGACGAGGGGCGCGGCATCCCGACCGCCGAGCTCGAGCGGGTGTTCGAGAAGTTCCGGCGGATGGACGAGGCGACCGATCGCGGCAAGGGCGCCGG
>NZ_JANOCX010000098.1:0-11307 GCF_031412415.1 Phenylobacterium sp.
GCCCTGCTGAAGCATCAGGTGATCTTCTTCGAGGACCAGCACATGAGCCCGGTCCAACACCGGGATTTCGCCGCCCGGTTCGGCGCCCTGCACACCCATCCGCTCTATCCCGGCGTGCCCGAGGCGCCGGAGTTGTTCATCCTGGACAACCACAAGGACAACCCGACCGACAACGACAGCTGGCACACCGACGTCACCTTCATCGAGACCCCGCCCATGGCCTCGATCCTCTACGCCAGGCATCTGCCGGCCTCGGGGGGCGACACCATCTGGTCGAACATGAAGGCGGCCTATGAGGCCCTCTCGCCGGCGTTCCGCGAGTTCCTCTCCAGTCTGGACGCGGTGCATGACTTCGCCCGCGGCTTCCCTCAGCGGGGCATCGTCGCCAAGGGCGCGGGCGAGGACAAGCATGCCAAGGCGCTGGCCGAGCACCCGCCGGTTCTGCACCCGGTGATCCGCACCCATCCCGAGACCGGGGACGACGGACTGTTCGTCAACTTCGGCTTCACTGACCGGATCAAGGGCCTGCGCCGCAAGGAGAGCGACGCGATCCTGGGCATGCTGTTCGAGCATATCCAGAAGCCGGAGTTCCTGGTCCGCTGGCGCTGGAGCGACAACGCCGTGGCCTTCTGGGACAACCGGGTGACCCAGCACTACGCGGTCAACGACTACTTGCCGCACCGCCGGATCATGAATCGCGCCACCGTCCTGGGTGACCGGCCCTACCACCGCTCGCGCATGCCGGCCGGGATGAAGGCGGCGGCGGAATGAAGGTGTATCCGCTGGAGTGCGGACGCCTGACGGCGCCGGTCGAACTCATGGAAGAGGGACCGACCGGGCCTCGGACCATGCCGGTGATGGCCTTCCTGCTGGTCCATCCCGACGGCCGCATGGCCCTGTTCGACGCGGGTCTCCTGCCCGAGATGGACGGCAAGCTGTTCTCCGACGCCTTCCAGCTCAGTCTACCGCCCGGCGAAGACGTGGCGTCACGGCTTCAGGCGATGGATGTGGACCCCGATCGCGTCGACAGGCTGGTGCTGTCGCACAGCCATTTCGACCATGTGGCGGGCGCGGCGTTGATTGCGAACGCCGACCTGGTGATCCACGCCGCGGAGCTGGAAGCCGCCCTGGAGGAGGCGCCCAAGGACTACGCCCGGCGGACCCTCGACCTCGGACATCGGCGCATCTGCACCGGCGACAGTTTCGATCTGTTCGGCGACGGCTCCGCGGAAGTGTTCGCCACCCCGGGGCACACCTGCGGGCACCAGTCGCTGCGCGTCCGGCGACGTTCAGGCTGGGACGTCCTGGCCGGCGACGCCTGCTATTTCTGCGCGACCCTGGTGGACGAAGGCGTGCAGCCCTACGCCGATGACAAGGTGGTCTATCTCGACACCCTGCGGCGGCTGAAGGCCATGGGCGAGGCTGGCGATCTCATCGTGCCAGGTCACGACCTGGGTTTCCTGGAGAACCTGCCCGCCGGGACGACCCTGCAGGCGTCGGCTACTGCCGCGACGGGTTAGCCGCCATGGCGAACTCGCGGCCATCGAGGCGGGCCAGGGCCGCGCCGCAGGCGCGGCCGGCCGCGCCCTGATCGTCGGCCTTGTAGCGGAGGGTGGTCACGGCGAGCGGGCCGGCCTTGCCGTCCAGCAGCTCGATGGCGGTGTCGGCAAGGGTTTCGCGGGTATAGATCGCGCTCAGGCAGGCGTCGCGGACCTCGCCCGGGGCCTGGGCCTTTTGCAGCGCGCCGAAGGCGGTCAGGCAGGCGCTCTTCGCGCCGGCCATCGCGGCCCGGGCGCCGTCTCGCGGCGAGGCCGCGGCCACCAGCAGACCGATGTCGCCGCTGGCGCGGTCGGAAGCCAGTTCGCAGGGTTCGACGATGGCGCGCACGTCCTGGACCACCTGGGCGGCCGTCGGCGCGGCGACGGCGACCTGGGTCATGGGGACATCGCGGGCCGGCTGACTGCAGGCGGCGAGGGACAGCAGGCTGACAAGAGCGAGTTTGCGGAACACGGGGAGGTCTCCGGGACGTCGTAGGTACGGCGCCCGAGATCGAATCGACGCCTCCCCGCGTCGAAATCCTTGGGCAGAGCTTCAGATAGTACTGCTCACGAGTTACGCCAAGGTTGCGCAACATGACTAATTTCTAATGTGGCGCGAACT
This sequence comes from Phenylobacterium sp., assembly GCF_031412415.1. Lineage (GTDB taxonomy): Bacteria > Pseudomonadota > Alphaproteobacteria > Caulobacterales > Caulobacteraceae > Phenylobacterium. The sequence goes on from NZ_JANOCX010000098.1 coordinate 2,161, forward strand.
CCGCGAGCTCGGCGCAGAGCTCGGCGACCACGGCTTCCACCGGGCGAGCGACGTCCGTCACCAGGGCGTCGGCCGGCGGCGTCAACGCCGCGAACTGACTCTCCAGCAGGGCCTGGCCCACGAGATGGCCCCGCCGGGCCGCCAGCCTCGCCCCGATCAGCTCGGCGGACCCCGACAGCAGGATGTAGCGAACCACGCCTGGAAATCCCGCCGCGAGCCAGCGCCGCACGGCAGGCGTCAGGGCCGAACAGGCCAAGACCGTCACCGGAGCCTCGGATTCAGCGAGCGTTGCGCACAGACTAGCGACCCAGGGCTTGCGGTCGGTGTCGTCCAGCGGCCGGCCGGCCGCCATCTTCTCGCGGTTGGCGGCGGAGTGGAAATCGTCGGCCTCGACGAAGGGCAGACCCAGCCGATCGGCCATCGCCCGCCCGACCGTGGACTTGCCGCTGCCGGCCACCCCCATCACGACGATGAGCGTCCGCGGTGTCATGCGTCGCGCAGGAACAAGCCCGCGCAGGCCTCGACGATGGCCTGGGCGTCCAGCCGGTAACGGCGATAGAGGTCGGTGAGGTCGCCCACCTGGCCGAACTCATCCAGGCCCAAGGGACTCACCCGCTGCCCCAGCACGCCGCCCAGCCAGGAGAGCGCGCCCGGCGAGCCGTCGATCACCGTGACCAGCCCCGCGCCCGGCGCGAGCTCGGAGAGCAGCGTGGCGGCATGGCTGCGCTGGACACCCGCGCCGCTCCAGCGCGCGCGCTGGGAGGCCATCCAGTCGCGGTGCAGCAGGCCCGGCGAGACCACGTTCAGCACGCCGATGCCGCCAAAATCCTCGGCGAGCAGGTCGGCGGCCTCTAGAACTTCGGGGGCGACGGCGCCGCAAAAGGCGATGGCCGCCTCGGCGTTCGCGTTCGGCTTCCGCAGCCAATAGGCGCCCTTGAGAGCTTCGTCGCGCCAGGCGTCGTCGGCGCGTTCGACCTGCGGAAAGGACCGGGTGGTCAGCCGCAGATAGACCGAGCCGCCATCATCGGCCTGCATGTGCTCGAAGGACCAGCGCATGACCTCCGCCAGTTCATCGACGAAGGCCGGCTCGAAATAGGTCAGCTTGGGCTGTCCGATGCCGATAACCGGCGAGTGGATCGACTGGTGCGCCCCGCCCTCGGGACCCAGCGTCAGGCCGGACGGGGTCGCCACCAGCATGAACCGGGCGTCCTGGTAGCAGGCGTAGTTCAGCGCATCGAGGCCGCGGGCGATGAACGGGTCATAGACCGTGCCGATGGGCAGCAGCCGCTCGCCCCAGATCGGCGCCGACAAGCCCAAGGCCGCCAGGTTGAGGAACAGGTTGTTCTCGGCGATGCCCAGCTCGACATGCTGACCTGCCGTCCCGCCGATCCACTTCTGGGTCGAGGGGATCTTCGCGTCGCGGAACACGTCGCGGGTCTCGCGGCGGCGGAAGAGGCCGCGATGGTTCACGAAGCCGCCCAGGTTGGTGGAGACCGTGACGTCGGGCGAGGTGGTCACCAGGCGCTCGGCGATGGGATGCTCCATCTTCGACAGATCCAGCAGGATCCGACCGAAGGCGGCCTGGGTCGACTGCTCCTTGCCGTCGGGCGCGGGAAAGTCGGCGCGCGGCGGGATGGGGATGGCCGCCGCGACCGGACGGCGGTCGGCGGGCTGTGCGAAGGGCGAGGCCTCCACGAAACCGCGCAGGGCGTCGGCCTCGTCGGCCGGCACGCCGGCGTAGGGCTCCCACTCCTGTCCTGTCGGGACGCCGAGAACCTGGCGCAGGGCCTCCACCTGATTGGCCGTCATCAGGCCGGCGTGGTTGTCCTTATGGCCGGCCAGGGGCAGGCCGAAGCCCTTGATGGTGTAGGCGATGAACAGGGTCGGCGTGTCATCGGCGGCCGCCTCGGCATAGGCCTCCAGCAAGGTCTCGACGCAGTGACCGCCCAGGCCGGTCATCAGGGCCGCGAGCCCCGGCTCGTCGTAGCTGTCGAGCAGGGCTTTCACGCCCGGCCGGTCGCCGATGTCGCGCGTCAGCCGCTCGCGCCAGTCGCCCTGATAGGTCAGGGCCGCATAGTCGGCGTTGGGACAGCCGTCGATCCAGGTGCGCAGGTGCTCGCCCCCCGGCCGCGCGAAGGCGGCGAGCTGGGCCTTGCCGTGCTTCAGGTTCAGCACCCGCCAGCCGAAGGTGGCGAAGATGTCGTCGAACCGGTCGAACATCCGGTCGGCGGTGGTCGCGTCCAGGCTCTGGCGGTTGTAGTCGACGATCCACCAGGTGTTGCGGATGTCGTGCTTGTAGGCCTCGATCAGGCACTCATAGATGTTGCCCTCGTCCAGCTCGGCGTCGCCCATGGTGGCCACCATCCGACCCTCCCGCGCCGGGTCCAGCCAGCCGTGGGCCTTCAGATAGTCCTGGGTGAGGGAGGCGAAGGCGGTGACCGCCACCCCAAGGCCCACGGAGCCGGTCGAGAAGTCGACGTCGTCATGGTCCTTGGTCCGCGAGGGATAGGACTGCGCCCCGCCATAGGACCGGAACCGCTCGAGTTGGTCGCGGGACTGGCGGCCCAACAGGTATTGGATGGCGTGGAAAACCGGGCTGGCGTGCGGCTTCACCGCCACCCGATCCTGCGGTCGCAGGGCGTGGAAATAGAGCGTCGCCAGGATCGTGGTCATCGAGGCGCAGGAGGCCTGGTGCCCGCCCACCTTCAGCCCGTCGCGGCTTTCGCGCAGATGATTGGCGTTGTGGATCGTCCAAGTCGACAGCCAGCGCAGCCGCTCGTCCAGCCGGTTCAGATGCTCGACCGCGCGGTTGGTGGCGGGGGCGGTCTTCAAGCTGGCGCGAGGCATGGACGAAGGCTCCGTTGCGACGCCTCTGGCCTAGCATGAGGGGGCGCGGAGAGACTTTGCAAAGACGAGGGGCGAGCCACGGGGTTCAGGGCAGATTGTGCCTTGATCAGAACATGCCGTCCGGCTGGCGGCGCGCCTTGCGCCTTGGCCGTTCCCACATCACGCCCGGATAACCCTTCAACGGCGCCAGGGGCTCGCCCGCATAGGTCCAGTCGGCCTGCTCGTCGATGGACATATGATAGCGCGGCTCGCGGCCGGTGCGTTCGGCGAACAAGGCGCGCGGGATATTGACCATGGTGGGCGCCCACGCCCGCTCGTAGAGGACCGGGGTCCCGCACCGGGCGCAGAAGCTCCTGGCCGTCCGGGCCTCGGCGTCTTCGAACCGGGTTAGGCTGTCGCCGCCTTCGAGGATCCGAAAGCGGCTGCGCCAACTGCCGACATAGGTGGCGTAGGCGCAGCCCTGTGCGTGCCGGCTGGTCTGCGAGTGGTCATGCCACGCCCAGCGCGCGGGCACGTCGATCTCGAACCGCACGGCGCCGCAGACGCATTGTCCGCTCGCCTGCACGGCCGAGGCCTTGCCGGTCTTGGCGACGCTCGCAACCTTGCGCATGCCGAACTAGGCCGGGACCTTCACCGGCGGGTCGACGTAGGAGGCCGAAGCGGTGATCACCTCGTCCGGCACGGTCAGCATCCGCAGATAGGTCTCCTTCGGATAGGCCATGTGCGGCTTGTCCTCGGCGTAGGCGGGCTGGGCGACGGGGCTCGCCCCCGCATAGGCGGCCGGCGCCTTGAACCGCTCGGCCTCTTCCGCATTGATCCCGGCCTTGGCGAGCACGCTGGGGTCGATCCAGGCGGCGGGGTCGATGGCCTCGTGCGAGGTGGCGACCTCCAGGGTCATCTGGTCGGGCCCCGCGAAATAGATCGAGCGGCACATGCCGTGGTCGATGGGGCCGATGACATTGACCCCATGGCTACGGATGCGGTCGCGCATGGCGATCAGGTCAGCGTCGGTGTCCACGCCGAAGGCCAGATGCTGCAGCGTGCCCGGCGCGCTGGGCAGGGCGCCGTTGCCGGCGTGGGTCTTGCCCAGCTCGATGGGGATCTTGTCGACGTCGGGAAGCTGCACGATCGAGAAGTAGGAGTGGTCGTTCATCCGCAGGAAGGCGTGCAGGCCGCCCGGCACCCCGTGCATGTCGAACAGCGCCACCAGCGGGCAGCCCATCACCTCCGAGAAGAAGGCGATGTGCTTCTTGATGTCCCCGGCCATGAAGGCCAGGTGGTGGATGCCGGTCGGATGCTGCGCCATGGTGATCTCACCTGCGGGAGGGGACATGCATGAAGATCGTACGCGAGCCATACGGCTATGCCTATGCCGAGAAGAGCAGGCTGAAGGAGACCTATGGCGGCCCTGACGGCCAGGTCTTCGTCGAGTGCATGCGCATCCGGCCTGAGACCGGAGACTCCAAGACCGTCATCCTGTTCAGCCATCCCATCGGCGGCGGCTCGTTCCTGCCGCTGGTCAGCGCGCTCGCCCGCGCCGGCCGCCACGTCATCTATTGCAACACCCGCTACCGGGGGAACGACACCGCCCTGATCCTGGAGAAGTGCGTCCTGGACCTGGGCGCCTGCATCGCCGACCTGAAGATCCGCTTCGGCTACGAGAAGGTGGTCCTGGGCGGCTGGTCGGGCGGCGGCTCGCTGTCGCTGTTCTACCAGGATCAGGCGATGCGGCCGACGATCACCGCCACGCCGGCCGGCGATCCGGTCGACCTGGTCGGCGCCGGGCTTCAGCCCGCCGACGCTGTTCTTCTGCTGGCCGCCCACATCAGCCGCTCGGTGACCATGACCGAGTGGATCGACCCCTCGATCCTGGACGAGGACAAGCCCTTCGAGCGCGACCTCGAACTGAACATCTACAGCCCTGACTGCCCCAATCAGCCGCCCTATTCCGATGCCTTCGTGACCCGCTTCCGCGAGGCGCAGGTCGCCCGCAACCGGCGCATCACGGCCCGCGCCAAGGCGACCCTGGCCGAGCTCAGGGCCGGCGGCGAACCCGACATGGAGCGGCCCTTCGTGGTCTACGGCACGATGTGCGACGTGCGCTGGACAGATCCGGCGCAGGACCCATCCGACCGCCGGCCCCACACCTGCTACCTGGGCGAGCCGCGCATCGCCAATGACGGGCCGGTGGGTCTTGGCCGCTTCACCACCCTGCGCTCATGGCTCTCCCAGTGGAGCTATGACGAGAGCCGCGCCAACGGCGTGATCAACGCGGCCGGGGTCACTTGTCCGACGCTCACCATCAACAACACCGCCGACCTGGCCTGCACGCCCAGCCATGCGCGGCGGCTGTTCGCGGCGCTCGCGTCAGCCGACAAGACCTATGTCGATATCCAGGACGCCGACCACTACTACATGGAGCGCCCCGACCTGCTGCCGCAGGCGAGCGCCGCCGTCACCGACTGGCTGGACGCGCGGGGATTCTAGGCCGCCAGGTCCGAAAACGAAAAGGCCCGGCTCCGCGTTGGCGGAACCGGGCCCTCGAAGGTTCTGGTTCGGAGGCTTAGGCGGCGAGCGCCATACGGCGGCGGCTGCGCGCCATGGCGCCGACGGCGCCGAAGCCGATGATCATCATCGCCCAGGTGGCGGGCTCCGGCACGGCCGAGGCCGAGACGTTGTCCAGGGCGGGACCGTAGGCGTCGCCGGTCAGCGAGGCGAAGACCAGGGTCGTCGAGGCGGCGGTCGCCACGAAGGTGAAGCTGCTGGGCGTCCAATTCATGTCACCGTGGCTGGCGCCGGTGGTGTCGAAGTTGAAGTTCTGGACACCGACCGAGGTCACGGCCATGGCCTTCAACACCGGGCCCGCATCGGGGTTGCCGGCCAGATCGAAGCTGACCTTGTACTTGACGCCCGAGACCGTGGTGATGGTCTGGGAGATGGAGCCCGGCTGGTTGCCAGACAGGTCGACGCTGCGCGAGCCTTCCGACGCTTGCCAGTAGGACCCGATGTAGTCGACGCTTTGCGGACCGACGGTCCAACCGGTGATGTCAGTGCTCCCGGCGAACACGGTGGTGAAGGCGCCTGGATCGAAGGCGCCGGCTTCGAAGCCACCGTTGGTGATCAGTTCGACGGCGGCGGAGGCGGTTTGGGCGAAGGCGGCGCCGGAGACCAGGACCGCGGCGGCCAGAACGGATTTCATTTTCATCACGGGGCTCATGTTACTGAATCGCTAGGTCGCGCAATCAGACCACAGCAGTTGCGGCCCACTAATCATCGTGGCGACTTTGCGGCAACATGGTTAACGCGGAACCGCGTGTCTTTCCCCAAATGGGGGATTTCTTGGGTCGTCCGCCGTGTGCGGGACCAGCTATGGGCCTGTAGGTTGCCTTCTCGAGTCGGAAGCGCGCGGACCTGTTAGGTCGCGAAGACTCAGCAACCTCGACGGAGCGGAATGCAGATGGACGTGACGAACCTCAAACGCCGTAGTTTCGTCGCCGGCGCCGGCCTGGTCCTGGCCGCCCCGCGCGTGGCCTCGGCGGCCGGCGGCAAGCCCCGCGTGGTCATCAAGACCAGCCGAGGCTCGATCGTCGTGGAGCTTGAGGCTCGGAAGGCGCCGATCACCTGCGCCAACTTCCTCCGCTATGTCGACGCCAAGGCCTATGACGAGGGCTCCTTCTTCCGCGCCTCGCGAACCCCCGGCATGCCGACGGAGGGCACCATCGTGGGCGCCCCGCCCGCCAATGTCCGGCCCTTTCCCCCAATCCGGCACGAAAGCACCACCAAGACCGGCCTGCGGCACCTGAATGGCACATTGTCCCTGGGCCGCTTCGCGACGGGCACGGCGACCAGCAACATCTTCATCTGCGTGGGCGACCAGCCGTACCTCGACGCAAATCCCGCGGAACCCGGCGATAACCTGGGCTACGCCGCCTTTGGCCAGGTGGTGTCGGGCATGGCCGTCGTCTCGAAGATCCTGTCGCTGCCGACCAATGGGGCGACCAAGTTCGCCGATCAGCGCGGCCAGTGGCTGAAGCCGCCGGTCTCGATTATCAGCATGCGGCGGTCCGGCTGACGGCGGGACCCCAAGCTAATCCTTGCGGCCCGGGCGAGCGATCCCGATACTCCCGTCATAATCAGGAAGCCTCGGCTTTCAATGACAAGTCATAGGGAGACGAGTTTCATGATCAGCACCCGTATTACCGAGATGTTCGGCGTCGAGACCCCCATCGTCATGGGCGGCATGACCGGGGTGGGCTACGCCCCGCTGGTGGCCGCGGTGGCCAATGCCGGCGCCCTGGGCTTCATCGTCGCCCACCATTCGCCCACCGCCGAGGACCTCTGGAAGGAGATCCAGCGGTGCAAGGACCTGACGGACAAACCCTTCGGCATCAACCTGACCCTGCTGCCGTCGCTCAATCCTATTCCCTATGACGAGTATCGCGAGGCGATCATCGAGTCGGGCATCAAGATCGTGGAGACGGCGGGTCGCAATCCCACCGACCACCTGCCTCGGTTCAAGGAACATGGCGTCAAGGTCATCCACAAGTGCACCTCGGTCCGCCACGCGATCACCGCGGTACGCCACGGCATCGACGTGATCTCCATCGACGGCTTCGAGTGCGCCGGCCACCCGGGCGAGGACGACGTGGGCCTGGTCGTGCTGCTGCCGGCCACGGTGGACGCGGTCAACGTGCCGGTCATCGCCTCGGGCGGCATGGCTGACGGACGAGGCCTGGCCGCGGCATTGGCGCTGGGCGCCGACGGGGTCAACATGGGCACCCGCTTCATGGCCACCCAGGAATGCGCCATTCATGAGAACGTGAAGCGCAAGATCGTCGAGAACACCGAGCGTGACACGCTTCTGACCAACCGCACTCTGCGCAACACCAGCCGGGTCGCGCGCAACGCGGTCTCCGAAGAGGTGGTGGCCATCCAGCAGGATCCGACCAAGACCATCGACGACGTCCGCCACCTGGTGGCCGGCATCCGCGGCCGCACCAATGTGATGGGCAAGGGCGACACCGACGACGGCATCTGGACCGTCGGCCAAAGCCAAGGCCTGATCCACGACATCCCCACCGTCGCCGAGTTGGTCCGCAACGTCGCCAGCCAGGCCGAGGACGTCCTGACGCGAGGTGCGCGTTGCGTGACGACGGGAGATCGTCAGCCGGCGTGACGGCGGCCGGGCGGCGTCAGTGACTGGATTTCGGAAGAAATTGGCGCGCCCGGAACGATTCGAACGTCCGACCCTCAGATTCGTAGTCTGATGCTCTATCCAGCTGAGCTACGGGCGCGCACTTGCCTTGCGGCGAGGGCGCGGAACCTAGTCCGGGCGGCGGCGAAGCGCAACCCGGGGGCGGTGGGAAATTTCACGGGCGGCTAAGCCGGCAGATCGCGCCAGCACCTGACGTCGGTTCCGGGCCACGGGGTGGCGGCGTGGACGGCCCTGGCCACCGCGCGCGCCAGCACGTCGGCGGCAAGCGCGCCGATGCGGGCGAGGATGAAATCGGCGTCCTGGGGCATCGGCCTGCGGGCCGTGGAGAGGGCGAACACCACGTCGCCGTCGAAGGGGGCGTGGATGGGCCGGATGGCGCGGGCCAAGCCGTCCTGGGCCATGATCGCCACACGCTTCGCCTGGGCCGGGGTCAGGGCGACATCGGTGGCGACGCAGGCGATCGTGGTGTTCATGCGCGCGGCGGGATCGGCCTTGGCCAGACCCCAGTCGTCGGGGTCGGCGCGCAGGCCGCCCGCGCCCAGGCCGCCGAACTCCGCGCCTGCCTCATAGGGCGCGGCCCAGAAGGTCCGTCCGCCGGGGGCGACCACCGAGCCGAAGGGATTGACCGCCGCCAGGGCGCCGACCGCGATCCCGTCGGCGGCGATGATGGAGGCCGAACCGGTCCCGCCCTTCAACGCCCCCGCCATGGCGCCATGGCCCGCCCCGGCCGTGCCCAGCTCGAAGTCCAGGCCCGCGCTCACCGCCGCCTCGCGGCCCAGGCGCCGATAGGGCGGATCCTCGCCCCAGGCCTTGTCGCCGCCATTGGCCAGGTCATAGAGGATCGCCGAGGGGATGACCGGCGACACCGGCACGCCGGGCCGGTTCACCAGGCCATAGCCACGGCCGCGCGCGCCCAGCCAGGCGGCGACACCGTCGGCGGCCGCCAGGCCGTAGACCGAGCCGCCCGACAGCACGATGGCGTCGATGGCCTCGACCAGGGTCTCCGGGCTCAGCGCGTCGGTCTCCCGCGTGCCCGGTCCCCCGCCGCGTACATCGCAGGCCGCCACGGCGCGCGCGTCGGGGAG
>NZ_JANOCX010000099.1:0-2522 GCF_031412415.1 Phenylobacterium sp.
TGTATGATCGATCTGACGGCGGTCAATGTGGTGCCCCCGGCCTGCCAGCCGCTGGCGGTCACCACCACGCCCACCGCGCGGCCGCTGAAATAGGGTCGCTCGTCCCCGCTCAACAGCTCCAGGGTGTCCAGGGCGTTCTTCATCACGCCGGAGAGGGAGCCGTGATAGCCCGGCGTGGCGATGATGACGCCGTCGGCCACGCGGACGGCGGCCACCAGCTCGGCCTGGTTTTCGGTCGGCCCGCCCGGACCGGGATCGAAGATCGGCAGGCCGGCCAGGAACGGGCCGCCCAGCAGCCGCGTCCGCGCCCCGCCGGCCTCAGCCGCCCGCAGAGCCGCGACCAAGGCCTTCTCGGTGGACGATCCCGCCCGGACCGTGCCGCCGATGCCGAGGATCAGGGGACCCGCGCTCATGCGGCCTCGAAGATCTTCTTCAGCTCAGTCTTCACGATCTTGCCATTGGCGTTGCGCGGCAGGGTCTCGGGCCAGAACACCACCTTCACCGGGACCTTGAACGAGGCCAGGCGCTCACGCACGAAGGCGCGAAGCTCCGCCTCGTCGGCTGTTCCGCCCGGCTTCAGGTGCACCACGGCTCCCGGCTCCTCGCCCAGTGTCTTGTGCGGGATGCCGACCAGGGCGGCGTCCATCACGTCCGGGTGGTCGTACAGCACATTCTCCACCTCGACGCAGTAGATGTTTTCCCCGCCGCGGATCAGCATGTCCTTGGCCCGGTCGATGATGAACAGGAAGCCCTCCTCATCGATACGGGCCAGGTCGCCGGTGCGCAGCCAGCCGTCCTGGAAGGTCTCGGCGGTGGCTTCGGGCTTGTTCCAGTAGAGCTTCACCACCTGCGGGCCCTTGCACCACAGCTCGCCGACTGTTCCCACGGGTAGGATCGTCTTGCCGTCGGCGGGATCTCGCACGTGCATCTCGCCCACCGGGGCAGCGGGCCCGGCGCTGTCGGGGCGGTTCTCGTAGTCTTTGCCCAGGTGGCTGGTGAAGGTGGCGGTGGTTTCGGTCATGCCCCAGCCATTGCCGGGCTGCGAGGCCGGGAAGGTCTCGACGATCTTACGCACCAGCTCCGGCGCCGAGGGCGCGCCGCCGTAGGTCACGGCCTGCAGGGACGACAGGTCGTACTTGGATCGCGCGGGGTGCTCGATGAGCTGCCAGGCGATGGTCGGCACGCCGCCGGTGGCGCTGACCTTCTCGCGCTCGATCAAGGCCATGGCCGGCTCGGCGTCGAAGCGGCGCATGAGCACGAGCTTGCCGCCGGCGTTCATGGTGGGTGACAGGGTCGCCGACAGACCCGTGGCATGGAACATCGGCACCAGCAGCAGGGTGACGCGTTGGGGCAGCTTGTGCGGGTCTGACTCCGGCAGCGGCTGGCCGGCGCGCAGGAAGTTCCGCGACGCCGAGATGCCCCCGGCCATGATGTTCGAGGTCATGTTGCGGTGGGTGCCCAGCGCACCCTTCGGCTTTCCTGTGGTCCCGGAGGTGTAGAGGATGGTGGCGTCGTCCTCGGGGTCCAGCGCGACGTCGGGCAAGGCGAGATCCGGCAGGTCGCCCCAGGAGTTCACGACTCCGATCACGCCTTCCAGCCGGACGATCTTGGGGTCGGTCGGCGCCTCCGTCAGGCGGGGCGCGTAGATCTTCTCAAGGGCCGGCAGGCTCGGCAGGAAGTCCACGATCCGGGCCAGCCGCTCATCGTCGACGATGGCGACCTTAGTCCCGGAATCGGCAAGGCCGTACTCAAGCTCGGGCCCGGTCCACCAGGCGTTCAGCGGCGTGACGATGGCGCCGACCAGGATCCCCGCCCAGAACGCCACCGGCCATTCCGGCAGGTTGCGCATGATCACCGCCACCCGGTCGCCCTTGCGAACGCCGTCGGCCTGAAGCTGGTGGGCCAGGGCCAGGGTCGCGCGGGCGAAGGCCTCGAAGGTGGCGCGGTCGTCCTCGTAGACCAGGAACTCTCGGTCGGCGAAGGTGCGTCCGTTGAGGAAGACGTCGCGCAGGGTCGGGGGCGCGTTCTTCCAGGTGCGGGTCATGATCCCGCGGATGGACTTCTCCTCCATCTCGAAACGGGCGCCCGGCGCGGTGAGCGCGGCGTGGGCCTCGGCGATGGACATGACGGGCCAGGCAGGCGCGGAAGCATCGGACATGCGATCTCTGAAATCTGACAATCAAATGGGCGGCGAATGCGAAGGGCGGCCCCGAGAACCAGGGCCGCCCCACACTAGAGCCAAGTCGCGCCTCGCGGAAAGCGAGGCGCATGAGGAAGGCGGCTAAGCCGGCGCGCTCTCGCGGCGCATCTTGGCGTAGCCCTCTTTGATCTCGGCCAGTTCCTTGCCGTACTTCTCCTCCGCCGCCTCGCGCAGACGGGGGATGTGGTACTTCGGGAAGAGGTCGTTGTCGGGCCGGTAGTCCTTCAAGACCTGCTTGGCGACCGTCACCTTGTGCACCTCAGTGGGACCGTCGGCGATGCCCATGACGAGGCTGGACGTCACCATGTGCATGAACGGCATC
>NZ_JANOCX010000100.1:0-8648 GCF_031412415.1 Phenylobacterium sp.
CGCCGAAATCGATGCCCGGACGAGGCCCTGGTCGGCTATTTGCTGGCCTGCCTCCTGACCCTGCGCTTCTTCGACACCTTCTTCGAACTACCGCACAGCGCCTTGGCCCCTGAACTGGCCAAGGACTACAACGAGCGCACCAGCCTCATCTCCATGCGCATGCTGTTCGCCGTGATCGGCGGGCTGGGGATGACGGTCATGGCCTACCAGGTGTTCCTCAAGGAGAACCCGGACGGCTCCGGCGGGGTGCTCGCCCGCGACGGCTACTTCGCCTATTCGCTCACCGCCGCGATCCTGGTGTTCACCGCCATCCTGGTCTCGACGCGCGGAACCCAGAACCAGATCCCCTATCTGCGCGCGGCGCCGACCCGGAAGATCACCTTCAAGGGCATGGCCAAGGAAGTCGCCCACACTCTCAACAATCGCGCCTTCGTGGTCGCCACCCTGACCGGCATGTGCATCGCCATCGCGGCGGGAACGCGAGGCGGGCTGGAAATCTATTTCGGGCTCTACTTCTGGGAGCTGAAGCAAAGCCAACTCGCCCTGCTCACCCTGATCAATGTGGCGGGCGCGACGGCCGGGGTGCTGCTGGCCCCGCATGTCGCCAAGCGGATGGGCAAGAAGTACGGCGCCATCGCCATGTTCGCGAGCGCGCTGCTGGTGGGGTTGTCTCCCGTCGTGGCGCGCCTGATTGGCGTGATGCCGCCCAACGGCACCGACCTGCTGTTCACGCTGCTGGCGGTCGAGACCTTCATCAACACCGCGCTCGCCGCCGCTACCGGGGTGATGCTGGTCTCCCTGGTCGCCGACGTCATCGAGGACGCCGAGGTCAAGACCGGTCGCCGCTCGGAAGGCCTGCTGATGAGCGCGGACAACCTGTTCAAGAAGATCGTTTCCGGGGTGGGGGTGTTCGTCTCCGGCGCGATCTTGGCCTTCATCAACTTCCCGGAAAACGCCAAGCGCGGAGCGGTCGACCCTGAAGTCATCCACAATATGGGCCTGATCTACATCCCCGCGGTGGGTGCGCTCTACGCGCTGGGGATCGTCTGCCTGTTCGCCTTCAACATCGACAAAGCCAAGCACGAGGACAACCTGCGCCGCCTGCGCGAGACCGCAGAGCAGGCGGGCGCGATCGAGGAGGCGGCCGGGACGACCGGCGTCGCCGGGGGCGTCGCGCCCCTTGGTTCCAAAGCTTAAAGCGAGACTGACATCATGACCGACGCCGCTCTCGCCGGCCTGCCGCCGCGTCCGCCCATCACGTTCCGCACCAAGGCTCTCTACGGCCTGGGGGCGGCCGCCAACATCATCAAGCAGCGCGGGATCACCACCTTCCTGCTGCTGTTCTACAATCAGGTCGTGGGCCTGCCGCCGGCCATGGTGTCGACGGCGATCATGTTCGCCCTGATCTTCGACGCCTTCGTCGATCCGATGGTCGGCCAGATCTCCGACAACACGCGCACGAAGTGGGGTCGCCGCCACCCGTTCATGTACGCCGCGGCCTTGCCGGTCTCGGTCGGCTTCTACCTGATCTGGAACCCTCCCGTCGGTTGGGAGCACGAGGCGCTGTTCGCCTACATGCTGGTCTGCCTGCTGACCATCCGACTGTTCGACACCTTCTTCGAGCTGCCTTCGTCGGCCCTGCTGGCCGAGCTGACGGCCGACTACAACGAGCGCACCAATATCATCGCCATCCGCTCATTCTGCGGCGTGGCCGGCGGTCTGGTGATGCAGCTGCTGGTCTATCAGGTGTTCCTCAAGGAAAACGCCGACGGCACGGGCGGCCTCTTGGAACGCGAAGGCTGGCAGCTCTACTCCATCGTCGCGGCGATCACGATCTTCACGATCATCCTGATCTCCGCCGCCGGGACGCACCACCAGATCCCCTATCTGCGCAAGCCGCCGACCCGCAAGATCACCATTCGCGCCATGCTGCGCGAGGTGGGCGCCACCCTGAACAACCGCTCGTTCGTGGTGCTGACCATCTCGGGCATGTTCATGAACGTGTCGCTGGGCCTGAAAACGGCGCTTGAGCTCTACTTCAACCTCTACTTCTGGGGGCTGACTCAGGGCCAGCTCGCGATCATGACCATCACCGGGGTGCTCGCCAGCATCATCGGGGTGACCCTTGCGCCGATCATCGCGGGCAAGATCGGCAAGCGCTACGCGGCGATCACCATGTTCTTCGGCGCCGTGGTGGCGCTGCTGCTGCCCATCGGCCTGCGCATCCTGGGCGTCATGCCGCCCAACGGCACGAACCTGCTGTTCGGCATCCTGATCATCGACTTCATGGCGAACGGCATCATGGCCATCATGACCGGGGTCATGCTGCAGTCGATGATCGCCGACGTGGTGGAGGATTCCGAGGTCAAGACGGGCCGCCGCTCGGAGGGCCTGCTGTTCTCGGCCGACAACCTGTTCAAGAAGATCGTCTCGGGCGTGGGCGTCTTCGTGTCCGGCGTGCTCCTGACCTTCGTGGCCTTCCCGCAAGGCGCCAAGCCCAACGAGGTCGACCCCGAGCTGCTGCGCAACCTGGCGCTCATCTACCTGCCCACCATCGGCGCCTTCTACGCCGTGGCGATCTGCTGCCTGTTCCTCTACCGGATCGACAAGACCATCCATGAGGACAACCTACGCAAGCTGGCGGAGGGTGCTCTCAACGCTCGCACCGCAGACGAGATCGAGGGCGCCAAGCCGTTGACATGACGCAGCGTCAGGAATGGGACTTAGCTCTAGGAAGAACAGACTTTTGACCTGACAGTCGTCGCACCAAATCGTCAGACAGTCGCGGCTTGAACCGTGGCGCGAGGGGAAGCGAAGCGACATGACCAGCACGTCAGCCGTCCCGTCTGATCTCGTCCCGGCGTCGGCGAAACTCGGCGTCCCCACCAAGCTGTTCTACGGATTCGGATCCGTGGCCTTCGGTGTGGCGGGCCTGGGGCTGGCCTCCTCGCTGCTTCAGCCGTACCTGAACCGGGTGATCGGCCTGCCAGCGCTCTGGGTGGGCACGGCGATCATGCTGACCCTGATGCTGGACGCGGTGATCGACCCGGCGATCGGTCGATGGTCGGACAACCTGCGCACCCGCTGGGGCCGACGCCATCCGTTGATGTACGCCTCCGCGCCCCTGATCGCGATGGCCTGCATCGGCTTCTGGAACTCGCCGGCCGACTGGTCGCTGGAAGCCACCGGCGCCTATCTGATCGGGATGCTCGTCGTGCTGCGGATCTGCATCAGCCTCTATGAGATCCCCAGCCAGGCGCTCGCGCCGGAATTGACCACCGACTACCACGAGCGAACCAGCCTGTTCAGCTACCGCTATCTGTTCGCGGTGATCGCGGGCGTGACCATGAACGTGGTCCTCTATCAGGTCTATCTGAGCCCGGCGGCCGGCGGGGTGCTGAACCGGGCCGCCTACGCCCAGTACGGCGTGCTGGCGGCGTCGCTGATGGCGGTTTCGATCCTGGTCTCGGCGCTGGGCACGCATCGCCAGATTCCGCGCCTCAGCCGGCCCGCGGTGCGCGATATCAGCTTCGGCAAGGCCGTGAAGGAGGTGATCGGCACGCTCAGCAACCGCTCCCTGGTGGTGGTGATGCTGTCGGGTCTGTGCTCGGGCGTCGGCACGGGCATGAGCTACGCGCTGAGCCAGTACTTCTATCTGGAGCTCTGGGGCCTCAGCGCCGCGCAGATTTCCTATCTCGCCATCGCCGGCGCCCTGGCCTCGATCTGTGCGGTCGCCCTGGCCGGGCCGGCGTCCAAGGTGCTGGGCAAGAAGCGCGCGATGCTCACCCTGTTCTCGGCCTATCTGGTGACGTCGCTGCTGCCGCTCACCCTCAAGCTCCTGGGCCTGATGCCGCCCAACAGTTCGCCCGCGGTCTTCTGGATCCTGATCGTCGACAACTTCATCTACACGACCTTGGTGATCGCGGGCCTGATCATCATCTCGTCCATGATCGCCGACGTGGTCGAGGACGCGGCGGTCAAGACCGGCGTCCGATCCGAGGGACTGCTGTTCGCCGCCAACGGCCTGCTGCCCAAGTTCACCGCCGGCATCGGGGTGTTCATGGCCGGACTGCTGTTGACCCTCGTGGCGTTCCCGACGAACGCCGCCCAAGGGAGCGTCGATCCGGCGATCATGATGCGGCTAGTGTCGATCTATCTGCCGGTGATCGCCGTCATGAACACCTTGTCGGTCATCGTGCTGGCCTTCTACCACATTGACCAGGACACCCATGAGCAGAACCTCGCCACATTGCGGGAGGCCGCCGCCGACCTGGAACGGGCGTCGGAGCTGGCGCCGGACCTGATCCCCCCTCGGCCATAGCCGGCGCCTCGCGGACGCCGCGGCTTGCTATGATTTACGTCGTACAACATAGTCGCGCCGACTTTCGGTCGCTGACTGGTGACCACGCTCGACGGCTTGGAGGAGATCGCCTTGTCCACAACCACCCCGCCTGAGTCAGGCAAGCTCAGCATTCCGACCAAGCTGTTCTATGGCTTCGGGTCGGTGGCGTTCGGTGTGAAGGACCAAGGATTCTCGTACCTGCTGCTGATCTTCTACAATCAGGTGGTGGGCCTGCCCTCGGCCACCGTGGGCCTGGCGATCATGATCGCCCTGATGTTCGACTCGCTGCTGGACCCGATCATGGGCCAGGTGTCCGACAACTGGCGGTCCAAATGGGGCCGCCGCCATCCCTTCATGTACGCCGCCGCTGTGCCGGTCGCGGTCTCCTACCTGCTGCTGTGGAACCCGCCCAACTGGTCGCACGAGGCGCTGTTCTTCTACCTGATCGTGGTGGCCGTGATCATCCGCAGCTTCATCACCATGTATGAGATCCCGTCGGCGGCCTTGGCCCCGGAACTGACCACCGACTATGACGAGCGCACCAAGGTGCTCTCCTACCGCTACTTCTTCGGCTGGTTCGGCGGGCTGACCATGACGGTCCTGGCCCTGCAGGTGTTCCTGCGGCCGGACGCCAACCACCCCGTGGGTCAGCTCAATCCGGCCGGCTACCAGACCTACGCCCTTGTCGCCTCGGCGATCATGTTCGGGGCGATCATGATCTCGGCCATGGGCACGCACCGCCATATCGCCAGGTTCAAGACGCCTCCGCAGCGCAAGGTCTCGCTGGGCCAGTTGGCGCGCGAAATGTTCGGGACCCTGACCCACAGGTCCTTCCTTGTGCTGATGGGCGCGGGCCTGTTCAACGCCATGGCGGGCGGCCTGGTCTTGTCGCTGAGCCTCTACTTCAACACCTATTTCTGGGAGCTGACCTCCGGCCAGATCGCCGCCCTGGCCGGCGCCAACTTCGTCTCCGCCGCCCTGGCTTTCGGCTTCGCCGCGCCGCTGGCCAAGCGCCTGGGCAAGAAGACCGCCGCCCAGCTCACCAAGATCCTGGCCTTCGCCATCTCGTTCACCCCCATCGGCCTGCGCCTGCTGGACGTGTTCCCGGGCAACGATTCCCCGTCCCTCGTGCCGCTGCTGTTCCTCCAGACGACCCTGTCGACGGGGTTCTCAATCATGTCGGCGATCCTGATCTCGTCGATGATCGCCGACGTGGTGGAGGACTCGGAACTTCGCACCGGCCGGCGGTCGGAGGGTCTGTTCTTCTCCGCCGCCGCCTTCATCGCCAAGGCGGTGTCCGGCGTGGGCATCTTCGCCTCCAGCATGATCCTGCTGGCCATCGCCTTCCCACAGGGCGCCAAGCCCGGCGAGGTGTCGGTCGACGTGATCCGCGATCTGGGGGTGGTCTATCTGATCGTGCTGGCGGCGCTCTACGCCGCGGCGATCACCTGCGTCTCGCTCTACAAGATCACCCGCGCCGGCCACGAGGCGACGCTCAGCCAACTCGCGGCCGCGGCGGCGAAGGTCGAAGAAGGGGAAGGCCCCGCCCACATTGCGTAGGCGAGGCCCCCAAGGTCCTGGACTGGAGAGTTCAGGTGGCTATTTCGCCAAGCGTAGCGAATTGATGTCCTGGCCGATGGCCTTGAACGCGTCCTTCAAGGCCGCGCCGCTGCCGGGCAGATAGACGTGCTTATCGCTGGTGGCGCACTGGTTCATGATATTGATGGCGTTCTGATTGCCGCCCAGGGCGAAGCCGACCGTGTAGATGATCACGCCCTTCTCCTTGATCTTGGTGCAGAGCTGCTGGGCCTGGGTAAAGGGGCTGCCGTTGGTGGCGTTGCAGTTGATCTCTTCGTCGTTGCCCGTGCCGCTGTAGTTCTTCGACACGACGCCCTTGCAGTAGGCTGTGTTGAACTCGCCGTCGGTCATCAGGATCACGACCTTGATCAGTTCGTTGGTGCCATAGGCGGCGGGCTTGCTCCCGGCCGGCCACAGATAGCTGAAGTTCGGCGAGACCATGTACCAGCCCCAGGCGAGGCCGATCTGGCCGGCCGTGACGCCCGTCGCCGTGAAGCCATTGATCTTGTTCTTCAGCGTCGTCTTGTTCGTCGACAGTGGCTCGATGACCGAGATGGCAGAGCAATTACTAACGTACTTCTGATAATTCGGGGCAATCAGGTTCGCGTTGGTGCTCGGCGCGACGTCGGTATAGGCGTTGGCGCCCGTTCGCTCCGTCACACAGGTGTTGATATCCCAGGTGAGGTCGGTGCTGGCGTTGTTACGGAACCAGAACTTTGAATAGGGCGGCGCGGTGTTGGTGCCCTTCGTGGGGTTGGTGTTCGGGCTCGTCTTCGGAACGCCGCGCACTTGATTGGCGTAGGAGCCAACGTTCACCGCCATCGAATACGGCACGATGGCCATCTTCGAATAATAGGGCGTCTGGGTGTCCTGAACGACGATATCGACCAGATCCTTGGCCGCCGTCTTCATGTCCGTCAGCTTCTGACCCGCCATCGAACCCGTTGTGTCGAGCACCAGGGCCACTTCGACGTTGTTGGAGTTGCGGACCACCTGCGAACTGGCGGTCACGTTGGCTTGGTTCCAGACTTGCGGCGAGATGCCAGGCGGGGTGATCGCCGCCGTGCCGATGACCTTGACGCCGTCCAGCACGAAATTCGAGACAACGATCTCCTCGCCCGCCGGAAGGATCAGGTTGGCGCTCAGGGCCGCGTCGCCGATCACGTCGATTTCAGCGGTCGTGGTGGCCGCCGAGCGGGCGGCGTATAGGGTGGCGGTGTCGAGCGCGTCCTGCAGCTGACCACGCTGGGTCGTGCTGATGTAGATGTCGACCAGACCCAGCGTCATCGGCGTGAGCAGCAACAACGCGACGGCGAAGAACACCGCCGCGGCGCCGCCTTCGTCGCGGGTCGAGCGCCGCGCGACGTCCGTCAGGAACTTGCCGAAGCGGACGATGCGCCCGCTGTCTTGCTTCGAATTTGTGTCCACGCCCGGACCCCCGCTCGTCGGATTCGAGGGGAGCTTCGCAGGTCAGCGTAAACAAACGGGCGCCGGACAAGGTGAATCGAAAACTATTGTCCGACGCCGAGAGACCAGGTGAAGCGCGTTCAGCGCCTCACCATCCGCAGCTCTCGCCCTTGTTCTGCGCGATCAGCCAAGTGTTGAGCGGCTTGAAGTAGTCGGCCACGGCGCTGGCGTCGGTCCGGGTTTCGCCGGTGAAGGTCGCCAGTTCTTCCGGCCACGGCTTGGACGCGCCCATCTCCAGCATGGTGTTGAGCTTCGCGCCCACCGCTTTCTGACCGTAGACCGAGCAGCGATGCAGCGGCCCCTTCCAGCCCATCTGGCGACAGGCCGCCCGGTGGAACTGGAACTGATAGATGTGAGCCAGGAAGTAGCGGGTATAGGGCACGTTGCCGGGCACGTGGAACTTGGCGCCGGGATCAAAGGCGTCGGCCGGGCGGGGACCGGGCGGAACCAGGCCCTGATACTGCAGCCGCAGCTTCAGCCAATCCTGGTTGTAGGCCTCAGGCGCGGTCTGGCCCGCGAACACCTGCCACCGCCAGCGATCGACCATCAGGCCGAACGGCATGAAGGCGATCTTGTCGAGCGCCATCTTGAGCAGGAACGGGATGTCCTCCTCCACGCCAGGCGTCTTCTCCAGCAGGCCGATCTGGTTGAGATAGGTCGGCGTCGTGGCCGAGAGCGCGGCGAAGTCGCCGATCGCCTCGTGGAACCCGTCGTTCGCGCCGTTCTTGAACAGGAACGGCTGATCCTTGTAGGCGCGCTGATAGTAGTTGTGGCCCAGCTCATGGTGGACCGTGCGGAAGTCATCGGCGTTGACCTTGGTGCACATCTTGATCCGGATGTCGTCGCGATCGTCGAGGTCCCAGGCCGAGGCGTGGCAGGCCACTTCACGGTCGCGCGGCCGGGTGATCATCGAGCGCTCCCAGAAGGTGGCCGGGAGCGGCGTCATGCCCAGCGAGGACTAGAATCCCTCGCCGGTCTTGACCATTTTCACCGGGTCGTAGCCGCCGTCTTCCAGGAGCTTGTCGAGGCTGTAGCTGGAGGCGGCGGTCTTGGGCTGGACCAGGTCATAGATGTTGCCCCACTGCTGACCCCACATGTTGCCCAGCAGGTCGGCGCGGATCGGGCCAGTGCGCTTCTGGACCGCGTCGCCATACTTGTCGTTGAGGCGGGCGCGAACGTAGCAGTGCAGGTTCTTGTAGAAGGGCTCGACCTGCGTCCAGAGGCGATCGGTCTCGGCGGCGAAGGCGTCGGGCTCCATGTC
>NZ_JANOCX010000101.1:0-6086 GCF_031412415.1 Phenylobacterium sp.
TCGCCTCGTGCACGAACAGGGCCGAACCGTTGCGGGCCTCTAAGTAGGGCACGGTGTGGGCGGCGCAGTCCTTGCCGATGAGCAGGCTGTCGCACTGGGTGAAGTTCCGCGCCCCCGTGGCCTTGGCGTGGGCCGAGACCAGGCCGCGATAGGTGTTGGACGAGCGCCCCGCGCTGATCCCCTTGGAGATGACGCGAGACCGGGTGTTGGCGCCCAGGTGGATCATCTTGGTGCCGGTGTCGGCCTGCTGGCGGCCGTTGGTGATGGCGATGGAATAGAACTCGCCCACCGAGCCCTCGCCGCGCAGGATGCAGGAGGGGTACTTCCAGGTGATGGCCGAACCGGTCTCGACCTGGGTCCAGGACACCTTCGAACGGTCGCCCCGGCAGTCGGCGCGCTTGGTGACGAAGTTGTAGATGCCGCCCTTCCCGGTGACGGGGTCACCCGGGTACCAGTTCTGGACCGTGGAATACTTGATCTCGGCGTCGTCCATGACGACCAGCTCCACCACGGCGGCGTGCAGCTGGTTTTCGTCGCGCATCGGGGCGGTGCAGCCCTCCAGATAGGAGACGTAGGCGCCCTTGTCGGCGATGATCAGGGTGCGCTCGAACTGGCCGGAATTCTCCGCATTGATGCGGAAATAGGTCGATAGCTCCATGGGACAGCGAACGCCGGGCGGCACGTAGACGAAGCTGCCGTCCGAAAACACCGCGGCATTCAGGCAGGCGTAATAGTTGTCCGAGACCGGCACCACCGAGCCCAGGTACTTCTTCACCAACTCCGGATGCTCGCGGATCGCCTCGCTCATGGAGCAGAAGATCACCCCGACCTGAGCCAGCTCCTTCTTGAAGGTGGTGACGACGGAGACGCTGTCGAACACGGCGTCCACGGCGTAGCGCGGCGCTCCGACGACGCCGGCCAGCACCTCCTGCTCGCGCAGGGGGATGCCGAGCTTGGCGTAGGTGGCCAGGATGTCGGGGTCGACCTCGTCCAGGCTCAGAGGCCCGGTCTTCTCTTTGGGAGCGGCGTAGTAGTAGCTGTCTTGATAGTCGATGCGCGGGAAGTGGACCTTGGCCCACTCCGGCTCGTCCATGGCCAGCCAGCGCTCATAGGCGTCCAGGCGCCAGTCCAGCATCCACTGGGGCTCGTTCTTCTTCGCCGAGATGAACCGCACGATGTCGGCCGACAGCCCCTTGGGCGCGAAGTCCTGTTCGATGTCGGTGACGAAGCCGTGCTTGTACTTCTCGAGGCTCTCGACGTGATCAACGGTCTGTTTGACGGCGGCCATAATCTAACTCCTCACGCGGCAGGCGCGCGGCGCGCGGCGTGACGGGCTTCACTCCAGGCGTCCGCGAAGGCCGCCCAATCGTCTTTCGTCGTACCCCAGCCGCCCGACACGCGGATCGCGCACTCGGCCAGTTCGCCGAGGCCCATGGCCGAGAGCACGTGGCTGGCCTTGACCTTCCCCGACGAGCAGGCGGAACCGGCGCTGACCATGAAACCCGCTAGGTCCAGCTTCATCACCTGCAGATCGGACGGATAGCCGGGCATGGCGATGCAAAGGGTGTTGGGCAGACGCGGCGAGGTCTCGGCGATCACCTGGGCCCCCAGCGACTTCAGACTCGCGGCCGTGGCGTCGCGCATCGGGGTCTGGTCGTTGGTGTCGCGCAGGGCGGCCAAGGCCGCGGCGCCGAAGCCCGCGATGCCGGGCACGTTTTCAGTGCCCGCGCGGCGTCCCCGCTCCTGCCCGCCGCCGTGCTGGCGGCGAACGAGGGTGGCGCGGGGGCCGAAGGTCAGCGCGCCCACGCCTTGCGGCCCACCCAGCTTGTGCGCGGAGACCGTGAGCGTGTCGGCGCCCATCGCGCGGCTGTCGGTAGGAATCTTGCCAGCCGCCTGGATGGCGTCGACGTGAAGCCAGCCGTCGGCCGCGCGGACGATCTCGGCGGCTTCGCGGACCGGTTGAATGACGCCGGTCTCGTTGTTGGCCAGCATCAGCGCCACGAAGGGGCGTCCATCGGACGCGTCCCAGTCGGCCAGGCGGCTCGCCAGCCAGGCCAGGTCGGCCCGCCCGTCGGCGCCCACCGGCAGAACCTCCACGGCCGCGCCGCTTACCTTGGCGGTTTCCAGCACGCTGTCATGCTCGATGGCGCTGAGGATCAGGCGGCGCGAACCTGTCGCCACGGCGCTGTCGACCGCCAGCGCGTTGGCCTCGGTCCCGCCCGAGGTGAACACCACGGTGGAGGCCGGCCCGCCGATCAGGGCGGCGATGTTGTCGCGGGCCTGCTCGACCAGGGCGCGGGCCGCGCGTCCGGCCGCGTGAATCGACGACGGATTGCCGCCCAGGGCGTAGGCGCGGGTCACCGCTTCCAGCGCCTCGGGGCGCAGCGGTGCGGTGGCGTTGTAGTCGAGATAGACGCCGGTCATGCCGCCGCCGGCTGGGCCGCGCCCAGCCGCCCCGTGACCACGTCGGCCAGGGAGACCGAGGCGAGATAGGTTTCGAGCTGGCGGCCCATCTCCTCCCACAGGTCGTGAGTGAGGCAACGCTCGCCTTTCAGCATGCAGCCCTTGCCCTTGTCGCTGCAGCGGGTGGCGCGCAGTGGCTCGTCCACGGCCAAGACGATGTCGGCGATATTGGTGTCTTCCGGCGTGCGCGCCAGGCGATAGCCGCCGCCCGGGCCGCGCAGGCTGCGCACCAGGCCGCGGCGACGAAGGCGGGCGAAAAGCTGTTCCAGATAGGACAGGGAGATCTGCTGACGGGCGGCGATTTCCGAGAGCGCCACAGCGCGATCGCCCTCGCCCAGCGCGCCCTGGCGGCGCGCCAGGTCGGCCATGGCCATCACCGCATATCGTCCCTTGGTCGAGAGGCGCATGTCGCTCCTGCTGGCCCGCACGATTTTTCGAGCATTTCGCGCGGCCCCTATGTTACAGGCCCCGCCTTGCAGCGGGACTTGTCGCCGGATTGGGCCGACGGTCGCGACTTAGGAAGACCCAGCGCGTTAGTCAAGTATTAGGCGGCGCGCGAGACGAGAGGACGAGCATGCCAGAGGTGGTTCTGACCGGTGCGGCCGGGCGTATCGAAGGCCGTTACTCGGCGGGTAAGACCCCCACCGCGCCCATCGCGCTGATCCTGCACCCGCACCCCAAGGCTGGGGGCCAGATGAACCACCCGGTGGCGGTGCAGCTGTTCCACCTGTTCATGAAGCGAGGCTTCTCCACCCTGCGCTTCAACTTCCGCGGCGTGGGCCGCAGCCAGGGCGAGTTCGACAGCGGCATCGGCGAGTTGGCGGACGCCGCCACGGCGCTGGACTGGCTGCAGACCACAAACCCCGCCGCCTCCCAGTGCTGGGTGGCCGGCTATTCCTTCGGCGCCTGGGTCGGCATGCAGCTGCTGATGCGCCGCCCGGAGACGGACGGCTTCATCTCCGTCTCGCCGCCCACCAACATGTACGACTTCAGCTTCCTGGCGCCCTGCCCGGCCTCGGGCCTGATCCTGCACGGCGGCTCCGACACCGTGGTGCCGCCGGTCGAGGTCGAGCGCGTGGTCTCCAAGCTGCGCACCCAGAAAGGCATCGTCATCGACCACGAGGTCATCGACGGCGCCACGCACTTCTGGGCCGAGAACCTGCCCGACGTGGAACGCCACGTGGGCAGCTACCTCGACAAGCGGATCGCGGCGGACCCGATCTAGGACCCCTTCAGGTAGTCCAGCGCCAGCAGGGCCTGAGCCCGCACGCCGGTCTCCATGGCCTTCTCGTCCACGTCGAACATCGGCGAGTGGTTGGCGCCCTTCGGATCGCCGACGCCCAGGTCGTAGAAGAAGCCCGGGATCGCCTTCTGGAAGTACGAGAAGTCCTCGGCGCCCATGATGTAGTCGATGTCGTCGCGGATCTTGCCCTCCGCGGCGCGCTGCAGCGTGGGCTTCATGCGCGCGGTCAGTTCGCGGTTGTTCTCGGTCACCGGATTGGGCGTGCCCCACTCGAAGGTGGCGCTGGCGCCGTAGCGTTCCGAAATCGAGGCCACGGCCTTCTCGGCGCGCGCGATCACGTCCTTGCGCATGTCGGTGTCGAAGGTGCGCAGGGTGCCCGACATGGTCAGGTCTTCGGGGATGATGTTGTTGCGCACCCCGCCGTGGATCGTGGCGACGGTCAGCACCGTCGGCGTCTTGGAGACATTGATCTGGCGCGCGGCGATCTGATTGAAGGCGGTGACGATGTCGGCGGTCATGGACGCCATGTCGATCCCGACCCAGGGGGTCGAGCCGTGGGCCTGGCGGCCCTTCAGCTTGATCTCGTAACGGTCGGAGGCGGCCATCATCGGGCCAGGACGCCAGAACAGCGATCCGACCGGGCCTGGCACCGAGTGCAGCCCGAAGATGGCGTCCACCTTGGGATTTGCCAGCACACCCTCGGCGATCATCACCTTGGCGCCGCCTTCCTCGCCGGCGGGAGCCCCCTCCTCGGCCGGCTGGAAGATGAACACCACCGTGCCGGGGATATCGGCCTTCATCTTCGAGAGCAGCTCGGCCACGCCCATCAGGATGGCGACATGGCTGTCATGGCCGCAGGCGTGCATCACCGGCACCGTCTGGCCATTGTATTCCGACGTCACTTTCGAGGCGAAGGGCAAGCCCGTCCGCTCGGCCACCGGCAGTCCGTCCATGTCGGCGCGCAGGGCCACGACCTTGCCCGGCTTGCCGCCCTTGAGGATGCCCACGACCCCGGTCTTGGCCACGCCGGTGCGGACCTCGAAGCCGAGGCTTTTCAGATGCTCGGCGACCAGCTTGGACGTGCGGAACTCGCGGTTGCTGAGCTCCGGATGCTCGTGGATATCCCGGCGCCAGGCGACGACCTTGGGCTGCAGAGACTTCGCGGCGGCGAAGACCGCGGCGTCGTAGGCTTGCGGCGCGGGCGCGGCCTGGGCCGCCGTGGTCAGCGCAAGAACCGCGGCCGCGCCGGCCAGCCAATACCCCTTGAACATGAAAGCTCTCCCCGATTCATGCCGTTGGTCGGGCGATGCGCCCGCCGGTCATGGGCGCGGTGACGCCCGTGGTCTTTGGATATGAGATCGCCAGGTCGCGCAGGGTGCGCGCCGCCAGATAGGCGAAGGCCTCGGCCTCGATCGAGTCGCCGCGCCAGCCATGATCCTCGGCGGTGGTCACCGGGACCGACAGCCGCTCGGCGAAAGCCCTCATGAGCTGTGGATTGTGCCGTCCGCCGCCGCAGACCACCAGCTCGGTGGGCGTGCCGCCCATGAGCTTGAACCCCAACTTCACGGCCTCGGCGGTGAAGGCGACCAGGGTCGCGGCGGCGTCCTCGAGTTGGAGCTTGTCGAGCGCCGCCATCGGAAAGTCGTGGCGGTCCAGCGACTTCGGCGGCGGCGCCTTGAAATAGGCATGGGACAGCAGGCCGTGCAGCACGGTGTCGTCCACCTTGCCGACGCTGGCGTACTTGCCGCCGGCGTCGTAGCGGCCGGCGCCACGGGCCTGGACCAGCAGATCGATCATGCCGTTGCCGGGCCCGGTGTCGAAGGCCGCGATGTCGCCGGTCTCCGACCAGAACGTGACGTTGGCCACGCCTCCGACATTTAGGATCGCCAGGGGCGGCTTTAGGCCCGCGGTGCGGGCACGCGCGAGATGGTAGATCGGAGCCAGCGGCGCGCCCTCGCCGCCCGCCGCCACATCGGCGGTGCGGAAGTCGTAGGCGACCGGCACGCCGGTCGCGTTGGCCAGCCACTGTGCGTCACCCAGCTGAACCGTGCGTCCGACCCGGTCGGGCCGTGGGCGCTCATGCAGGACCGTCTGGCCGTGCATGCCCATCAGGTCGATGTCGGACCAGGTCAGCCGGTGCTCGGCCAGGAATCCCTCGGCGGCGTCGAAGTGCTCGCGCGCCACGGCGAGCGCCAGGTCCTTGAAGATCGCCGGCTCGGGCGTCCCGCGCTCCCAGAGCAGGGCCTGGCGGGTGGTTTCAAGGGCGAGGTCGCGGACAGCCTCGGTCAGTTTGCGTTCGCCGGCCGGGCCAAACGCGGCGATCGTCTCGCCATCGGTCTCCAGGATCGCCATGTCGCAGGCGTCGAGGGAGGTGCCGGTC
>NZ_JANOCX010000102.1:0-2162 GCF_031412415.1 Phenylobacterium sp.
CTAGTTATCGCCGATCACATAGCGGAGGGGAAATCATGGCTGGACGTCTGGACGGCAAGGTGGCGGTGATCACCGGCGGGGTGTCCGGGATCGGGCTGGGAAGCGTCGAGCTGTTCGTCGCCGAGGGCGCGCGGGTGATCGCCGCCGACATCCAGGACGAAAAGGGCGCCATGCTGGAGAAGCGTTTCCCCGGCAAGGTCGCCTACGCCCATTGCGACGTCACCGACGAGGCGCAGATCGCCGCGGCCCTGGCCAAGGCGAAGTCCGAGTTCGGGGGCCTGGACATCCTGTTCAACAACGCCGGCATCTCCGACCGGATGACCTCCATCGCCGAGATCACCGCCGACGGCTGGAGCTGGATCTTCGACGTCCTGGTCCGTGGCCCGGCTCTGGGCATGAAGCACGCCGTGCCGCTGATGCTGGAGCGTGGCGGCGGCTCGATCATCAATACCGCCTCCATCGCCGGCCTGCAGGCCGGCTGGGGCCCGATCGCCTACTCCACCGCCAAGGCCGGCGTCATCCATATGAGCCGGGTGGCCGCGGCGCAGCTCTCGCCGCAGAAGATCCGGGTCAACGCCATCTGCCCCGGCCTGATCGCCACCTCGATCTTCGGCGCCTCCTTGGGCCTTCCCCGCGAGGTGGCCGACCAGATGGCTGCTCGCGTCGCCGACAACGCCGCCAAGGTCCAGCCGGTGCCCAAGGCCGGCATGCCCGACGACATCGCCCAGGCCGCGCTCTACCTGGCCTCCGACGCCGCCGCCTTCGTGTCGGGGACGCACATCGTGGTGGACGGCGGTATCACCGTTGGCGGCCGTCACGCCTGGGACCAAAGCGCCGGATCGCCGTTCGCGGCCCTGTTCGGCGACATGATGCCCGCCCAGCCTTGACCGGGCCCGTCCTCAGCCTCGCGCCCGGTCTCGATCCGGCAAGGCTCGCACCTGCTTTCGCGCGGTTCGGCCGGCTGCACATGCCGGGCGTCCTGCCGCCCGACCAGGCGCGCGCGGTGGGCGCGGCGCTGGCCGGGACCCCCTGGCACCGGTCGATGCATGTGGGGGGCAAGAGCTACGACTTCGCCCTGGAGACGCTCGAGACCATTCCGGCCGAGCGCCAGGCCGCGCTCGAGACGGCCCTGGTCGAGGGCGGCCGCGCCGGCTTCCAGTACCGCTTCGACGCCTGGCGCCTGTCGGACCTGGTGGAGGCGGGCCAACGCGCCGGCGGGCCGCTCGAGGCGGTCTACGACCTCCTCAACAGCGAGGCGTTCCTGCGCTTCGTCCGGACACTGACGAATGACCCTCGCCCGGCCTATGTGGACGCCCAGGCGACCCGCTACCGGGCCGGCGACTTCCTCACCGCCCATGACGACGGCGTCGAGGGCAAGAACCGTCTCTACGCCTATGTGCTGAACTTCACCCCCGCCTGGCGCACCGACTGGGGCGGCCTGCTCGCGTTCCACGACGCCGACGGCCATGTGGCGGAAGCCTACGCCCCGACCTTCAACGCCTTGAACATCTTCCGCGTCCCCCAGCTCCACGCGGTGACCCAGGTGGCGAGCTACGCGGCCGGTGAGCGGCTGTCGGTCACCGGGTGGATTCGTGAGCGCTGAGCCCAAGGCCGCCCTGTCACCCAACCTGCGCGGCGCGCTCTGGATGGTGGCCTCGGCCCTGGCCTTCACGGGCATGACGACGCTGATCAAGTTCCTGGGCGACGACTATCCGGCCGCCTTGCAGACCTTCTACCGCCAGCTTGCCGGCTTCATCGTGCTGCTGCCGGTCATCCTGAAGATGGGAAAGTCGGCCTTCGCCACCACCCGCCCCGGCATCCTGCTGTTCCGCTCGGCGGCGGGGACGGTGGGAATGATCCTGTCGTTCTACGCCTTCCAGAAGATGCCGCTGGCCGACGCCAACGCGCTGTCCTTCACCCGCACCCTGTGGCTGGTGCCGCTGGCGGCCTTCGTGGTGCGCGAGACAGTGGGCCCGCTGCGCATCGGGGCGGCGGTGGTCGGGTTCCTGGGCGTTCTGGTCATGTTGCGGCCCGGAGTCGACGGGACCTTCGCCATCGGCCTGCCGGCCCTGGCCATGCTGGCCTCGTCCTTCCTGTTCGCCCTGACCATCACCGGAATGAAGGTGATGACGCGGGACCATTCACCCATCGTCCTGCTGGTC
>NZ_JANOCX010000103.1:0-18760 GCF_031412415.1 Phenylobacterium sp.
CGGTTCGGATCGATGTTCCAGCCGGCGCGCACGCGCTCGACCAGCCCGCGCAGGTTCGGTGTGTCGAGGTCCGGGCCGGTCAGGGCCCAGGTGTCGCCGACCGCCGTGGGCGCGATCAGGATGGCGCCATGGCCGCGGACGTCGCGCAGCCAGCTCCAGAGGAAGGCGCGGCCATTACCGCTGCCGCCGTGCAGAGCGACCACCAGCGGCCAGGCGGTCTCCGGCGTGTAGGTCTCGGGCACGTACATCGAAAAGCCGCCGCGCGCGCCAGGATCGCCGATATGAGCGAGGCCTGTGTCCTCGCGCCGAGGGCCCGCCAGGCGGCGTTGCAGGTCCTCGTCGTCGCGCAGGGCGGGTTCGAGGAAGAAGCGGTTCACCGGCGCCAGCACCGACGCGAGCGGATAGAGCGCCTCCTGGGCGCGGGTGACGTGGCGCAGGGCGCGATAGGCCTGGCGGAGATCGCCCGCGAAGGCGTGCAGATCGTCGAAAGCCAGGATCGCCGCCTCGCCGGCGGCCTGCAGCGGGCCGCTCAGACCGCCCAGGGACTCGGGCCAGTCGTCCAGGCGGCCGAGTGCGGCGCGGAGGCCCGCCTGCGGCGCGCCCACCGCCTCCAGCACCTGCGGCAGGTCGGGCGGATTGAGGTAGCGTGCGACGAAGCCGAGGCGCTCCAGCGCATCGAGCACGGCCGGGGCGACCGCCGCCAGGTCTTCGAGCTGCCGATCGTCCACGCCGTCCTCCCGCGCGCCCACCTTGGCGGCGAAGTCCGGTCCAGGCCAGCCGTCACCGCTGAGGAACATTCAATGCGCCGGCCCACCACGGCCGCCAACCGCGGCTGCGCGCCTTCTTTCCGACAAACAGGCTCGGAAGCTACGGCGCAGCTTTGCCGATTGGGAACTTCGCCATGCACCTCGCCATCCTGGCCTCTGCCCTCGCGCTGATGGCCACCCCCGCCTTCGCCCAGGTGGCTAGCCCGCCGGCCGCCCCTCTGCCGACCGTCTATGTGATCCAGTACAAGACCGGTCCTGCCTGGTTGGTCGGCAAGCCGTTGCGCGACCAGCCCATGGGTCCGCATGGGGCGTACATGCGCAAGCTCTACGCCGACGGCCGGATGCTCGCCGCCGGGCCGACCGTCGACACCGGAGGGGCGACCACCCTGGTCGACGGTGGGGTGGTGCTGCTGCGCGCGGCGAGCCTGGAAGAGGCCAAGGCCATCATGGCCGCCGACCCGGCGGTGACCGCGGGTCTGTTCGTCGGCGAAGTCAGGGCTTGGCGCGTGGCGTTCTCGAACGGCGATCCGCTGGCGCCCCGCACCTAGAGCGCGGGGCCCTAAGCGGCGGCGATCGCGTCGGGCTCCACGACATAGGTCGTCGAGCAGTACTCGCAGGTCACCCGGATCTTGCCGTCGGGCTCGACCATGTCGGCCTGTTCCTCCACGGCGAAAGACCGCAGCACGCCCTCGATCCGCGTCTGGGAGCAGCGGCAGAAAGCCTGGAGCGGCTTGGCCTCGAACACTCGCACCCCGTCCTCATGGAACAGGCGAAACAGCAGGGTTTCGGCCGAGATGGTGGGGTCGAGAAGCTCGTCCTCGCCGATGGTCTCGAAGAAGGCCTGGGTCCGTCGCCACGCCTCGGCGTGGGAGCCCCGCGCCTCATCCTCGGCGATGTTCTGGATCAGCATGCCGCCGGCCCGCCAGATAGGACCGTCGCCACTGTCGGCCTGACCGACCGCCAGGCGGACCCGGGTCGGGGTCTGCTCGGACTGGGCGAAGTACTGCTCGGCGCACAGCGCCATGGTCTCCCCCTCGATGGGGGTCACGCCCTGATAGCGGTCCATGTCGGCGCCCTGGTCGACGGTCATGATGAAGACGCCGCCGCCCAGCAGGGTCTTGGCGCCCGGGCGCGCGAAGCCCTTGGTCGCCTCGGCCACCGCCTCGGGATCGAACCGGCAATAGCCGCGCAGCGCGCCGGAGGTGTCGTAGTCGGCGACCACGTAGCGCACCGGCCCGTCGCCCTGGGCCTGGACGATCAGCCGGCCCTCGAACTTCAGGTTGGAGCCCACCAGCCCGGCCAGGGCGCAGGCCTCGCCCAGCAGGTTGGCGACAGCCTCGGGATAGGCGTGGGCCTTGAGGATCTTGTCGACGGCCGGGCCCAGCCGGACCAGGCGGCCGCGCACGGTCTCGCCCTCGATCTGGAACGGGGCGACGAGGTCGTCGGGGGCGATGGAGAGCGGCGTGTTCGGCATGGTGCGGGGATATAGGGCGGGAGCGACCGGTTTGCGAGCTTGACCCTTATCCCGCCCTCAAAGGCTCAGCCGATCTTGCCGAAGCACCAAGCCAGGATCGCCTTCTGGGCGTGGATGCGGTTTTCGGCCTCGTCCCAGATCAGGCTGCGCGGGCCGTCGATGACCGCGTCGGTGACTTCCTCGCCGCGGTGGGCCGGCAGGCAGTGCAGGAAGACGCTTTTCGGCGCGGCCAGGGACATGAGGTTTTCGTCGACCTGATAGGGTTCGAGGGCCTCGAGGCGCTCGTCGTGGTCGGTGTCGCCCATGGAGACCCAGGTGTCGGTCATGACGCAGTCGGCGCCTTCGACCGCCGCGCGCGGATCGTCGGTGGCCATGATCTGGCCCTGCTCGCCCTCGGCCCGGGCAAGGTCCATAAGGTCGGGGTGGTAGATGGCCGGGCTGGCGATGTACAGCCGGAAGCCCAGCTTGGGCGCGGCGTGGATGAAGCTGGCGCAGACATTATTGCCGTCGCCGATCCAGGCGAAGGTCTTGCCCTTCACCGGCCCGCGATGCTCCTCGAAGGTCATCAGGTCGGCCAGGATCTGGCAGGGATGGCCCTTGTCCGACAGGCCGTTGATGACCGGCACGGTGGAGGCGTAAGCCAGCCGTTCCACGTCCTCGTGGCTGTTGGCGCGGATCATGATGGCGTCGACCATCCGCGAGAGCACCTTGGCGGTGTCCTCGATGCTTTCACCCCGACCCAGCTGCATGTCGTTGGACGTGGAAATGATCACGTCGCCGCCGAGCTGGCGCATGGCGGCGTCGAACGAGAAGCGGGTCCGCGTCGAGTTCTTCTGGAAGATCATCGCCAGGGTCCGCTCGGCGGCCGGAGCGTCGGCGTCGACGCGCCCCTGGGTCCAGCCGCGACGGGCGGCCTTGCGGGCGGCGGCGTCATCGAGGATGGCGCGCAGGTCGGCGCCGGAGAGCCGCCAGAGGTCGACGAAGTGTCTTACGGGTTGGGTCATTGGAACCCCCAAAGGCCGCTCGGACCCGGAAAGGGCCGAGCGGTTTGTCTGCTTGGATCCCCCGGCTGGGGGATGAGCGGTTGGAATGTCAGGCCGCGGCTTTCGCCTTGGCGCGGGCGGCGTCGCAGGCGCGTTCCAGACGCTCGACCGCCTCGCGGGCCTCGTCGAGGGTCAGGTTCAGCGGCGGCAGCAGGCGGACGCAGTTGTCGCCGCCGCCGGCGATCAGCAGGTGCTGGTCGCGGGCGTGCTGCATGAACTCGCGGTTGGGCGTCGCCAGCTTCAGGCCGATCAGCAGGCCCTTGCCACGGATGTCGAGGATGACGTCCGGATAGCGGTCCTTCAGGCCGGTGAACTGCTGGTTGAAGTAGCCGGCCACCTCCTTGACGTTGGCCAGCAGGGCGGGGCTGTTCAGCTCTTCCATGGCCGCCAGCGCCACGGCCATGGCCAGAGGGTTGCCGCCATAGGTCGAGCCGTGCGAGCCGACGCTCATGCCCGCCGCGGCCTCGGCCGTGGCGAGGCAGGCGCCGACCGGGAAGCCGCCGCCCAGAGCCTTGGCCACCGCCATGATGTCAGGCCGCGCATTCTCCGCCCACTCATGGGCGAACAGCTTGCCGGTCCGACCCAGGCCGCACTGGATCTCGTCCAGGATCAGCAAGGTCCCGGTCTCGTCGCACAGCCGGCGCAGGGCCTGCAGGCTCTGTTCCGACAGCGAACGCGCGCCGCCCTCGCCCTGGACGGGCTCGACGATGATCGCCGCCGTGGTCGGGCCGACGGCGGCCTTGAGCGCCTCGATGTCGTCGAAGGGAAGCTGGACGAAGCCCGGCATGGGCGGGCCGAAGCCCTCGAGGTAGCTGGCGTTGCCCGAGGCGTTCACCGCCGCCAGGGTGCGCCCGTGGAAGCTGCCGTCGAAGCCGATGATGTCGATGCGCTCGGTGTTGCCCCTGGCCCAATGATACTTGCGCGCGGTCTTGATCGCGCACTCGATGGCCTCGGCGCCGGAGTTGGTGAAGAAGGCGACGTCCAGACCGGTCGCCTCGGTCAGCACCTTGGCGAGCTTCTCCTGGCCCGGGATCGTGAAGACGTTGGACACATGCCAGAGCTTCTCGGCCTGGTCCTTCACCGCCTGGACCAGCTTGGGATTGGCGTGGCCAAGGCCGGTGGTGGCGATGCCGGCCATGCAGTCGAGGTATTCCTCGCCGTCCGTGGTGTACAGGCGCGCGCCCTCGCCTCGTTCGAACGCCAGCGGAGCGCGGTTGTACACGCCCATGATGTGGTCGTCGGGAACGGTCGCGGCTTGAGGCGCGGTCTTTTCGGACACGGGGGTAACCCTCCAAAACGGAAGCATCCCCGCCGCTCGTGCGACGGGGACTGGAAGGCTTGGCGTTTTCGGCTTCGAACGGCGGTCTGTCAATCGTCGGTTCGGTGACAATTGACCCGCCGCCGGGGTCAGGTCTTCAGCTTGTAGCCCGTCTCGAACATCCACAGGCAGGCGAAGGCGAAGGCCGCGACCAGGCCCGCCGTCATGCCCATGCCCGCAAGCAGCGAGCCCTCCGCATGGCCGATGAAGCCGTAGCGGAAGCCGTCGATCAGATAGAAGAACGGGTTGTAATGGCTGGCCGTGCGGAACGGCTCGGGCAGCTTGTCGACCAGATAGAAGGTCCCCGACAGGAAGGTCAGGGGCATGATCACGAAGTTGGTCACCACCGCCATGTGGTCGAACTTCTCGGCCCACAGCCCGGCCATGATGCCGAGGAAGCCCAGGATCAGGGCCGCGCCGATCCCGTAGTAGAGGATCGCCCAGAGGTGGACGATCGGCAGGTGGGCGAAGGGCAGCACCGCCAGCCAGGTCACCGTGCCGACCACGATGCCGCGGGTGGCGGCGCCCAGGGCGAAAGCGCCCACCTGTTCCAGCGGCGTCAGGGGCGGGGTCATGAAGTCGCCGATCAGGCCGTTCATCTTGGCCTGCAACAGCGATGAGGAGGAATTGGCGAAGGCGTTGTTGAGGATCTGCATCATGATCAGGCCCGGCGCCACGAAGGTGGCGAAGGCGGTCCCGTGGATCGGCGGGGCCGCGCCGCGGACAGCGACCACGAAGACCATCATGTAGAGCAGGGCCGTGACCACCGGGGCGGCCAGGGTCTGCATCCCCACCTTCCAGAACCGGCGGATCTCACGCAGGTAGAGGGTCCGGAACCCAGCCCAGTTGAAGCCGTGATAGTCGCGCGGCAGCGGCGGAATGACGGCGGCGTCGGGAACATCCTTCATAGGCGCCGATGTGCGCCCGTCGCGCGCGGATCGCAAGGGTGCGGCGTGACGACGCTACATCTTGTTCCTGTGGACTAAGCTCGTGGCGCCTATTGTGGCCCTTAAGGATTTGGTTACGATATCTAGTAGTTGATGGGGCTCGCGAGAGCGTGCTGCCACAAGATGTTGATCCCGGCCACCACCGCGGGGGCGGCGCCCGGGACACTTGCTAAAGGGTGGAGGCCAGACATGGGTTGGACCGACGAGCGCGTCGAGAATCTAAAGAAGCTCTGGCAGGACGGCCTGTCGGCCAGCCAGATCGCGAAACAATTGGGCGGGGTCACCCGCAACGCCGTGATCGGCAAGGTCCACCGTCTGGGCCTGTCGGGTCGCGCCACGCCCTCGAAGCCCGCGCGTCCGGTGTTCAAGGCGCCGCGTCCCGCCCGTCCGGCCGTTCAACCCGCCGCGCCGCGCCGCCTGGCCGAGCCGGTGGCCGCCCAGAGCAACCTGCCGGTTCCGGCGCCCGTGCGCTATGTCGAGGAAGCCCCCGGCACCGCCACGGTGCTGACCCTCGGCGCCCACATGTGCAAGTGGCCGATCGGCGATCCGTCCAGCGACGGCTTCACCTTCTGCGGTCGCCGCCAGGACGACGGCCCCTACTGCCTCGAACATGCGCGGGTCGCCTACCAGCCCGCCCAGACCAAGAAGCGCTCGGGCGCCAACGAACTGGCCCGCTCGCTGCGCCGCTACATCTAGGATTCATTCCGTGCGCGTGACGGTCGCCGAAACCGGCTGCTACTTTCGGCTGTCACGCTTGAAGTTCCGGGGGGATGGGTCGCGGGCGCGTTCACACTGAAGGGCGATGCGTATCGTCGCCGAACGCGCCCCACCTATTTTCGCCAACTGTAGTCTAGGGGGTTGGGTTTGCGCCCGCCCCCGCTACCTTCCTCCCCGATGACCGACGTCGACACCGCCTCCAACGCCCAGGCCTATTCCGTCTCGGAGCTCGCCTTCGCGCTCAAGCGCACCCTGGAGGACGCCTATGGCTTCGTGCGCCTGCGCGCCGAGCTCTCCAAGGTCACCTTCCATTCCAACGGCCACGTCTATCTGACGCTCAAGGACGAGCGCGCCGCCATCGACGGCGTGGTCTGGAAGGGCTCGGTCCGCAATCTCTCCGTCCGGCCCGAACAGGGCCTGGAAGTGATCGTCACCGGCAAGATCACCACCTATCCCGCCGGGTCCCGCTACCAGATCGTCATCGAGACCATGGAGGCCGCAGGGGTCGGCGCCCTGCTGGCCCAACTGGAACGCCTGAAGGCAAAGCTGCAGGCCGAGGGGCTGTTCGAGCCCGGCGCCAAACGGCCCCTACCCGCCATGCCCGCCGTGGTGGGGGTGATCACCAGCCCGACCGGGGCCGTGATCCGCGACATCCTGCACCGCATCCGCGACCGCTGGCCCTGCCGGGTGATCGTTTGGCCGGTGGTGGTGCAGGGCGACAGCGCCGCGGCCCAGGTCGGCAACGCCATCGCCCGGTTCAACGCGCTAACTCCGGGCGGCCCGGTTCCACGGCCCGACATCATCATCGTCGCCCGAGGTGGGGGTTCGGTGGAGGACCTCTGGGCCTTCAACGACGAGACCCTGGCGCGCACGGTGTTCGAGGGGACCATCCCGCTGATCTCGGCCGTGGGGCACGAGACCGACACCACCCTGATCGACTTCGTCTCCGACCGACGCGCGCCGACCCCCACGGCGGCGGCGGAGATGGCGACGCCGGTGCTGGCCGAGCTGCGCGCCGCGATCGCCGACCTGTCGGCCCGCCTGCACCGCGGCGGCGGCCGCGCGGTCGAGGATCGTCGAGGCCGGGTGGAGAACGCCGGCCGCGCCCTGGCCCGCGTGCCCGACCTGGTGGAGATGGCCGCCCAGCGCTTCAACCTGGCCGCCAGCCGCCTAGGCGCGGGTCTGTCACGCAATGTCGCGGCTCATCACACGCAGCTCGTGCGTGTGTCCTCGCGCCTGTCGCCGGGTCTCCTGCAGCGCCCGCAGCGTGTCCAGGCCGACAGGGTCAAAAGCGTGGGCGAGCGTCTGGCGGCCAGTCTTGACCGGAACGTCACCCTGCATCGAACCGAGCTGGCCCGCGTCGCCGCCCGACTGACGCCCAGCCTGCTGCAACGCCCGCAGCAGCTTCAGGCCGACGCGTTGTCGCGGGTCGCCGTCCGCCTGCAACCCGCCATGGATCGTGGTCTGCAAAGGGCGACGGAGCGGCTGACCAGCCTCGCCAAACTGCATGCCTCCGTCGATCCCAGCGCACCGCTGAAACGCGGCTTCGCCCGTGTGCACCGCGCCGACGGCTCGCTGGTGCGCGAGGGCGCATCGCTGCTGAGCGGTGAGGGCGTCCGTCTGGTGTTCGCCGATCAGAGCCGCGAGGCGACCATCGACGGGACGCCCGCCGCCACGGCCCTGCCGACCAAACCCTTGCGCGCCGCCAAGCTCCCCGCCACGCCTTCGCCGCAGGGCGATCTGTTCTAAACGGCTGTCCAGCGTTAGACTGACTCTCATGAACGCCCATGATCGTGACCTTGCCGGACAGCCGGCCGACCTCGCCGTGTTGCACTACGGCGACGGCGAGTTCGTCGTCCTCAAGCCCGGCCGCTTCGTGTTGTGCGCCGTGACCAAGGCCAAGATTCCGGTGGAGGCGCTGCGCTACTGGAACCCCGCGCTGCAGGAGGCCTACGCCACGCCGGCCGAGGCGACGGCGCGCTGGAAGGAACTGAACCCCTGAATCGCCGCGCCGCGCTGACGGGGATCGCCACCTTCGCCCTGGTCGGCCCGGCCTACAGCGCCCCGCCAAGGCTTGAGCTCCGCGGCCGTTATCGGCAGGGCGGGTTCGCCCTGGGCCGCACCGCGCCCGACGCCCAGGTGTTCCTCGACGGCCAGGAGGTGACACGAGCCTCGGCCAGCGGGGCTTTCGTGATCGGCTTCGACCGCGACGCCCTGCCCGACGCCATGGTGCGGGTCGTGGCGCCCGGCGGCGAAAGCGTCCAGGTGCTGCAAATCGCGCCCGCGCACTACGACATCCAGCACATCCGCGGCCTTGGCGGGCGCGGCCGTGGAACGGCCAGCCCCGAGCTGGAGGCCCGCATCGCCTGGGAGACCCGCCGCAAGCGCGAGGCTCTGGACAGCCGCGCCGACCGCGAGGACTTCACCACTGGCTTCATGGTCCCGCTGACCTATCGTCGAGTCTCGGGCCGGTTCGGCGGCCAGCGGATCTACGGCGGCGTCCCGCGTCGCCCTCATTATGGACTGGACCTCGCGGCGCCGCGTGGGACACCGGTTCATGCGCCCGCGGGTGGCGTGGTGACCCTGGCCGAGAACGGCCTGCTGTACGAAGGCGGCCTGATCCTGATCGACCACGGCCAGGGTCTGGTCAGCGCCTATCTGCACCTGTCGCGCATCGACGTCCTGCGCGGTCAGGTCCTGCGCCAAGGCGAGCTGCTGGGCGCGGTCGGCGCGACCGGTCGCGCGACCGGGCCGCACCTCTGCTGGCGCATGACATGGCGCGACCGGCACATGGATCCGATGCTGATGGTGGGCGCCCAGGCGCCGGCCTAGAGATGGGCCCCGCGGCGTCCGGACACGATTTCGCTGTCGCCGCGGCGTGGTTTGGGTTTGACTCGCCTTCCTGCGGCGCCCCGCCGCGCAAGAGGCTTTCGGCGACCGATGTCCGGGCCCAAGACGCTGAAGAAGAGCGAGTCCCTCGAGATCCGCATTCCTTATCCGACCAAAACGGCCTTCATGGCCCGGTGTCGCGATGACGGACGCTCGGCCAGCGACACCCTGCGCGCCCTCATCGACCAGCACCTGGACGGCGAAGCCGCCGCATCCCGCTCACGCCGTCGTGGGCGTCTGGTGATCGGCGCCTTGATCGCCGCGGCGCTCGGCGCTGTCGCCCTGCCCTCCCTGGCCCGTCCCAGCTCGCACGTTGAGTTCGAACTCCTGGACCTTAACAGCGACGGCCTGATCAGCCGGGCCGAGTACCAACAGGCCCGCTACGGGGGCCTCAAGTGATTCCAAGTAACGCGCGATCCGGCTGGAACCGGGTCACCCAGGTCCAGGGCTTGAACAGCGACGCGCCGTCGCGCCAGGACAGCATGACGAACCGCGCCTTGCCCGCCAGGTTGTCGGCCGGGACCAACCCGACCCCGATCGCGCTGGGCCAGCGGCTGTCGAGGGAGTTATCGCGGTTGTCGCCCATGACGAAGTAGTGGTCGGCGGGCACGATATAGACCTCAGTGTCATCGCCCTCATGCCCCGAGCCGCGGTCGAAGGTCGTGTAGGTCTGGCCGTTCGGTTTGGTCTCGCGCTCCTGCACGACGGTGACCTGCGGGTCGCCCGGGTCCTGGATCGGACCGATCGGCGCACGGGGTATGGCCCGGCCGTTGACGAAGACCACGCCGCCGATCACCTGCACCCGATCGCCCGGCAGGCCGATCACTCGCTTGATGTAGGCGACGCTCTCGTCGCGAGGGAGTTGGAACACCACCACGTCGCCGCGTTCCGGCGCACGGCCCATCAGGCGGCCGTGCGGCAGGGGCGGGCTGAACGGGACCGAGTGCCGGCTCCAACCGTAGTCGAACTTGGAGACCACGATGTAGTCGCCGACCAGCAGGGCCGGCTCCATCGACGCCGACGGGATCGTATAGGGCTGGAACAGGAAGACGCGCAGGACCAGAGCGATCAACAGGGCGTAGGCCACGGTCCTGGCGGTGTCGACGATCTCCGCCATGACTGAAGGCTTGGCGGGTTCGGGGGTCGAGGTCGTCATGGAACTTGCACTCACCGAGGCCCATCGAGAGAGGCCTCGCACACTCTGTCGAACACCCGGGGCGGGCGCTCCAAGCGAACTCTTGTCCGGACGCCGATGGCCTTGTCCGGACACCAAACGCGCAGCGGAACCGAAGGGTGGCGAATGCTCTTGATGGTGAGGTGATCACGCAAGGAGAGGCGCCATGTCGGAACATCAGCAGGACGGTAAGGCCGAAGCCGTTCCGAAGGATCAAACGGAGACGCGACCCTCGTTGACCCCGACCGACGCGTCGACCGACCCGGCGGCGGCGGCCGAGGAAGAGCGCCGGATCGACTCCGACGCCGGGCTGTCGGGGGCCGTGCAGCAAGGGGGCGCGGCCATCGCCAATATCGGAAAGCCGCGCGGCAGCGAGCTATTCCGCGAGTAGCCCTCGAGACCGCTCACCGCACGCGCTTGTAGATCTCGCTGGGCCAGCGGCGGTGGGTCCAGAACCACTCGGCGGGGCGCTCCAGGACCTGGGCCTCGATGAAGGCGTTGACCTTGCGCACGCCGGCCTCGATGTCGGCGGCCATGTCGCCGGTCTTGGTCAGCGCGATGGGCTCGTGGACCACCACGCGGAACCGGGCCTTGCGTCTACGCTGCACCGACATGGGCTGAAGCACGGTGTCGAAGCGAAGGGCCAGGCGCGAGGGGCCGGGAGCGGTGTGGACGGTCAGGCCGAAGAACGGGGCGGCCACCCCGCCGTTGAACTTCTGATCGTTCATCAGCGCCACGGACTCGCCCCGGCCCAGCGCTGCCAAGAGTTCGCGCGCGCCGTCGCCGCCCTTGGGCGCGAAATACCGAACCCCATAGCGGAACCGATAGTCTCGCACCCGCTGTTCCACATGCGGATTGTTCATGGCCCGATAGGTGATCTGGCTGACCACGGGCGAATTCACGATCACCGCGGGCATCACCTCGAAATTGGCGAAGTGGCCCGAAACGAACACAACGGGCTCCTGCCGGGCGGCGATCTCGTCCAGGCGACCGGCGTTTACAACCTCCACCCGGTCTGGGTCGCCGATGATCCGGTCCATGATCAGCAGTTCGAGGAAGGTTCGCCCGGTGTTGTCCCACTGGGCGCGGAGCAGGCGGGCGATCTCGCCGTCGGAGGCCTGCGGGAAGACGATCCGCAGGTTGACCTCGGCCACCCGGTGGGCGCCGGTGAGCGGGCCTAAGGTCTTGAAAAACCAAGCGCCGAAGTCCGACACCAGGTCGACCGGCAGGACCCTGGCGAGCAGGATCACCGCGTCGAAGGCGACGGCCTCGAGGCGCCAAAGAAAGTCCTGCATCCGGGACGGTCCGCCCTGCGTCATGCCCCTTTAGTAGTCGCGTCGTTCCCCTCCGTGCAACGCGAACCCCGCTCGCTTGGCGCGCGATTTGCGGAATTCCCCTCGAGCCGTTTCGTTTTGAGACGGCGCGACTTGAATGCGAGGGGGCGATGGAACCCATGGGCAACAATATCGACGTTCATCTGGGCAAGCGCCTGCGCCGCCGCCGTCGGCTGCTCGGCCTGACCCAACAGCAGCTAGCCGGCGCCTGCGGCGTGCGGTTCCAGCAGATCCAGAAGTACGAGTGCGGCGCCAACCGCATCTCCGCGGCCCGTCTGTGGCAGCTCTCCGAGGCCCTGGAAGTGCCGGTCGGCTACTTCTATGACGGTTTCGCCGAAGCCGCTCAGCGCGAGACCGCGGGCGAAGGTGAAGCTGGCGGCGAGATGTTCGCCCGCAAGGAAACTCTCGACCTGATCCGCGCCTACTACCAACTCGGCGAGCGTCCGCGCCGCCGCCTGCTAGACCTCGCCAAGTCGCTCAACGGCGATCATCCCATCGCCTGAGCCCAACGACATTGGCGACCCGCGAAAGCTCTGGGGGGGATTTCGCGGGGACCGGCGGCGGGGTACAGCGGGAGCCATGCCCGACTCCATCCTCGCCGCCGGCCGTCTTTCCGAGCTGGAAAGCTTCCTCATCGAACTGAACGCCACCTCGGCCGCGGCCATCGCGCCGCTCTTCCGGGCCGACCACGGCCTTGAGGACAAGGGCGGGCCCAAGGGCTTCGATCCCGTCACCGCCGCCGACAAGGGCGCGGAGGCCGCCATCCGGAAGTTGATCTCGCAGCGCTATCCCGACCACGGGGTGATCGGCGAAGAGTACGGCGAAGACCGCCCGGACGCCGAGTTCGTCTGGGTGCTGGACCCTGTCGACGGGACGCGGGCCTTCATCGCCGGGCTGCCGCTTTGGTGCACGCTGATCGGCCTGCGACATCATGGGAAGCCCGTCCTGGGCTCCATCGGCCAGCCCTATCTGGACGAGCTCTATATCGGCCATGCCGGGGGATCGCGGCTGATGGCGCGGGGAACCAGCCGGCCGTTGCGGGTGCGGCCCTGTCCCAAGCTGACCGACGCCATCATCGCCACCACCGATCCGGAGGGCTGTTTCGACGGGCCGGAGCTGGGCGCCTGGACCCAGGTGCGCGCCGCCGCCAAGCTCGCGCGGCTGGGCTGCGACGCCTACGCCTACGCCATGGTCGCGGCCGGCACGATGGACATGGTCATCGAGGCCGGGCTGAAATCCTGGGACATCGAAAGCGCCATCCCCCTGATCGAGGGGGCCGGTGGCTTGGTCACCGACTGGCGCGGCGCGCCTGTCGGCCAGCACGGCGGACAGATCGTCATCGCCGGCGACCGGGCCTGCCTGGACGAGGCCCTGGTCGCCCTGCGGCGTTCGGCGAAATAGCTACTTCTTCGGCGCGGGCTTCTTGGCGGCAGGCGCCTTGGCCGCGGCTGGCTTCGCGGCGACGGCGGGCTTCTTGGCGGGTGCGGGCGCCTTGGAGACGGCGGCAGGCTTCGCGGCGACGGCTTTCGGAGCAGACTTTGGGGCCGGCTTCGCGGGCGGTTTGGCGGCAGGCTTGGCCGCCTTCGGAGCGGCGGGCTTCGCAGCGACCTTTTTGGCGGGGACGGCGGCCTTGGGCGCGGCGGCCTTGGGCGCGGCGACCTTGGCGGGCGCCTTCACGGCGATCGGCTTCGCAGGCGCTGCCTTGGCGACCTTGGCCGCGGGCTTCGCGGCGGGCGCAGCTTTCGCCACGGCGGGCTTGGCGGCCGGAGCCTTCGCAGCGGGTTTCGCCGCGGCGGCCTTGGCCGGCGCCTTTTTCGCCGCCGGCTTGGGCGCGTCCTTCGCGGCAGGCTTCGGGGCCGGAGCGAGGACCGGGGCCGGCGGAGCTACGACCGCCTCGGGCGCCGGAGCGGGCGCGGGCTTCGGAGCTGGGGAGAGCTCCGGCACCGGCGTCGGCGTGGTGGCGTGCGCCGGCGGCGGCGCGGCGGCGGGGGCAGGCTTCTTCCCCGTCAGAGCGTCGAGCGCTCGCAAGAAGATGTTCCGCATGGTGTCCGTCTCCATCAGGATTTCGTGGTACGCGCCCGGCACATCAATGAACTCGCCCTTTGGCAGGTTCGCCGCGACGGCCTTTTGCGCTTGGTTGTCGACAAGCTTGTCTTGTTCCGCCGAGCAGATGACGACGGGAATCGTGACGCTTTTCAAGTTCGCCGGCTGAGCGAGATAGGCGGTGGCTGTCAGAGCGAAATCGAGCCAGCCCCAGGTCGGTCCCGCAAGGGCCAGATCGGGATGGGCCGCGACCTGGGCCTGGCTCCGCGCCCAGCGGGTGCGGTCGTGCGTCAGGACGTTGGTCTCGAAGGTCTCGGGCGGACCCGCGGGCCGAGCGTACTGGCCGCTACGGCCGAGCAGGACGTTGAGTCCAGCCATGGCGCGGGCGGCCAGCGGCGGTATGCCGCCGGTTCGGATGCCGAGCATGGGCGCCGACAGCACCGCGCCTTCGAAGTGCTTTGCCTGGCCCTTGGCCAGGGCCAACAGGGTCAGGCAGCCGCCCATGGAGTGGCCTATGGCGTACCAGGGCTTGGGCAACCGCGCGCCATAGGCCGCCAGCAGCGCCTCATAGTCTCGCAAGAAAGATTGATAGCCGCTGGCGTGACCGGCCAGGCGATCGGGAAGGTCGCGATGCGACAGGCCCTGGCCGCGCCAATCATGGACCAGGACCACGAAGCCGCGCGCGGTCAGGTCCTCCACCACCTCGAAATACTTCTCGATCGGCTCGGTGCGGCCGCCGCTCAGGACGATCGAGCCGACCGCCGCGCCCTTGGCCGGGAACAGCGCCGCGCGCAGCCGCACGCCGCCCGCGCCGGTGAACCAGTCAGCCTCGCCGCCGGAGGGGATCGGCGCCGATGGGATCGAGATGAGGGGAGCGGTCACCGG
Organism: Phenylobacterium sp.; assembly: GCF_031412415.1. GTDB lineage: Bacteria > Pseudomonadota > Alphaproteobacteria > Caulobacterales > Caulobacteraceae > Phenylobacterium. The sequence goes on from NZ_JANOCX010000103.1 coordinate 14,592, forward strand.
CGTGTCATCCCAGCTTGGAGAACAATGCTTGCATCTGCGGCTGCAGGGACATGGCCAGACCCGTGTCGGACAACTTGAGCCGGCCGGTCATGACCGCGGTCATGGGGTCCAGCTGGCGACGGCCCATGGCCTCCAGATCGGCGTGCTTGACCGATACGGTCAGGTCGGCGGGCTTGTCGTCATTGGTGACCACGCCGCCGTCGATATGGATGAACCCTTCGCCGCGCAGGTCGATCTTGAAGGTCTTGCCCAGGCCGGCGTCCTCGCCGACGGCGTCCTTCACGCGCTGCGTCAGTTCCTGAAGGGTCGCCATGCGGGGGTCTCACGCCAAAGTGACCGGCACCTTCGCCTCTCGCGCCCGGCAAGTAAACGGCGCCGCTGGAGTTCCGGCGCAATTGCCGCGCGGCGCCCGCCGATCAGTCGGCCTTGGCCGGCGCCGGGGCGGGGCAGGTCTCGGAGACCCGCTTGGCGTCGGTCGTGGCCTTGCCGCTGATCGCCAGACCCGACCAGGTGGTGTCGATATCGGCGACCATCTTGAAGGTCGTGGGCGAGTATGAACCCGTCGCTTCCAGCAAGGCGGTGTGGCCGTTCTTGGTGGCGCACTTGCCCTTCAGCGTGATCTTGCCGTTCTTGAAAACCCGCGTGGGGTAGTTGCACTTATAGTGCCGGTTGGACGGCCCCATCATGAACTTCTCCACCTCCGACGGGGTGATGCAGCGGTTCTCTTTCTTGGTCTGGCTGACCACGGCGCTGACCTTGTTGGTCACCTCCCAGTAGCCCGGCAGGATCATGCCATCCTGGGCCAGCGCCGGAGCGGCGACGGCGGCGGCCGCGAGCGCGGCGAAAAGGGTCGTGCGAAGCATGCCTGGCCTTTGAGATGAAGCGACGCGGAGCTTTTGCCCGCACAAGATGGCCCATTTCTGACCCGCCGCGCGAGCTTGCGTTCATCTGGCGCGTGACAGCTGGTTTCGTTTGGCGCATATTTGCGAACGTCTCGCAAGTGGAGCGCCAACATGAAGACCCTGGACCTCGCCGATCTGGACCGGATCTATCGGCCGCCGGGCAAGCTCGTCCTCGACAAGGCGCTCCCCCACGTGGACAAGCATGGCAAGAGCTTCATCGCGCTCTCGCCGTTCTGCGTGGTCAGTTCGGCGGGCCCGGACGGGGCCATCGACGTGTCGCCGCGCGGCGGCGAACCGGGCTTCGTCCACGTCAGCGAGGACGGCGCGACCCTGTTCCTGCCCGATCGGCCCGGAAACAACCGGCTCGACACGCTGCGCAACCTGCTGGGCGGCCCGGGCCGCATCGGCATGATGTTCATGATCCCCGGCTTCGACGACGTGTTCCGGGTCAACGGCCAGGTCAGCGCGACGGACGACCCCGATCTGCTGGGCCAGTTCGTGGAGTTCGGGAAGACCCCGCGCCTGGTGATCAGCATCGCGGTCGAGGAGGCCTTCTTCCACTGCCCCAAGGCGATCATGCGCGGCCGCCTCTGGGATTCCGAGGCCCAGGTCGAGCGCAGCGCCCTGCCCTCCCTCAGCGAGATGGTCATGGACCAACTCAACATGGGCAAGCCGCCGGTCAGCGAAGACGTCATCATCGAGAGCTACAAGACGCAGCTCTAGGGCCTCAGGCGGGCTTGACGAACCGCAGCGTCATCCGGTCGCTCTCGCCGATCTCGTCGTACTTGGCGCGGTCGAAGCCCAGATCGTCCGGCTCGCCGCGCGGGGCGGTCAGACGGATTGGCGGCAGGGTCCAGACGCCGAACGGATGGTCCCGGCTATCCTTATCGTTGGCGTTGATCTCGCTGGCCTTGTTCAGGATGAACCCCGCCTCCTGGGCCAGCCGAACGGCATAGGCCTGGTCGACATAGCCATCGGCGGCCAGCGCGTCCTGCACCCCGCCCGGCGCGGCGCGATGTTCCTCGACGCCCAGGACGCCGCCGGGCTTCAGCGCGGCGAAGGCGTCGCGGAAGGCTTTTTCCACCACGCCGGCCGCCATCCAGTTGTGCAGGTTGCGCAGGAACAGCACCAGGTCGGCGGTTGCGGCCGGCGCCACGGGGCCGCTGGTCGCGCCGAAAGCGGTGATCTCCACGGCGCCGTAGAGCTTGCGGTTGGCCTGCAGCTTACGACGGAAGGCCTCGACGATCTCGATGGCGGCCGGGTCGGTGGGCTGGAGATTGGCCGCGATCAGCTTGCCGTCGTTGGCGGCCAGATAGGGGGCGAGGATGTCGGTGTACCAGCCCGCGCCTGGCCAGAACTCGACCACCGTCTGGCCGGGCTTCAGGCCCCAGAACTCGAGGCTTTCCAGGGGATGCCGCCAGGGGTCGCGGGCCTTGTCGGCCGCCGGGCGCCAGCTTCCGTCCACGGCGTCGCGAAGGCTCATGGCGCCCTTGGCCGGCGCGGCTGGCGGCGTGGTGGCCTTGGGTCTGCACGACGCCAGGGCCAGCCCGCTCAGTAAGACGCTTCGGCGCGAAAGCGGGGCCGCTGACATCAAGGGATCACGCCTCACCTGAGGAACCACCGTCCGGGTTAGACTGACCCGAGACGGTGGTCAAAGCGTGGCTACTTCTTCACGAAACGCAGGGTCATCCGGTCGCTTTCGCCGATGGCGTCATACTTGGCGCGGTCGAAGGCGGGGTCCTGGCTGCGTCCGCCCTGGACGGTCCAACGGGAGGGCGGCAGGGTCCAGACGCCGAAGGGATGGTCCTTGGTGTCCTTGGGGTTCGCGTTGACTTCGGACTTGGCCGCCAGCTTAAAGCCGGCCTTCTCCGCCGCGGCGATCACATTGGCGGTGTCGACATAGCCGTCGCGCGCGTCGCCGATCTGGGCGCGAGTGGGGTCGGCGCGGTGCTCTTCGACGGCCAGGACGCCGCCCTTCTTGAGGACCGCCGCGAAATCCTTCATCGCCTTGTCCAGCACGCCGTCGGTCCACATCCAGTTGTGGATGTTGCGGGCGGTGATGACCATGTCGGCCGAGCCCGGGGCGCCCAGCGGGCCCGACACCGGGCCGAACCCGACATAGGTGATCTTCCCGAACTTCGCCTCGTCGGCGTACTTGGCCTCGAAGTCCGCGCGGTTCTTGCGGCCGGCGTCGGTCATCTTGGGGTTGGCTAGATCGGCGGCGGTGGCGATGTAGGCCCCGCCGGTGGCCTTGGCGTAGGGACCAAGGATCTCGGTCCAGTAGCCGGAGCCGGGCGAGACTTCGATGATCGTCTGCTTCGGCTTCACACCCCAGAACGCCAGGGTTTCGTAGGGATGGCGCGCGGCGTCGCGGGCCTTGTGGGCGTCGCTGCGTTGGGCGCCGGCGACGGCGGCCTTCAGGGCCTTGTCCTCCGCCGCGGCTGCGGGTTGGGCGAGCGCGATCAGGGCGCCGGCGGCGAGCAGGACAAATCGACGAGTGGACATGGTGGACGGCCTCGGCTGGTTGCGGATTAGGCGCGAGCCTAGAGCGCCGCGCGGCCCTGGCAAGACGTCTTGCACGGCGCCCCTTGAACCTGAATTCGCACGTCCCACCTAAGCACTCGAAGGCGCTGGACACCCGGGCCTTCCGGGCAATGCACGAGGCCAACTTGGCTCGCGCGCCGTCCGACAACAACGCAACCTTGCTTATTGAAGAAGGCTCAACATGCGCACCATCGACTTCTCCCCGCTCTATCGTTCGGTCGTCGGCTTCGATCGCGTCGCCGACCTGCTGGAAACCGCCCGCGTCGACGCGGCCGCCGGCTATCCGCCCTACAATATCGAGCGCACCGACGAGAACGCCTACCGCGTCGAGATCGCCGTCGCCGGCTTTCGTCCTGAAGAACTGAACATCGAGGTCAAGGAAAACCTCCTGACCGTCCAGGGCCGCAAGGCCGCCAACGACGACCAGCGCAAGTATCTCCACCGTGGTCTGGCCGAGCGCAACTTCGAGCGCCGGTTCCAACTGGCCGACTATGTGGTGGTCACCGAGGCCGCGCTCGCCGACGGTCTGCTCTCCATCTCGCTGAAGCGCGAGCTGCCGGAAGCCCTGAAACCCCGCCGGATCGAGATCTCCACCTCGGTTCAGCCCAACCTCATTGAAGGTGAAAAGGCCGCCTGATCCTCCCCCCAGCTAGGCGAACCTTCCTTCCGGGCGGCGCGACCCCCACGCGCCCCCCGCCCCCAACTTGAGCACCTCCCCACAGG
>NZ_JANOCX010000104.1:0-16175 GCF_031412415.1 Phenylobacterium sp.
CGGCGCGGGGGGTGATCGGCGCAGATGTTTTCAAACAGCCGTTTGAGGAAGCGCCGCCATGATCAAGACCCGCATCACCGAGCTATTGGGCGTGCAGTATCCGATCCTCCAGGCGCCGATGGGCTGGATCGCCCGTTCGCAGCTGGCCTCGGCGGTGTCGAACGCGGGCGGCCTGGGGATCATCGAGACCTCGTCGGGCGAACTCGACGCCGTGCGCGAAGAGGTCAAGATGATGCGCCAACTGACCGACAAACCGTTCGGGGTGAACATCGCCCAGGCCTATGTCCGCGACGCCGACATTGTCTCCTTCGTGGTCGACCAGGGGGTGAAGTTCGTCACCACCTCGGCCGGCGACCCCAACCGCTATTGTTCGCAGCTCAAGGAGGCGGGCCTGACCGTCTTCCACGTGGTGCCGTCGCTGGCCGCGGCGCTGAAGGCCATCGACGCCGGGGTCGACGGTCTGGTGGTGGAGGGCGCCGAGGGCGGCGGATTCAAGAATTCGCGCGATGTGTCCAGCATGGTGCTCCTGCCGCTGGTCTGTTCGAAGGTCGGCGTGCCGGTGATCGCCGCCGGCGGCATGGTCGACGGCCGCACCATGGCCGCGGCCTTCGCGCTGGGCGCCGAGGGGGTGCAGATGGGAACCCGGATGGTGTCGGCCGCCGAGAGCCCGGTTCACCAGAACTGGAAGGACGCCATCGTCGCGGCCAAGGAGACCGATACCGTGTTCCTCAACCGCTTCGGACCTGGAGCCGCCCTGCGGGCTCTGCGCACCGAGCGGACCTCGCGGCTGGAGCGCGATCCGGGCGAGGCCGGCGTGATGTCGGAGTTCAGGAACACCCAGGCGCTCTATTTCGGCGGCGACATGGAGGCGTCGATCGCGCTGTCGGGCCAGGTCGCGGGGCGGATCGATGCGATCAAGCCGGTGGCGCAGGTGATCCAGGAGACGGTCGCAGAGTTCGAGGCGATCATGGCGGAGATGAGCGGGAAGTACGGGCGGGTGGGGGCCTAGTCTTCTCCCTCCACTTTATGGGGATGGAAAAGAGGGCTAAGCCGCCGCCGAGCGCATGGCGTGTTCCGGCTCGTAGCTTTCCTCGTCCCAGAGGGCGTCCAGGGCCGACCAGCGCTGGGCGGCGTCGCGAAGGCGGGCGTCGTCGCGGACGTTGAGAACCTGGCCCTCCTGCTCGTCCCAGACCACCGTGAGATCGGCCAGGCGATGGGCGCCGTCGTCGAGGCGGCCCTGGGCCTGCAGGTGTTCGATCATGGCCGCGCTGATCCGCAGCTTGAGGCGGCCGCCGGAGAGCCGGACGGCGACGTCGGCATGGGTGATGACCTGTTCGATCATGGCCGGGCTGGCCGCCTGGATCGGGCGGCGCGCGTCGAACAGGAACAGCGGCTCGGCCTGACGGCGGGGCGCGGGGCGGAAGCGGGTCACGTTGCGGCTGGTCATCGAAGTCACCTTTCGTCTCGGCATGATCTTGATAGGATGCCGATGCGTCAGAAACGGACGTATGTTTTCGGGAGCCGGCGATGCGGCATGAGAAGGCGGCGAGGCTGCTGGAACTGGCGAGGATGCTGGCCTCGTCGGCGGAGGGCCTGACCCTCGACGAGATGGCCGATCAGATGGGGGTGGGCCGCCGCACGGCCGAGCGGATGCGCGACGCGGTGCGCGACGCCTTTCCACAGATGGAGGAGGTGGACGATCCGCCTACCAAGCGATTCCGGATACCCTCGGGACTGGACGGCATCTTCCAGGCGCCCACCGCCGACGAGTTCGCGGCGCTGCGCGCCGCGGCCGAGCAGTACCGTCAGGCGGGGTCCAAGACCCGGGCCGGGGCGTTGCTGTCTCTGGAGCAAAAGGTTCTCTCCGCGATCCGTGCGGGCGCGCGCCGCAAGCTTGCGCCGGACCTGGAGGCTCTCTTGGAAGCCGAGACCATGGCTATCCATGCCGGGCCTCGTCCATTCGAGGACGAGATCGTGCTCGGCGCGGTGCGCGAAGCTATCAAGTCCTTGAGACGACTTAGGTTCCGCTACGCCGGCGGGTCGTCGCCGGGGCGCTTGCGGGAGGTGACGCCGTTCGGGCTGATGTTCGGGCGGTCGAACTATCTGGTCGGCGGCGAGGGCGACTCGGCAGAGCCCCGCACCTGGCGGCTGGACCGGGTGCGGGAGATCGCGGTCAGCGAGGCACCGGGGTCGCGGCCCGCCGACTTCTCGCTGCGGGCGTTCATGAACCGCAGCTTCGGCATCTATCAGGACGAGGTCGAGCCGGTGGAGCTGCGCGTGCTGCCGCACGGGGCCGAGGAGGCCATGGGCTGGCGGTTCCACCCGACCCAGAGCCTGGAGCCGCTGGCCGACGGTGGGGTGATGGTGCGCTTCACCGCCGGCGGGATGCGCGAGCTGGCCTGGCACCTGTTCACCTGGGGCGACAAGGTCGAGATCCTGGGGCCTGAGCGGCTGAAGGTGATGATGCGCGAGGAGCTGGCCGTGGCGGTGCGCGCGCACGGGGTCGCGTAGGCGGCGACGCCGTCGGAACTGACCACGAAGGATGGTTCGAGATCAGGCCGTCTTCAGCGCCGCCAGCACCGCGTCGGGCCGGATGGGCAGGTGGCGGACCCGGGCGCCGACGGCGGCGAAAATGGCGTTGCCGATGGCGGGGCCGACCACTGTGGTGGCGGGCTCCCCCAGGCCCACGGGCGGTTCGGGGCTTTCGATGAAGTCGATGTGCAGGTCAGGAACGTCGGCCATGCGCAGGGGCGTGTAGCTGTCGAGATTGGTCTCGGCGATCTGGCCGTTGGTGAAGGTGGCGCCCTCGAACAGGGCGAGACTCATGCCCCAGAGCGCGGCGCCCTCCATCTGGGCCAGGGCGCCGTCGGGATGGACGATGGCCCCGGCGTCGACGGCCAGATGCAGGCTCTCGACCTTGACCTCGCCGGTCTTGCGATCGACCCGCACGCGAGCGGCGCAAGCGATCCAGGTGGGCATGTCGCGTTCCTGGCCGAAGGTGGTGGCCAGGCCGATCCCGGTGTCTTTCGGCAGCTTGCCGCCGTAGCCGGCGCTCTTGGCGACGCGGGCGAGGACCGCGGCCTGGCGTTTGGCGCCGCCCACGGCGGAGGGCCCGGCGCCGGCGTTGCGGCCGACGCCGTCCAGCAGCTTGAGCCGGAAGGCGAGGGGATCGGCCTTTCGGGCGTGGGCGGCCTCATCCATGAAGCTTTCCACCGCCCAGTTGGTCCAGCCAGGTCCGACCGAGCGCAGCCACCCGGGGCGGAAGGCGCGATTGGCCAGGTCGTTGGACACCGCCCGAACGCGATGAGCGCCGACGCTGTACCAGTGGTTCGCGCCGCTGATGGCGAAGGGATCGTAGGCGGCGCCGTTCAGCCCCTTGGGCATGAAGAACGGGGCCATGACCTGGGTTGGCCAGCCGGCGCAGGCGCTGTGCTCCATGGCGGTGACGGCGCCGCCATCCCCGAACGCCATGCGGACGTTCTGGACGCTGGGGGAGCGGAAGCTATCGAACAGGGTGTCGTCGGCGCGGGTGAAGACCAGCTTGACCGGCTTGCCCAGCGCCTGGGCGGCCAGGGCCGCGGGGACCGCGTAGTCGCCGTTCAGCCGCCGTCCGAATCCGCCGCCCAGCAGGTAGGTGCGCATGACGATCTTCTGCTCGGCTCGTCCCAGGGCCTTGGCCAAGGTCGGCAGGATCAGCGACTGCCACTGGTTGCCGGCGTGAATCTCGAAGACGCCGTCCTTCTCGAAGGCCAGGGCATTGACCGGTTCCATCTGGAAATGCAGGGCGCTGGCGGTGGTGTAGGTGGCCGACAGGGTCGACTTGGCGGCGGTGAAGGCGGCGTCGACGCCGGGGTCATCGAGGACCGTGCCGCCGGTCTTGGGATCGGCCAGCAGCTTGGCCGCGTGGGCCTGGAGGTCGGCCTCGGAGACCTTGGCGCTGTCGCCGCTGGTCCAGGTGACCTTGACCAGATCGGCGGCGCGGTCGGCGGCCACGAAGCTGTCGGCCACCACGACCACCCAGCCCGGGACCGTGCCGGAGGGGTCGTTCAGGGTCAGGCTTTGCTGGTAGCCGGGCACGGCCCTGGCGGCGCTGTCGTCGACGGAGACCACCTTGGACTCGTTGCGGGTCGGGGGGATCTTGGGCCGGGCGTAGACCATGCCGGGAACCACGGCGTCGAGGCCGAAGACGCCCTTGCCGTTTGTCTTGTCGGGGATGTCGCGGGCCTGGGTCTCCTTGCCGATCAGCCGGCGCTCGGAGGGCGGCTTGATCGGCATGGCCTTCAGCTCGGCCTCGGTGAAGCTGGCCTTCAGCCCGCCCGCAGCGATGATGTCGCCGTACGAGACGGACTTGCCGCCGGCGGAGACCAGGCTCTTGCGGGCGACGCAGGTCTTGGGGTCGGCGCCCAGCAGCTTCGCACCGGCCTCGATAAGGGCGATGCGTCCGGCGGCGCCGGCCTGGCTCATGAGGGGATAGCTCTGCCACACGGACCAGGAGCCGCCGGTGACCATCAGGCCCCACTTGGGATCGGAATCGACGCTGACGATGCGGACCTTGTCCCAGTCGGCCTCCAGTTCGTCGGCCACGATGCGGGCGATGGCGGTGCCGACATGTTGGCCCATCTCGGCGCGGATGACGTTGACGGTGACGATCCCCTGGCGGTCGATGGAATACCAGATGGTCGGCTCGAAGCCGGTGTCGGCGGCGGACCCCGGGCCGACGAAGCCGAACATGGCGCCGGCGGCGGTGGCGGCGATCATGAAGCCGCGGCGGGAGGGGGCGAACGGCTTGTTCATGCGCGCGCTCCCGTCTTGGCGGACGCCAGCTTGATGGCCTTCTTGATCCGCACATAGGCCATGCAGCGGCAGAGATTGCCGTTCATGGCCGCGTCGATCTCGGCGTCGGTGGGGTGCGGCGTGGTCGCCAGCAGCGAGGCGGCCTGCATGATCTGGCCCGACTGGCAGTAGCCGCATTGCGGCGCCTGGGCCGCGATCCAGGCGTTCTGCAGCGGGTGGGCGCCGTTGGGGTCCAGGCCCTCGATCGTGACGACCTTGGCGCCGGCCACGGCGCTGACGGGGGTGACGCAGGACCGCACGGCCTGGCCGTCCACATGCACCGTGCAAGCCCCGCAGGCGCCGATGCCGCAGCCGAACTTCGTGCCCTTGAGCCCCAGGTCGTCGCGGATCACCCAAAGCAGGGGGGCGTCGTCCGGGTCTCGAACTGTGACCGTCCGTCCATTCAGTTGGAACGTCGACATGATCGCGCCTCCCCGGTGCTTGGACCCAGGCTGCGCCCTTTTTCCGGCCCCTGTCTAGATGCATCGCGGGAGCCTCACGGCCTATTCCCGCGTTCCCGGGAAAGGCCTAAACCGGGGCGACGTCGTCGGGAGCAATACCTTGCGCCAACCGATCCTGAAGGCCCGCGAAGACGGGCTGGTCGAGAGCGACCAGGCGGTCCTGCTGCCGATCATGGCGCCTCGCCTGCAGGCCGAGTTTCACCCGGAGGGTTCGGCGGACCTGGCCCTGTGGGGCGAGGGCGACCTCGGGCGTCTGCGGTTCTCAGCTATCGAGGGGCCTTTCGTCTATTTTCCGAACGGTCTGACGGCGTCGGCGGGCGGTGTGTTCGCGGCCCAGGAGGCGCCGGTTCTAGTGATCCGCGGCGCGATCTATCGCGGTTTCACGCCGGCCAAGCGCTGCGCCAACTGGGACCGCAGCACCCATCCCAAGGCCCGCGTCCGGCGCGAGAAGACCCGGCGGCGGATCGACCTGCAATGGGCCGTCGTGCTGATCGAACAGCGCGGGGCGGACCTGCTTATCGCAGGGGGCGCCGACCTGGCCGAGGCCGAACGGGCTCTACACTTTTCCGTCGAAACCATCGTGGGCGAAGCCTCGGCCTACGCGACCCATTGCGACCGCATGCCCGAAGCCGACCCGACGATGCGCAGCATGGTCATACAGGGAACCCATGCCGGGCTCTCCAGCGTGCGTCGCGACGAGCGCGGGCGGTTCGACGGCCTGGCGGCCGGGCTGCACTATTCGGCGCCCGCCCGGACCTACTACCGCGACGGCTATTGGACCCTGCAACTGCTGCTCGGCCTGGCCCCGGCGGTGGTTCACGAAGAAATCGAGATGTTGGCTTCTGGCATGCAGTCCGACGGCGAGGCGCCTTCCGGGGTGATCGTCTCCGGGGCCGAGCAGGCGCGAGCCTGGGAGGAGCTGCGCACCACGGCGTTCGGGATGGACTGGATCCACACGCGCTCCACCGACTGGTGGAGCGACCACTTCGACAGCCCGCTCTTCTTCGTCCTGGCCATCGGCGACTATGTGCGCGCGACGGGCGACCTGGAGCCGGCCGAGCGGCACTGGCCGCTGGTGAAGGCGGTGTTCGAGCGCTATCGCGATCTATGCGAAATGGGCCTGCCGGTGAAGCCGCGCCATGAGCGCGATTGGGCCGACAACGTCTATCGCGGGGGGTTCGTGGCCTACGACCTGGGTCTGTGGGTCGGGGTGCTGGACGTGATCTCCAAGCTGGGCGCCAAGCTCGACCCGCTCCTCGCCGCCGCCGCCAGGGCGCTTGCGACAGAGGCCCGTACGGCCATCGAGACCCAGCTGTGGCGGCCGGACGGCTGGTACGCGGACTATCACGCGCCGGAGGGGCTGGCCGAGGTGGAGCCGGCGCTGGAGGACCACCTGACGCTAGATAGCCTCACCCTGCTGCGCTACGACGCGGTGACCGGGGCCCGGGCGCTGGAGGTCCTGGAGGCCGTCCGCGCCCGGCTGGAGACGCGCCACAACACCGACCAGTCCTTCGGCGACTGGGGGATGATGTGCGCCTATCCGCCGTTCAAGCAACGGGCCGACACGCGGTCCAAGTCCGCCTTCGCCTTCCGCTACCACAATGGCTCGGACTGGCCGTGGCTGGACGGGGTCTATGCCGAGGAGCGGTTGCGGAGGGGCCTGCCCGGTTGGCGCTATCCGCTCGTGGCCTGGTGGGAGCAATGCCTGCGCGAGGGCTGGCTGGGGGCGGTGGAATACTTCGCGCCGCCCTGGGGGCGGGGCTCGCTGCTGCAGGGTTGGTCGGGCCTCCCAGCGGCGGTGGCCTTGAAGCATCGCGAGACCGTGCTGGCCGGCGACTCCGACTAGCGGAAGGCCGCCACGGTCTGGCCGACCCAGGCCTTCAACACGTCCTTCTTGGCTAGAGGCGTCGCGCCGTGGCGAACCAGGATCAGGTCCAGGTCGGGGGCCAGGACGGTGTATTGTCCGTCGTAGCCATTGGCCGAGAACGAACCCGGCCCGCCGACATCGAGCCACCAGTGCGCGCCATAGCGGTTCTCGTCGGCGCCGGGCTGCTGGAAGGTGGGCGTGCGGGCGTAGTCGACCCACCCCTCGGGCAGAAGTTGCGCGCCGTCCCACATGCCGCCGCGCAGATAGAGCAGGCCGAAGCGGGCGAAGTCGCGGGCCGTGGCGAAGCAGTAGGACGAGCCGATGAAGGTGCCGACGCCGTCGAACTTGGGGACCGGACGGGTCATGCCCAAAGGCTCGAACAGGGCGCGGCGCATGAAGGCGTGGAAGTCTTCGCCGGTCGCGCCGATCGCGCGGGCGGCGATGCGCGAGACGATGTTGGTGGTGCCGCTGGCGTAGGACCAGAAGGTCCCGGGGGCATGTTCCAAGGGCATGGACGCGGCGAAATGGGCCATGTCGGGCCGGCCGCTGCGCTGGAGCATCTCGATCACGTCGGAGGGATGCTCGGGCACGTAGTCCTCGACGAACCGCAGGCCGCTGGACATCCGCAAGAGCTGATCGAGGGTGATGGCGGCGCGCGGATCGCCCGGCTCGCGCCATTCGGGAACATCGGCGGGCGCATGGATGTCGAGCCGACCCTCGCCCACCAGCACGCCGATGAGAGCCTGGGTGATGCTCTTGGCCTTGGACCATGAGGGATAGGTGTGGTCGGGGCCGTGGCGCGGGCCGTACCGCTCGAAGACCAGTTTTCCGCCCTGGACGATGGCGAGGGCGTGGGTTTCGCCCATGTCATCGGTGTCGAAGGCTTGCGACAGCAGGTTGTCAAAACGCGCGCGGTCGAGGCCGGGCGGCAGGTCGCCGGTCGGCCAGGCCTGGGTGGGCCAAGGAACATCGGCGGGCTGGGCGGGCAGGGGCATGAGGCTCATGCCGCTAGACTGACCCGAAGCTCGCGGCTTGTCATCTAGGCGGGGACCGGCTTACGCACGCGTCCGGCGGTGAGGAACCAGAAGGTCGCGCCGACGACCGCCAGCGCCATGGCCGATGTGGTCAGCGCAGGCCCGCCGAAATGGGTGAGCATGAAGCCGCCGTTGGCGCCGCCCAAAGCCTGACCGAACGAGGCCGCTGAACCGTTGAGCGCGAGCGCGAGGGCCGCGGCGGTCGGCAGGGTCTCGACCAGCCGGCTCTGGACCACCGGCATGACGGAGAACAGCGAGGTCGCCGCGATCATGATGGCCGCGCAGACCACGATGTTGGTGGCCACGCCAGGCGGCGCGCCGCCCGCGAGCTCGAGGGTGTGGAGCCCGGCGCCGATCGCCAGGGCCAGGAAGGCCAAGCCGACGGAAAGTCCGCCCTTGCCCCGATCGGCGCTACGGCCGCCAAGCCAGAGGCCCAGGAAGCTGCCGACCCCGATCATCAGCTGGAAGGCGCCCACCCCCGCCCCGGTGACGCCGGTCTGCAACCGGATGATCGGCGCCAGATAGGTCGAGATGGTCATGTTGGCGCCGAAGGCCAGGAAGGTCGTTCCCCACAACGGCAGGGCCGTGGCGATGTCGAGCCTGCCGCCCTTGATCGGCGCGGGTGGCACCACCTTGGGCGTGAACAGAGCGACGGCGGCGAAGGCGATCAGCGACAGGAACGCCGACAGCAGGAAGGTGGAGCGCCAGCCGAACGCCGCGCCCACGACGCTGCCCATGGGAATGCCCAGCAGGAAGGCGAGAGTCATGCCGCCGGTGACGACGGCCATGGCCGATCCGCGTTTTTCGGGCGGCACCAAGCTGGCGGCCATGGTCGCGGCGCCCGGACCCGCCAGGGCCGCGAGACCGCCCAGCACGGCGCGGACGCCCATGAGCTGGCCGTAGTCGCGCGCGAGGAAGCACAGCAGGCTGAAGGCGATGGAGGCGGCGAGCGCCAGCAGCAGGATCGACTTGCGCTCGCGCCGTCCCAGCAGCATGGCCAGCGGCGGTCCGGCCAGGGCCGAGGTCAGGACGTAGACGGTCTGGAGCTGGCCGACAGCGCCGACCGTGACGCCGAGGTCGGCCGCCATGGTCTCCAGGTGGCCCGCGAATATGAAGGCGCTGGATCCGAAGGAGAATGTTGAAAGGGCCAAAACAAATACACGTGGGTTCATGCGGCCTGAGCTTCAACCCCAATCTCCCCGACGTCGACCAAGTTCTTCTCTTCGCCGCGTGAGAGAAGCAGATAGGTGACCGGGGTCGCCACTCGCGACAGGAAGGTCGAGGTGATCAGCCCGCCGATGATGGCGATGGCCAGCGGCGAATAGAGCCCCGAACCCTCCAGGGCCAAGGGCAGCAGGCCGCCGATGGCGGTCACCGAAGTCAGGAGCACCGGCAGGAAGCGCACCTCGCCCGCCTTCTCGATCGCCTCGCGCAGGCCCATCCCGCCCTTGCGGAGCTGTTCGGTGAAGTCGACCAGCAGGATCGAGTTCTTGATCTCGATGCCGATGAGCGCGATCAAACCGATGGTGGCGGTGAATGACAACGAGTTGCCGGTTATCGCCAAGGCGGCCACCGCGCCGAAAAGGCCCAGGGGGATGACCCCAGCCACCACCAGGGCCGTGCGGAACTTGCCGAACTCTAGCACCAGCACCGCGAGGATCCCGAAGATCGCCACCAGGATCGCCGCGCCAAGGCCGGCGAAGCTCTCCGACTGCGCCTCGGCCTGACCGCCCAGGGAAAGGTGGTAGCCTGGGGGCAGGGCCAGGTCCCGGGCTAGGCGAGCTTGAGCCTCGGTGGTCACCTTGGAGGTCAGGTACCCGGTTCGGATCTGGGAGGTGACGGTCACCGTGCGCTCCCGGTCGTAGCGGGTTATGCGGGCCGGGCTGGATCGGAAGCTGGGCTGCGCCAGGGCCGAGAGCGGCGCCGACTGTCCGGCCTGGGTCGGGACATAGAGGTCGGCGAGCGAGGCGATCTCATTGCGGCCCGCCATGGGAAGTCGCACGCGCACCGGATAGTCGTCGCCGTCCGGATCGCGGAAACGGGCGGTCTCCTCACCGGAAAGCGCCAGACGCGCGACCCGGCGTACGGCGCCGGCCTGAGCCCCCAAAGCCGCGGCCTTGGCGTCGTCGACGCCGAGGTCGAGGTCCGTGCGGTCGATCCTCAAGGGATTCTCGACGTCCCGCGTTCCGGGCGTCGCCTTCAGGGCGCGTTCGGCCCGGGCGGCCAGGGCCTTCAGCACATCCAGGTTCTCGCCGGTGATGCGCACGGCGACGGGCGCCTCGATGGGCGGCCCGTTCTCGAAGGTGACCAGGCTGATCCGGGCGCCCGGATAGCGGGAGAGATCGGTGCGAAGGCGGTCCAGGACGCGGGGGCTCTCGCCCGGCTCCCAGGATTTCAGCGCGGCGAACACCTCGGCATAGTTGGTCTGGGTCTCCCGCTGCTGCTGATTGTAGAAGATCTGCGGATTGCCCCGGCCGAGGTTGGCGGCCATCCAGACGACCTTGGGCTCGGCCTTCAGGCGGCGTTCGACGAAGCGCAGGGCCGCATCGGTCTTGGCCAGCGCCGTGCCATCGGCGGTCTCGATGCGGACCAGGAACTGCGGTGTGTCGGCGGGCGGGAACAGGCTGGAGCCGATCAGGCCCAGCAGTGGGACGGTGGTCGCGCAGATCGCCGCGATGATGGCGAAGGCCGCCCACGGTCGGGCCAGGGCGCGGTGCAGAACCGGCGTGTAGAACCGGTGGATGACGCCGTTGACGCCGCGCAGGATGGCGTTCCCCTCCGGGTCCTCGTGGCGCGACAGCATGCGGCTGGCCAGGAACGGAATGATGGTGAGCGCCACCACCAGGGAGGCTCCCACGGTGCAGAGCACGGTGACCGGCAGGGAGCGGATGTAGCCCCCGGACCCGCCAGGCAGGGCCAGCAGCGGCAGAAAGGCGAACATCAGCGTGGCGGTGCAGCCGATGACCGCCAGCGTGATCTGGCGCGTGCCGGCGATGGCCGCGTCGACCCGGCCACCGCCGGCCCGCAGGTGGCGGGCGATGTTCTCGGTGACGACGATGGAGTCGTCGACCAGCAGGCCCAGGCTCAGCACGAAGCCGGCGATGGCCAGCTGGTTCACCGTGAAGCCCAGGGCCTGCAGCATCGCCAGGCCGATCAGCAGCGACAGCGGAATTGACAACATGACGACACCCGCCGCCCGGAAGCCCAGCGGCAGCAGGGTGATCATGACGATGGCCAGGGCCAGGCCGAAGTCGCGGAACAGGCCCGACAGCCGGTGCTGCACGTTGTCGGCCTGGACGAAGCCCTCCTCCAGGCGGACGCCGGCGGGCAGGGTTTTCTTGAACTCCGCGAGCGCGGCCTGGACGCCCTTGGTCACGGTGGCGACGTCGGCGCCGTCCTTCTGGGCGACCGTGACGAAGACCGCGCGGGCGCCGTTGAAGCGCGCCAGATGGCTCGCCTCCTGCTGTTCCCAGCTAACGGTGGCGACGTCGCGCACCCGAACGACCTGGCCGTCCTGGCTGCGAACCGGCGTGTTCGCCACGACTTCCAGGTCGCGGAAGGCGCCTCCGGTCTTGATGTTGAACCGCCGGTCGCCGGCATGGGCGGCGCCGATCGGGGTCTCGGCGCCCGCCGCGCGCAGGGCGTCGGCGACGGCGGTGGCCGGAAGCTGCAGGGCCGCCAGCCGGCCCAGGTCCAGCGCGACCCGCACTTCGGACGGCGCCGTTCCCCAATAGCGGGCCTCACGCACGCCGGGCGCCCGGTCCAGCCGTTCGCGCAGGGTGTCGGCCAGCTTCTCCAGGCGGCGCATCGGCATGTGCTCGCTGACCAGCGCCACCTGGACGATGGCCACTTCCGTTGTTCGAGCGCGGCGCACTTCCAGCCGCGACAGGCCCTGGGGCAGGTTGGGGCGCAGGGCGTTCACCTCGCGCACGACCTCGTCGTACTTGCGCTCGGGGTTCACGCTCCAGTCGAACTCGACCACCACCACGGCCGCGCCGTCCAGGCTGGTGGAGGAGATGTCGTTGACGTCGTCCAGCCCGTCCAGCACGTCCTCCAGCGGGTCGGCGACCAGCTGCTCCATCTCGGCGGGTTCCGCGCCGGGCAGGACCGCGCGGACCGTGACGATCGGGATCGGGAAGTGAGGGTCCTCGGACCGTGGCGTGGTCAGCAGGGCGTTGACGCCCAGCATGACCAGCAGGCCGAACGCCACGAGGGTGAACTGCCAATTGCGGACGGAAAAGGCGGCGATGTCGAACTTCATCGGCCCGCGCCGCCCGGGAGGCTGGTCTCGATACGGCTGGGATCGACCACGGTGATCTTGTCGCCGTCGCCGACGAAGCCGGCGCCGGCGGTGATGACCCGCGATCCGGCGGCCAGGCCGTCCACCAGGGCGTCGTCGCCGGAGAAGCCGCCGAACGTCACGGCCCGCCGCCGAGCCACGCCGCGATCGGCCACCAGGACGAAAGCCTGCCGGCCCTTGGCTTCCAGGATCGCCTCGGCCGGCACGCGGGCCAGGGCCGGGCCGTTCGGAGCGGGAACCGCGATCCGGGCGGTGGCGACCTGGCCGCTGCGCAGGCCTGTCCCGCCCAGGATCTCGATCTCCACGTCCACGGCGCCGGTCTGGGCGCCAGACCGCTCACCCACCCGGGTGACTCGCCCGGGTACGACAGCGGGGAGGCCGTCGATGCGCACGCTGGCCGACTGGCCTGGTCGGACGCGGGACACGTCGCGATCGGCCAAGGGCGCGCGCAGGGTGAGCGGACTGGATTCATCGGCGATCCGCAGCACGGCCTGGCCGGGCTGGACCACCTCGCCGGCCTGGGCCAGACGCTGCAGCACGACGCCGGAGGCTGGGGAGACCAGCCGCGCCCAGCGCCGGTCGAAGGCCGCGGCGCCGGCGCCGGCCTGGGCCGATTTCAACGCGCTCTTCCGGTCGTCCAGGCGCTGGGCGCTGACGAAGCCGCGATCGAACAGGGCCTGGTCGCGGGCCAGGTCGCGGCGGGCGCGTTCGACGTCGACCCCCGCGCGGGCCTCGGCGGCGGCGACGCCGGAGGGATCGATGGCGGCCAGGACCTGGCCGGCGCGCACGCTGTCGCCGTCGTCGACGGCGAGTTGGGTGAGGACGCCGGGAATGCGGAACGACAGGGTCATCTCGCGACGCCGCTCCAGCAGGCCGGTGGCGGTTAGCGATCCCTCGGCCTGCGGCATGCGGACGGCGACCGTCTCGACGGCCGGCGGCGGGATGGCGTCCTTGGGCGGCTCCTGCCGCCCGCAGGCCGCGGCGGCGACCAGGCTCATGGCCGCCGCCGCGCCGACGCGAGCCAGGCGTGGTCTCTGAAAACGCCCAATACGCACCGGTGTCTCCAATCGTCGATCAATGATAGGTAATCAGCGATAGGTGATGATGCATTGTCAAGCCGTAAGGCCGCATGACAGGAATGCACGAATGAACAAGGGCCAGGAACGATCACCCCGGAAGGCCAAGGGCCAGGGGGTGGAGCGGCGCGAGGAGATCCTCGCCGCGGCCCTGCGGCTGTTCACCCAGCTCGGCGTCCACGCCGTGTCGACGCGCCAGATCGCCCAGGCCGTCGGGATCTCTCAGCCGACCCTCTACGCCTATTTCCCGACCAAGGCCGACATCGGGATGGAGCTGCACAGCCGGGCTTTCGCCTTGCTGGCTCAGGGATTGGCCTCCGGAGCCGACCGCCGCAGCGACACGCCCGAGGGCTTCGTGGCGATGCTGAGGATCTACGTGGATTTCGGGCTTCAGAACCCCGACATGTACCGCATCGCCTTCATGTCCGAGGGCGCGGCGTTGCGGACCTGGTGGCGCGAGAACGACCCGACGCTGTCACCGTCGACCGCCTCGACCTATGGCGTCCTGCGGCGGGAGATGACCGAGATGCATGCGCGCGGCCTGACGGTGGACGTGGACCCCGAGACCCTGACCCAGAGCGTGTGGTCTGGCATGCACGGCCTGGTCTCGCTGATGATCGCCAAGCCGGGCTTCCCCTGGGTGGAGCGCGAGGCCCTGATCAACGCCCATCTCTGGGTGATCGTGCGCGGGGTGCTGAAGGCCGTATAGGCTCAGCATTCGACAAGGTTCACAGCCAACCCGCCCAGGGAGGTCTCCTTGTAAATCTCGCTCATGTCCTGGCCGGTCCGCTTCATGGTGGCGATGACCTTGTCGAGGGACACGGTGTGCTGGCCGTCGCCCAGCAGGGCCAGGCGGGAGGCGTCGATGGCCTTCACCGCACCCATGGCGTTGCGCTCGATGCAGGGGATCTGGACCAGGCCGCCGATGGGATCGCAGGTAAGGCCCAGATTGTGCTCCATGCCGATCTCGGCGGCGTTCTCGATCTGAGAGTTGGTCCCACCCAGGGCGGCGGTGAGGCCCGCGGCGGCCATGGAGCAGGCCACGCCCACCTCGCCCTGGCAGCCGACCTCCGCGCCGGAGATCGAGGCGTTCTGCTTGTAGAGCGCGCCGATGGCCGCGGCGGTGAGCAGGAAGGTCCGACGCCCCTCGACCGAGCCGCGATAGAAGCGGTCGTAGTAGCGCAGCACCGCCGGCAGCAGGCCCGCCGCGCCGTTGGTGGGCGCGGTGACCACGCGGCCGCCCGAGGCGTTCTCCTCGTTGACCGCCAGCGCCCAGAGATTGACCCAGTCCAGCGCTGCCAGGGGATCGGAGATGTTGCGCTCCACCTTGGCCATCAGGTCATTGCGAATCTGGCCGGCGCGACGGCGAACCTTCAGCCCGCCGGGCAGGCAGCCCTCCTGGCGCATGCCGCGCTCGATGCAGGCCTCCATGGCGGTGACGATGGCGTCGAGGCCCTCGTTGACCTGGTCGGCCGCGCGTGTCGCCGTCTCGTTGGCGAACATCAGCTCAGCGATGGTGAGGCCGGCGCGCTGCGCCTGGTCCAGCAGTTCGGCGCCGGAGCCGAACGGGTAAGGCACGGGAATGGCGCGAACCGGCGGGCCGTTGGCGGCGATCTCGTCCTCATCCAGCACGAAGCCGCCGCCGACCGAGAAATAGGTCCGTTCGAGCAGCGCCACGCCATCGGCGGCGAAGGCGCGGAACGCCACGGCGTTTGGGTGCTGGGGCAGGCGGGTGCGGCCGGCCCAGACGATGTCGCGGACCTCGTCGAACGCCACGTCAGGACCGGCCTCGCCCAACTTCACGCTGGCATGGGCGCGGATCGCCTCCAAGGCCGCGTCGGCCGCGTCGGGGTCGATGGTGGCGGGCCGAAAGCCGGCCAGGCCCAGGATCACCGCGCGGTCGGTGGCGTGGCCTTTGCCGGTCAGCGCCAAGGAGGCATAGAGCGTGACCTCGACCCGCGTGACGGCGGAGAGCAGGTCCTGGCCGGAAAGCCGCTCCACGAACCGCGCGCCGGCGGTCATCGGTCCCATGGTGTGGGAGCTGGAAGGCCCCACGCCCAGCTTGAAGAGGTCGAACGCGCTGGTGGTCATGGGCCATGGTGGTACGTGATTGCGCGAACCCCGCCAAGTCGGGGCAGGAAAAACCACATCTTGGGAAGACTTGATCGGGGTGGCCTTTTCGCGCCCCAATGGCCATTGCCCCCGCCACAGATTCCAGGACTTCCGCCCCATGACCGACCGACTGGGCCCGCCCGTCGAATTCCGCCCGCCGATGACACCGGCCCTGGTGGTGCGCCGCGCGGCCTTGGAGCGGAACCTGGCGGCCATGCAGGCCCTGTGCGACGCCGCGGGCGTCCAGCTTCGGGCGCACGGCAAGATGCACAAGTGCTCGACGCTGGGCCGCCGGCAGGTTGAGCTGGGCGCCGTCGGCCTCTGTTGCCAGACGGTGGGCGAGGCCGAGGTCTACGCCGCCGCCGGGATCGCCGACCTGCTGATCACCTCCCCGCCCGCGCCCTGGGCGGCGGCGCGGATCGCGGCCATCGCCAAGGCCGGGGTCGCGATCGCCGTCGTCGCCGACGACGTGGGTCAGATCGACCGGCTGTC
>NZ_JANOCX010000105.1:0-4424 GCF_031412415.1 Phenylobacterium sp.
ATTCCTTCGCCTCGAAGTCGGGCGAGGACATCTGGCGCAAAATGATCGAGGCGACACCGGCCTTCTTGTGGATCAAGAGCGCCGACAACAGCCGGGCGACCCAGATCGCCGCCGGCCGGGCCTATGCGCGCGCGCAGCTGACGGCTACCAAGCTCGGACTGTCCATGCAGCCTTGGAGCATGAGTTTGCAGGAGTTCCCGGAGATGGCGCCTCTGTACGCGGCGACCCAGGCCAGGTTCGGCGCCACCCCCGCCGCGCCGGTGCAGATGCTGGTGCGCCTGGGACGGGCCAAGCCGGCCGGCCCATCCCCCCGCCGGGGCCTGGCCGAACATATCCTGGCATGACCGAGGACGATCCCACGACCTTCGTCTTCTTCAACGAGGTCGGCATCATCGAGCATCTGTCGCGCACCGCGGCGGAACGGCTGCTGCCGAAGGGCCTGTCGATGGCGGGTTTCACCGTGTTGAATCACTTGATCCGGCTGAAGCACGAGACCCGGGCGCCGGCCAAGATCGCGGGCGCTCTCCAGGTCACCAAGGGCGCGATGACCGGGACGCTGAAGCGGTTGGAAGCGGAGGGTTTCGTGACCGTCGCGGCCGATCCCGCCGACGGGCGCGGCAAGGCCGTCAGCGTCACGCCGGCCGGCCGGCTTGCCCGAGAGTCGGCGCTTGCGGCGCTTACCCCGGTCTTCAACGACCTGTTGTCGCAGATCGACGTCGCAGAACTGGCCGCCATCCTCCCGACGTTGCGCCGGGTGCGCCAGATCCTGGACGCCGCGCGCGACTAGAGGATGAACCGGCTGAGGTCGGCGTTCTTGGCGAGATCCCCAACCCGGGCGTTCACATAGGCCGCGTCCACCGCCACCGTGTCGCCGCCGCGGTCCGAGGCGGTGTAGCTGATCTCCTCCAGCACCTTCTCGATCACCGTCTGCAGCCGCCGGGCGCCGATGTTCTCCACGGCGTTGTTCACGGTGACGGCGGCGTCGGCCATGGCCTCGATGGCGTCGTCGGTGAAGGTGAGCGTCACGCCCTCGGTCAGCAGCAGGGCCTGGTTCTGGCGCACCAGGTTGGCCTCGGGCTCGGTCAGGATGCGGCGGAAGTCGTCGCGGGTCAGGGCCTTTAGCTCCACCCGGATCGGCAACCGGCCCTGGAGTTCGGGCAGCAGGTCCGAGGGCTTGGCGACGTGGAAGGCGCCCGAGGCGATGAACAGCACATGGTCGGTCTTCACCGGCCCGTACTTGGTGGAGACGGTGGTGCCCTCGATCAGCGGCAGCAGGTCGCGCTGGACGCCCTCGCGGCTGATGTCGGCGCCGCCCGAGCGTTCGCGGCTGGTGGCCACCTTGTCGATCTCGTCGAGGAAGACGATGCCCTCGTTCTCGGCCAGGGCGAGGGCCTCCTGGGTCAGGGCCTCCTGGTCCAGCAGCTTGTCGCTCTCCTCGGCGATCAGCGGCGCCCAGGCGCCCGACACCGTGGTCTTGTGGGTCTTGGTGCGGCCGCCGAAGGCCTTGCCCATCATCTCCGACAGATTGAGCATGCCCATGGAGGCGCCCGGCTGGCCGGGGATCTCGAAGGTGGGCATGCCTGCGCCAGTGTCGGCCAGGGTCAGCTCGACCTCCTTGTCGTCCAGCTCGCCGGCGCGCAGCTTCTTGCGGAAGCTTTCGCGAGCGGCGGTGGAGCCGGGGCCGGTCAGGGCGTCCAGCACCCGCTCCTCGGCGGCGGCCTCGGCCCGGGCCTTCACGGCGGCGCGGCGCTTGTCGCGGACCATGGCCATGGCGCTTTCCACCAGGTCACGGACGATCTGGTCGACGTCGCGGCCCACATAGCCGACCTCGGTGAACTTGGTGGCCTCGACCTTCAGGAAAGGCGCCTGGGCCAGCTTGGCCAGCCGCCGGGCGATCTCGGTCTTGCCGACGCCGGTGGGGCCGATCAACAGGATGTTTTTCGGCGTCACTTCGTCGCGCAGCTCGGCGGGCACCCGCCGGCGGCGCCAGCGGTTGCGCAGGGCCACGGCCACGGCCTTCTTGGCCTCCGGGTGGCCGACGATGTAGCGGTCCAGCTCGGAGACGATTTCGCGGGGAGAAAACTCGGTCATCCCCGCGATATAGGCGTCCGCGCGGCCATGTCACCTGCCCGGCGTCAGGCGGGCGGCTTTGGAGGGCTGGGCAACAGAGCGTCGTAGACCAGCTTCCAGCCTTCCACGCGGTTCTGCCAGACGCGGATATAGCGTCCTCCGCGCGGCTGGCCGTCGCGGGTCCAGGCCGCCTCGCCGTGGGTCCAGACCAGATCGCCCGCCTTCGAGGCCTCCGACCCCACGGACTTGAGCATCATGGTCGCAGGGCGCGCGGCCAGTTCGCGCGCCCGACCCTGGGGGCTGTTCTCCGGCACGATACGAGACCCGGCGATGCGGCCGTCGGGCGCCGTCAGCGCCTCGAAGGCCTGGGCAAGGTCGCGCGCGGCGGCTGCGTTCAGCCGCGCCTCGAGGGCGGCGACTTGAGCCTTCGCCTTCGTGGCCGATCCCGCGCCTGCGGTGGAAGGTTGCAGGTAGGCGACGGGGCTCCCGGCCGGGGCGGCGCCGGTGGTGTCGCTGCCCGGACCGCCGTCATAAATCCACTTCCAGCCACCGTCCGGCTGCTTGCGCCAGACCGTGAAGTAGTAGCCGCGCCCCACGCCGGCCACGGCGTAGGGTCCGGAGGTGAAGCCCAGATCCCCGGAAGCCGCGATCCCCGCCCAGAGCGGCCACCAGGTCAGGGGTGGCCGATCCCTGTCTGGCGGCTGGCTGGGGAAGGTCTCGTGGACCTTCACGATGTCGGGCTGAAAGACGATGGCCTCCGGCGCGGAGTGCTTCAGGAACGCGTCGCGCACCCCCAGCACCGGGCCATCGGCGGCGAAGGCCCGCTCGGCGGCCACCACGGGGGCCGGATCGACTCCGGCCTGGGCGAGGCCTGGGGAAGCGGTGATGGCGAGGGCAAGGATCAAACGGCGCAAGTCATGTCTCCCTTTGCCAGGGGAGCATGCGCCGCGTGGCGCGCGGGCGTAACGCGAAGTGTGACGTCGAAACGCGGCGCTACAGCGTTTCGACCGTCAACTGCCCGTTGGTGTAGACGCAGATCTTCGCGGCGATGCCCATGGCCTTGCGGGCCACCTCCTCTGCCGACAATGCGCTGTCATGTAGCGCCAGCGCCGCCGCCAGGGCGTAGTTGCCGCCGGAGCCGATGGCGGCGACGCCGGTTTCCGGCTCCAGCACGTCGCCGACCCCGGTGACGGTGAAGATGGCGTCCTTGTCGGCCACCAGCAGCATGGCCTCGAGACGGCGCAGGTAGCGGTCAGTCCGCCAGTCCTTGGCCAGGTCGACGCAGGCGCGCGCCAACTGGTCGGGATACTGTTCCAGCTTGGCTTCCAGCCGCTCGATCAGGGTGAAGGCGTCGGCCGTGGCGCCGGCGAACCCGGCCAGGACCTTGCCGCCCGCCAGGGTGCGCACCTTTCGGGCGTTGCCCTTCACCACGGTCTGGCCCATGGAAACCTGGCCGTCGCCGGCGATCACGGTCTTGCCGTCCTTGCGCACCGCCAGGATGGTCGTGCCGTGCCAGTCCGGAAAATTGCTGTTGGTCATGTCCTGCGATGTGGTCAGGGCCGGGTCTAAGGTCAAGCGCGATGAGTTTCACCGACGATGAGGTCGAACGCTACGCCCGCCATCTGGTGCTGCGGGAGGTGGGCGGTCAGGGCCAGCAGCGGCTGAAGGCCGCCAGCGTGATGATGGTCGGCGCGGGGGGTCTTGGCGCGCCCGCCGCGCTCTACCTGGCCGCCGCCGGGGTGGGGCGCATCGTCCTGGCCGATCCCGACGTGGTCGACACCTCCAACCTCCAGCGCCAGGTGATCTACACCGACGCCGATGTCGGCCGGCTGAAGGTCGAGGCGGCCGCCGAACACCTGCGCGCGCTAAACCCCCATGTCCATGTCGACTGCGCGCCCGTGCACCTGGAAGCCTGCAACGCCGGTCCGCTGGTGGCCGGCGTCGACATCGTCCTGGACGGCACCGACGACTTCGCCACCCGCTTCGCCGTCAACGCCGCCTGCGTGCAGCACGAGCGTACCCTGGTCTCCGGCGCCATCGGCCGATGGACCGGCCAGGTCGGCGTCTTCCGCGGCAAGCCCTGCTACCGCTGTTTGGTCCCCGACATACCGCCCGAGGCCGAGACCTGCTCGGCGGTGGGCGTGGTGGGGGCGCTGGCCGGGGTCGTCGGCTCAATGATGGCCCTGGAGGCGATCAAGCTGATCACCGGCGCCGGCGAGCCGCTGGCCGGCCGGCTGCTGATCTATGACGCGCTGGCGGCCGAGACACGGACGGTGAGGATCGGAGCCGATCCGGAGTGCGAGGTCTGTAGCCCTACAGCATCGCCGGAATAACCCGGTCCGGCGGCCGGTGGC
>NZ_JANOCX010000106.1:0-3641 GCF_031412415.1 Phenylobacterium sp.
TCGGCCTCGTCGCGGTCCTGGTGCAGGCTCATCCGGGCGTCCGCGTCGTAGAAATTGACCAGGCAGGCGTCGGGTGGAACCTCTGGATCGGCCAGCTCCGCCCACAGGTCGAGCAGGATTTGCGGAATGTCCGGCCACGGCGCCCCAGTCGTCGGGTGCCGCGACTCGTAGCGGTAGCCCGACAGGTCGGTCGTCCAGCCCAGCGTTCCGAAACTGGTCATGGCCACGCTCATCGGCTTGCCGCCCGGCGTGACCTGGCGAACGAAAGGCGCGACGGCGACCCGGTCCGTCACCGCGGTCAACAGGTCCTGCTGGGCGGCCAGGTCCAGGGCGCCCGGCAGGAAGCGAAAACCGGTGGTCGAAGCGGGGCTCATCAGGGTCCATATAGGCGCTATGGACGGCATATCGCGCATGAAGCCGATGAGATGGCGAGCGCTCACCCAGGGGGAGCGGCGGCTTTCGGCCGAGGTTTTCGGCGCGACCCTGGACCTGGACCGCATCCGGGTGTTCAGCCTGCCGTTCTGGACCCGGCCGTTCGTGCCCAACGGCTGGCTGGTCGTGTGGCCGGCCGCCGGCGCCTATGCCGACTTTTCCCTCGCCCCCCTGTGGATCCGCTCGGTGCTGGTCCATGAGCTGGTCCATGCCTGGCAGGCCCAGTGCGGGGTCAATCTGCCCCTGGCCAAACTTCGCTGCGGCGACGGTCCGTCCGCCTACGCTTATGATCCGACCGACGGTCGGGAATTTTCGGCGCTGAATATCGAACAGCAGGCCATGGTCGTGCAGCACGCCTACCTGGTGGATCGGGGGGCCGCCGCGCCATATCCCGCGCCAGCTTATGCAAGGATTTTAGAAGCTTGGCCGAACAGGGATCGATCAAGACCCCGAAATTTCTAGGGTCATTCGCCCTTGCGGGGGACGTAAGCGATCCCATATCGCGACTCGACGCCGGTTTCCCCGTGGGTTAACCGGCCGAGCCCTTATTCGAACCGGGGACGTCTAGAACATCGGGGTGCTTCAACCGAAGGCCCTCTAGACGGCGTCCGCCATTCAGGAGCGAGCAAGACTCGATATGAGCAAGATCATCGGCATCGACCTCGGCACGACCAATTCGTGCGTGGCCATCATGGACGGCAAAACGCCCAAAGTGATCGAGAACGCCGAAGGCGTACGCACCACCCCCTCGGTGGTGGCCTTCCTGGAGGACGGGGAACGCCTCGTCGGCCAACCGGCCAAACGCCAGGCTGTGACCAATCCTTCGAACACCCTGTTCGCCATCAAGCGCCTCATCGGCCGCAACTATGGCGATCCGGTTGTCGAAAAAGACAAGCACATGGTGCCCTATGACATCGTCAAGGGACCCACGGGCGACGCCTGGGTGAAGGCCCAGGGCAAGGACTATTCGCCTCAGCAGGTCTCGGCTTTCATCCTTCAGAAGATGAAGGAAGCCGCCGAGCAGCACCTGGGCGAAAAGGTCGAGAAGGCCGTCATCACGGTCCCCGCCTACTTCAACGACGCCCAGCGCCAGGCCACCAAGGACGCGGGCAAGATCGCGGGCCTGGAAGTCCTGCGCATCATCAACGAACCCACCGCCGCGGCGCTCGCCTACGGGCTTGAGAAGAACGACGGCAAGAAGATCGTCGTCTACGACCTGGGCGGCGGCACCTTCGACGTCTCGATCCTGGAGATCGGCGACGGCGTCTTCGAGGTGAAGTCGACCAACGGCGACACCTTCCTGGGCGGCGAAGACTTCGACATGCGGATCGTCGACTACCTGGCCGACGAGTTCAAAAAGGAAACCAGCGTCGACCTGCGCAAGGACAAGCTGGCCCTGCAGCGCCTGAAGGAAGAAGGCGAGAAGGCCAAGAAGGAACTGTCCTTCACGCCTCAGTACGAGGTGAACCTGCCCTTCATCTCCATGAACGCCTCGGGTCCGCTGCACCTCAACATCAAGCTGTCGCGCTCCAAGCTCGAAGCCCTGGTGGAAGACCTGATCGTGCGCACCGTCGGCCCCTGCGAGCAGGCGCTGAAGGATGCGGGCCTCAAGAAGTCGGACATCGACGAAGTGATCCTGGTCGGCGGCATGACCCGCATGCCCAAGGTCGTGGAGACGGTGAAGGAGTTCTTCGGCCGTGAACCCCACACCGGCGTGAACCCGGACGAGGTCGTGGCGCTGGGCGCCGCGGTCAAGGCCGGGGTTCTGCAAGGCGACGTGAAGGACGTGCTGCTGCTGGACGTGACCCCGCTCACCCTGGGCATCGAAACCCTGGGCGGCGTGTTCACCCCGCTGATCGAACGCAACACCACCATCCCGACCAAGCGCAGCCAGACCTTCTCGACCGCCGACGACAACCAGTCGGCCGTGACGATCCGGGTGTTCCAGGGCGAGCGGCCGATGGCGGCCGACAACAAGATGCTGGGCCAGTTCGACCTGGTCGGCATTCCGCCCGCGCCGCGCGGCGTGCCGCAGGTCGAGGTCACCTTCGACATCGACGCGAACGGCATCGTCAACGTCTCGGCCCGCGACAAGGCGACCTCGAAAGAGCAGTCGATCCGCATCCAGGCCAATGGCGGGCTGTCGGACGCCGACATCGACAAGATGGTCAAGGAAGCCGAGTCCAACAAAGCCGAGGACGAGAAGCGCAAGGCCCTGGTGGAAGCCAAGAACCAGGCCGAGGCGGTGATCCACTCGACCGAGAAGGCGCTGGCCGAGCATGGTGACAAGGTCGGCGCTCCCGAGAAGGAAGCCATCGAGACTGCGCTCGCCGACCTGAAGACGGCCCGCGAAGGCGAAGACGCCGAAGCGATCGCCGCCAAGACCCAGACCCTGATCCAGGCTTCCATGAAGCTGGGTGAGGCCATGTACGCCGCCCAGCAGGGCGGTCCGGCCGATGATCAACCGGACGCCTCGAACGGCGGCGACGACGTTGTCGACGCGGAGTTCGAGGAAGTCGGCGACGACGACGACCAGAAGAAATCGGCGTGACGTTTCGCCCCATGGGCGCTTTCCGCAAGCCTTGCGAGAAGGCGCCCATGAGGCGTCCGTCCCCTTGCGCGCGGGGCAGGTTGGAACAGTCCTTGCAGCGGCGCTCGCGCTCACCCACCTCAGTTTCTCAGATCAATTTGAACGCCTGACATAAGATGCGGGATTATTACGAAATCCTGGGCGTGGACCGGGCCGCCGACGATGCGGCCCTGAAGTCGTCCTTCCGTAAGCTGGCCATGGAACACCACCCGGACCGCAATGGCGGTTGCGAGGAGGCTGAGGGCCGGTTCAAGGAAATCAACGAGGCCTATTCGGTCCTCTCCGACCCGCAGAAGCGCGCGGCCTATGACCGGTTCGGCCATGCCGGCGTCAATGGCGCGAACGGCGGCGGCGGCAACGGCCAGTTCCACGACGTGAACGACATCTTCAACGAGGTGTTCGGCGACGTCTTCGGCGACATGTTCGGCGGCCGCGGCCGCCAGCGCAGCGGCCCCGCCCGCGGCCAGGACCTGCGCTACGATCTGGAGATCACCCTGGAGCAGGCCTATGCCGGCTCCGAGGTCGAGATCACCGTGCCGGCCTCCATCACCTGCGAGACCTGCGAGGGCTCGGGCGCCAAGCCCGGCACCAGCCCCACGGTCTGCGGAAGCTGCGGCGG
>NZ_JANOCX010000107.1:0-1650 GCF_031412415.1 Phenylobacterium sp.
AGATGTCGCGGTGGTCAAAGGCGGCGATCACCTGGGTGGCCTTGGACAACAGCATCCCGTTGCCGAAAACATCGCCCGACATGTCGCCGACGCCGACGACGGTAAAGGGTTCGGTCTGGATGTCCTTGCCCGCCTCGCGGAAGTGGCGCTTGACCGCCTCCCAGGCGCCGCGGGCGGTGATGCCCATGACCTTGTGGTCGTAGCCGACCGATCCCCCTGACGCGAACGCGTCGCCCAGCCAGAAGCCGTAGGAGATGGCGATGCCGTTGGCGATGTCGCTGAAGGTGGCGGTTCCCTTGTCGGCGGCGACGACGAGGTAGGGATCGTCGCCCTCATGGGCGATGACGCCGGCCGGGCGGACAACCTCGTTGTTCGCATCGATGTTGTCGGTGATGTCGAGCAGGCCGGAGAGGAAGGTCTTGTAGGCGCGGATGGCCTCGGCCTGCTGGGCGTCGCGGTCCCCGCCGGCGCGGACGATGGCCGCCAGACCTTTCGGGAAGAAGCCCCCCTTGGAGCCGACCGGCACGATGACGGCGTTCTTGACTTGCTGGGCCTTCACAAGACCGAGAACCTCGGTGCGGAAATCGTCGCGGCGGTCGGACCAGCGCAGGCCGCCGCGCGCCACCGGACCGAAGCGCAGGTGGACGCCCTCGATATGCGGCGCCCAGACGAAGATTTCGCGGAATGGCTTGGGCAGGGGCAGATCGGCCAGTTCGCGCGAGGCGATCTTGATCGAGATATGCGCCTTGTGTGCGCCGTCGGCGCCCATCTGGTAATAGTTGGTCCGCTTGATCGCCTGAACCAGCAAAACCATCCGGCGCAGGGCGCGGTCGTGGTCGAGGCTCTTCACGTCCTGCAGCAGATCGTTGATCCTGGCGACCAGCGTGCCGACCTCCGTCTCCCGGCTCGCCGCGTCGCCGCCTGCCGCCGGGTCGAATTTCGCCGCGAACAGGGCCAGCAGGGCGCGCGCCACGGCCGGATAGTCGCGCAGCGCCTCTTCCTGAACCGCCTGGCTGGGATCGAGACCGGTCTGCTGGCGATAGCGGGCGAGGGTGCGCACCAGCGCCGCCTCGCGCCAGTTGACGCCCAGTTCCAGCACCAGCCGGTTGAAACCGTCGCTTTCGGTCCGTCCGGTCCAGACCGCCGAAAAGGCCGCCTCAAACGGGCCCTTCACATCGGAGAATCGCAGGTCGTCGCCGCGCGGGTCCTCCATGAGGAACTCATGGACATGGATTTCAGGCTCGTCCGACGGACGCAGGGCGTGGCCCCATTCCTCAAGCGTCTTCAGCCCCATGTCTGCGAGAATCGGCAGCACGTCGGACAGCGGCACCGCCGCGCCCCTACGATAGAGCTTGAAGCGGAAGTTCAGCGACCCTTCGCCGTCGGTGCGGAAGGCGCGAACCGCCACCGGTTCGCCGCCGTCGTTCAGTCCACTGTCGTTCAACGACTCGACGGCCTGAAGGTCCCGCACCGCCTCGGTGGCGTCATAGCGGGCGCGATAGCCAACGCCGAACGCCTCGGCCCATTTGGCGCTGAGCGGTCCGACGGCGACGTCGTCGACGTCCGCATTTCGCAGGGCGCTCTCGAACCGGTCGATCCAGCTGCGCCCGGCTTCGGCGATCTCGGCGTCGAGCGCGGTCTGATCCGGGC
>NZ_JANOCX010000108.1:0-2034 GCF_031412415.1 Phenylobacterium sp.
GCCGTTGCCTACGACAGCGCCGGCACGGTGGAGTTCGTGGCCGGCCAGGACAAGAGCTTCTACTTCCTGGAGATGAACACCCGCCTGCAGGTGGAGCATCCGGTCACCGAGCTGATCACCGGCCTGGACCTGGTCGAGCAGATGATCCGCTCGGCCTATGGCGAGGCGCTGCAGTTCCAGCAGTCGGACCTGAAGATCAACGGCTGGGCCATCGAGAGCCGGATCTACGCCGAGGACCCCTATCGCGGCTTCCTGCCCTCGATCGGGCGGCTGGTGCGCTACGCCCCGCCCCAAGAGGGCAAGCTCGGCGAGATCGTGGTGCGCAATGACGCGGGCGTCCGCGAAGGCGACGAGATCTCGATGTTCTACGACCCGATGATCTCCAAGCTCTCGACCTGGGCGCCGAACAGGCTCGCCGCCATCGACGCCATGGGCCGGGCGCTGGAGGACTTCCACATCGAAGGTCCCGGCCACAACATCCCGTTCCTGGCCGCGGTGATGGACCAGGACCGGTTCCGGTCTGGCCAGCTGTCGACAAACTACATCAAGGACGAGTTCCCGGACGGCTTCCAGGGAACCTCGCCCACCGAGTTCCAGCGCGACCTGATGGCGGCGGCGGCCTGCGCCATGCACACCAAGGTCACCGCCCGTTCAGCCCCCCAGCTGGTCCGCGACGAGTGGGTGGTGATCGAGAACGGCGAGCGGCGGCTGGTGCGGCTGTCCAACGGCGGAAGCGACTTCCGGGTGGAGTTTGTCGGCGAGCACCGCAGGCTCAACCTCACCGAGATCGACTGGAAGCCCGGCCGGCCCACCTTCCGCGCCTGCCTCGACGGCCAGGCCTTCACCGCCCAGGTCGGGCCCGCCGCCGAGGGCTTCGTCATCCGCCATCGCGCAGCCCTCGCTCACGTCCTGGTGCTGACCCCCCGCTCGGCCGAGCTGCACGAGAAGCTGCCGCCCAAGCAGGCCCCCGACACCTCCAAGTCCATCCTCTCGCCCATGCCAGGCCTGGTCGTCTCCCTCGACGTGACGCTGGGCCAAGAGGTCAAGACCGGCCAGCAGGTGGCCATCGTCGAGGCCATGAAGATGCAGAACATCATCCGCGCCGAGCGCGACGGCACCGTCAAGACCATCGGTCCCAAGGCCGGCGACAGCGTCGCCGCCGACGAGGTGCTGGTGGAGTTCGCTTAAGGGGTCGCGCCTACTGCATGTACCAGCCGTGGCTCACCACGATCGACTGACCCGTCAGGGCGTTGGTCGGGAAGCCGGCCAGGAACACCGCCGTGCGGGCCACGTCGTCCACCGTGGTGAACTCGCCGTCGACGGTCTCCTTCAGCATCACCTTCTTGATGACATCCTCTTCGCTCATGCCCAGCGCCTGAGCCTGCTCGGGGATCTGCTTCTCCACCAGGGGTGTGCGGACGAAGCCCGGGCAGATCAGGTTGGCGCGAACGCCGTGGGCGGCGCCCTCCTTGGCCACCACCTTGGCCAGGCCCTCGAGGCCGTGCTTGGCTGTGACATAGGGCGCCTTCAGAACCGAGGCCTCCTTGGAGTGGACCGAGCCCATATAGATCACCGTGCCGCCGCGGCCCTGGGCATACATGTGCTTGAGGCAGGCGCGCGTGGTGAGGAAGGCGCCATCCAGGTGGATGGCCAGCAGCTTCTTCCAGTCGCTGAACTTGAAGGTCTCCAGCGGCCCGACGATCTGGATGCCGGCGTTGGAGACCAGGATGTCGATCCCGCCGAGCTTGGCGGCCACCGCCTCGACGCCGGCGTCGACCTGGGTCTCGTCGGTGACGTCCATGGCCACGCCCATGGCGCGCTCGCCGGTCGGATCGAATTCCTTGGCGGTCGCGTTGGCGGCGTCGAGGTTGAGGTCGGCGATGGCGACCTTGGCGCCCTGCGCCAGGAAGGCCTTGGCGATGTCCTTGCCGATGCCGCTGGCGGCGCCGGTGACGATGGCGACTTTGTCCTTGAGCTTCATTTGTCGATCCTTGGGTGTTGGGTGTTGGCGCTTCGCGCATATCCCGTGCCTGC
>NZ_JANOCX010000109.1:0-2672 GCF_031412415.1 Phenylobacterium sp.
GCCCAGGGCGTGGCCAACCGCCTGCCCGGCGCCAAGGGGCGCATGGCGCGCGAAGCCTTCTACGGCGGCGACATGAGGCGGGCCTACGAGCTGGCCTCAGGGGCGGACGAGCGGTGGATCGCCGGCATGGCCGCCTACCGCTTGAAGAATTACGCCGCGGCCGAGACGCACCTGGCCTTGGTGGCCCGCGACGAGGACGAAGATCCCTGGCTGAGGTCAGGGGCGGCCTATTGGGCGTCGCGCGCCACGGCGCAGGCTGGGGACGCCGCGCGATCCGAGGAATTCCTGGCCCAGGCGGCGCGTTTTCCCACCACCTTCTACGGCATGATCGCCGAGCGCCGCGTGGCGCTGGCCAAGGCCAATCGCTTGGCCGTGGCCGAGCAGGGCCGTTATGTGCCCGCCGCCTACAACGGCCCCACGATCGAGCTGGCGCGGTTCATCGGCAGCGACACGCGCGCCCATCGTGCGGTGGCCCTGGCCCAGATCGGCCGGGCGACCGAGGCCGGGCTGGAATGCCGCGCGGGCCTGACGCTCGCCAAGACCGAGACCGAGCGCGCCCGCTGGATGGAGCTGATCGCCGCCCTCAACGCGCCGCTGACGGCCCTGACCGGGCCGCTGCGCGCCTCGGCCGAGCCCGAATACCCGACGCCCACCCTGGAGCCGCGCTCGGGCTATACGATCGACAAGGCCCTGGTCTACGCCATCGTGCGCCAGGAAAGCCGATTCAATCCGCGCGTGGTCAGCCACGCCGGCGCGGTCGGCCTGATGCAGCTCATGCCCGAGGCGGCGGCCCGCGCCGCCGGCGACGACAAGCTCAAGTCCGACATGACCCCGCTGTTCGACCCGGCCTTCAACCTCCGCGTCGGCCAGGACTATGTGACCTGGCTGATGGAGCGCGGGGTCGGCTACGACATCCTGCGCACCGTCGCGGCCTACAACGGCGGCCCCGGCACCCTGCTCAAGACCGTCGAGCGCGTCGGCCCCGAGGCCGACAGCCTGATGATCATCGAAAGCCTGCCCAGCGTGGAGAGCCGCAACTACGTCGAGAAGGTGATGGCCGCCTACTGGACCTATCGCAAGAAGTTCGGCCAGGAGAGCAAGACCCTGGACGCCCTGGCCCAGGGCGCGGAGTTCGTCGACGCCAGGCTGGACCAGCCTAGCCTAGAGCCTGGCCGACCCACCATGCTTGCGGCGCAGAGCGACTAGGTCGAGCGCCGGCCCCGCGCTCGCGAGCGCGGACTTCGCCACCAGCAGCCCCGAGGGCGCGGCCTTCAGGCGGGCCAGCAGCCCCTCCCCGTCCCGCTCGCCCTGAACCAGCGCGCCTTTGCCCTGGCGCGCGAGGTGGTCGCCGACCGCGTCCTCCCAGCCCGCGCGCAGGCGCAGGTCGACGGGCAGGATCAAGGTCCAGTCGCGCCGCGCGACGGCGAGCGCCTCGGCGAAGGTCGTGACGACATCGCCGCCGGCGTCATGGGCGATCTCCAGCGTGGCGTCGGTGGAGCCGCCGTCCAGGACGATCACCTGGGCCACCAGCCCGTCCACCGCCGCCGGCACCAGCCGTCCCAGCAGGTTGGCGAGGTCGCGCTCGGAATTCAGCGTCGGGACGATCACGGAGAGCATGGGGTCAGTGGCGGCGGTTCGGTCGTGGCGTCAATAGAGTTCTTGTTTTGTTCTATTCCGACGCTAGGATGAGGCGTGTCCAGCTTCACCCAACAGATCGCCATTCGAGGCCGCGGCGCGCGGTCCAACGCCTCGGGGCGCTTCGAGGCCCAGGCGCGCGAGGCGTTCGACGACGGCTGGACCGTCGAGGATCCCGAGCCGGTCCAGATCCGGACCACGCTGAGCCCCGAGCGGGCCAAGACCATCATCACCACGAACAACAGCCCCGATGTCGGCTTCAATCGCTCGATCAATCCCTATCGGGGTTGCGAGCATGGCTGCATCTACTGCTACGCCCGGCCGGCTCACGCCTATATGGGCCTGTCGCCGGGCCTGGATTTCGAGAGCCAGCTGTTCTTCAAGCCCGAGGCCGCCAAGTTGCTGGAAAGGGAGCTGTCGGCTCCGCGCTACCGGCCCGAATTCATCCATATCGGCGGCAATACCGACCCCTACCAGCCGCAGGAACGCACGGCGCGGGTGACGCGCCAGGTGCTGGAGGTGCTGGCCCGCTTCAACCACCCCTTCTCGATCATCACCAAGTCGGCGCTGATCGTCCGAGACCTGGACATCCTGGCCGAAACCGCCGCCAAGAACCTCTGCCGGGTGGCTGTTTCGGTCACCACTCTGGATCGGGGCCTGGCGCGCAGCATGGAGCCGCGGGCGGCGACGCCCGAGAAGCGGATCGGGGCGATCAAGGCGCTGGCCGACGCGGGGGTGCCGGTGATCGTGATGTTCGCGCCGTCGATCCCGGGCCTCAACAACCACGAGATGGAGGCGGTGCTGGAGCGCTCCGCCGCCGCCGGGGCGAAGGGCGCGGGCTATGTGGCCCTGCGGTTGCCGCGCGAGATCAAGGACCTGTTCCAGGAGTGGTTGGCCACCGACCATCCCGACCGTGCGAGCAAGGTAATGTCCCTGGTGCGTCAGATGCGCGGCGGCCTCGACTACGATCCCGAATGGGGCAAGCGGATGCGCGGCGAAGGGCCTATCGCCGAGATGATGTCCCAGCGCTTCCAGGC
>NZ_JANOCX010000110.1:0-7297 GCF_031412415.1 Phenylobacterium sp.
GTCCCCCGGATCTCGCTTCGCGACCCCGGAGGATGACGAAGGAGTTGAGTGTGCGAGGGGCTGCGGATTCGCGGTTAACGCGAACGAGGGAACCCGCGGAACACGGCCGAAACGAACCGTGACCGAATCAGCGACTCCGCCGGATTCAGCCTTTGTTCCCTACAAGCTATTGTATCTCAAAGGCCTGGAGGCACAAACGCGTTCCGGTTCGGCTTGTGGTTTTTTGGCCTTTTGGGGCCGTCATGACCGCTTCGTTGGCCGGTTCGCCTTGACGCCGGACACAGCCTTCGCCTATATCGCCGCCTCTCGCGCGGGTCCGCCCGCCGCATCCCTGTTTTCTCGCGTAGGTCAGAAGCCATGTCGCGTCGTTGCGAACTCACCGGGGTCGGCCCCATGGTCGGCCACAATGTGAGCCACTCGAATATCAAGACCAAGCGCCGGTTCCTGCCTGCGCTGGCGCCGGCGTCGCTCCAGTCGGAAGCGCTGGGTCAGACCTTCAAGCTGCGGATCACCAACGCGGCCCTGCGCACCCTGGACTTCCGGGGCGGCCTGGACGTGTTCCTGGTCAAGGCCCGCGACGAGAAGCTCTCGCCCCGCGCGCTGAAGATCAAGAAGCAGGTGAAGGCCAAGCTCGCCGAACAAGCCGCGGCCGCAGCCTAAGCCAAGCCTATCTGAATTTCGAAAGGGCCGTCCCTCGGGGCGGCCCTTTTGCTTTGTGCGATTCGCGCGCCATGGCAGCCTGACCGTCCTTGCCGGACCATCACAGGACCTCCCATGAGACTCGCCATCGCCATCGCCTTCGCCCTGGCCGCCAGCCTGGCTGTCGCGGCCGCGCCCGCTGCAGCCGAATCGGCCGATGTCCACCGCTTCAAGATCGGCGCGCTTGACGCCGTGTCGGTCCGCGACGGCGGCCTCAATGTGGCGATTGACGGCAAGACCTTCGGAATCGGCCGGCCGGCCGGCGAGGTCGGCCAGGTTCTCACCGCCGCGAACCTCGCGACGGAGGCGGTCGACCTGAGCATCCAGCCCCTCCTGGTGCGCGGCGCTGGCAAGGTCCTGCTATTCGATACCGGCGCGGGCAATGTGTCCTGGGCCAAGGGCGGTCGGCTACAGGCCTCGTTGAGCGCCGCGGGGGTTACGCCGGACCAGGTCACGGACATCTTCATCTCGCACAGTCATGGCGACCACATAGGCGGACTGCTCGGCGCGGACGGCGCCCTGGCGTTCCCCAAAGCCACAGTCCATCTCTCCGAGCCCGAATGGGCGTCCATGCAGGCCGCGAGGCTTCAGAAGCCATTGGT
Source organism: Phenylobacterium sp. (assembly GCF_031412415.1). GTDB lineage: Bacteria > Pseudomonadota > Alphaproteobacteria > Caulobacterales > Caulobacteraceae > Phenylobacterium. Next base: position 1,302 of record NZ_JANOCX010000110.1, read on the forward strand.
CGCCGCCCTGACACCCAAGGTCGTGACATTCAAGCCTGGCGCCGTCGTCCTGCCAGGACTGGTGACAGCCGTCGCCGTCAACGGACACACCGCCGGTCACAGCGCCTACGAGATCGGGACCGGCAAGGCGCGGGTGCTCTTTATCGGCGACACCGCCCACCACTTCGTCATCTCGGTGCGCAAGCCCGACTGGACCATTTCCTACGATGGCGACGCGCCCACCGCCCAGGCCAGCCGCCGCGCGCTGCTACAACGCGCCGCCGACCAGAAACTCAGGCTCTACTCGCCGCACTTCCCGTTCCCGGGCGTGGGAAGCGTGCGCGCGGAGGGCGACGGGTTCGTCTGGGTCCCCGAGGCGCGATAGCTACTTCAGCACGCCGTCGAAGAGGGCGATCAGCTCGCGCCAGTGCCGCTCGGAGGCGTCGACGTCGTAGACTGGCATGTCGGGCGGGGCGTAGCCGTGCTTGGCGCCGCGATAGATGGTGACCTCGGCGTCCAGGCCCGCGTCCTGCAGCGCCTTGTCCAGCCGCTCGCACTGGGCGTCGTCGAAGCCGCGGTCCTCGTCGGCGCCGGCCACCAAGATCTTCGCCTTCATCTGCGGGGCCAGCAGGTGTGGGCTGTCGGCCGCGTCGGTGGCGAGGTTCCCGCCATGGAAGGCGCCAGCCGCGGCGACTCGGTCTGGATAGGTCCCCGCCGCGCGCAGGACAATCGCTCCGCCCATGCAGTAGCCGGTGACGCCGATCTTCTCGGCCTTGGCCCGCGGCTGCGCCGAGAGGAAGTCGAGGAAAGCGCCCGTGTCGCTCATCTGCTTCTCGGGGCTGGTGGAGGCGAAGAACTTGCCGAAGATCGCCCGGCGTTCCTCGTCGCTGCGGATCGATTTGATATCGATGGGTTCGTAGGGGCCGATGCGCCAGAACATGTCGGGCAGCAGCACGTAGTAGCCGTTGTCGGCCAAGCGCTGGCTCATCTCGAAGAGGGCGGGGCGGATCGCCGGGCCGTCCATGAAGAAGATCGCCGCCGGCCAGGGACCCTGGCCCTCGCCGGGGGTGAAGACGAAGGCGCGGGCTTCGCCGTCGGGCGTGGGTATCGAGACCTCGACACGGCTCATGGGCGTCTCCCTATGCCTTTGGGCTTATGATCTGGGCTTCCAGTCGAACGCGAGCAGCAGGGTGCGCTGGGAGCTCTGAAAATTGTCGTCGGAAAGCAGGTAGAATCGAATGGTTCCGTCCTTGGTGGGAACCGCCGCCAGGGCCTCGAAATTGTCGACGGCGAGCGGCCGGGCGAAATCCATGCGCGCGATCTCGGTTGTCGCGTCGCGCACGACCAGACTGACCCGGCTGCCGCGAGCGGGGTCCCAGGCGCGCAGCAGCCATGCCGTGCGGCCCTGCGGCAGGCGGGTGACGGCCACCAGGCCGAACTCGGGCGGCTTGGCGATAGCGGGACCGACAACGCAGGTGGCGGAGACCCGGCAGGTCCAGGTCTGGCCGCTCTCCTCGGCCCCGGCGACATAGGCGTCCGGACCCGCCGCGGGATCGGGAGCCAGGGCTTCCAGCCCGCCATTGTCGGGGAACGTCGCGTCGGGCATGGGGGCGGGGCGGGGCGGGCCGCCGGCGGCTGGATAGAGCCACACGCGGTGACGCTGTTCGAAGCTGACCAACATGTCGCCGTTGGCCAGCAGGGCGACGCCTTCGGAATCGCCTTCGAGCTTGCCTTGCAGCGGCTTGCCCTCCGGGTTGGTGAGGGCGGTGATGCGTCCGTCGGCCAAGCCGACAAGGCGGCCGGCCTTGTCCAGCACCAGACGGGCCTTCAGCAGGTCGCCCTCGTCCGTGACGGCGGTCAGGTCGCCGCCGACGCCCAGCGCCATGTCCGAGAGACCATGAAATCGGGCGGTGTCCGGCGACGACAGGGCGAGACCGCCCGCGTAGCGGAAGTCGCCAACGCGATCCTGGGCCGGGTCCTGGACGTTCAGCGGAACAGCGGTCGCCGCGATGGTGAAGCCAGGGCCGGCCGGAACGGGCGAAACGGGCAGGGCGCCCGGCTGGGCGCAGGCCGAAAGCAGGAGCGCCGCCGCCAGGACCAGCCCACGCCTCACGCGACGGCTCTCCGCACTTCCTTGAAGGTCGAGCGTCGGGTGGCCGGGCCCTGCGGCCCCTGGGTGTTGGGCGGCGGCTGCAGCAGGTTGGCGTTCTTGCGCGTGACCCGGCGAACCTCCTCGTCGAACAGTTCGGCGAGTTGATCGACGATGGCCCCAGCCAACTGCTCCACGTCGACGATGGTCACGGCGCGGCGATAGTAGCGGGTCACGTCGTGGCCGATGCCGATGGCGATCAGCTGGACCGGGCTCTTGCCCTCGATCTCGCCGATCACCTCGCGCAGATGGCGTTCGAGGTAGTGGCCGGAGTTCACCGACAGGGTCGAGTCATCCACCGGCGCGCCGTCTGAAATGACCATCAGGATGCGGCGGGCCTCGGGCCGGCCCATCAGGCGCTGGTGCGCCCACATCAGGGCCTCGCCGTCGATGTTCTCCTTCAGCAGCCCCTCGCGCATCATCAGGCCGAGGTTGCGCCGGGCGCGCCGCCAAGGGGCGTCGGCGGACTTGTAGATGATGTGGCGCAGGTCGTTCAGCCGGCCGGGCTGAGCGGGCTTGCCGGCCTTCAGCCAGTCCTCGCGGCTGGCGCCGCCCTTCCAGGCCCGGGTGGTGAAGCCGAGGATCTCGGTCTTGACGCCGCAGCGTTCCAGGGTGCGCGCCAGGATGTCGGCGCAGACGGCGGCCACCATGATCGGCCGACCGCGCATCGAGCCCGAATTATCGATAAGGATGGTGACCACCGTGTCGCGGAACTCGGTGTCTTCCTCATCCTAGAAGGCCAGCGAGGCGGTGGGGTCGATGATCACGCGGGTGAGGCGCGCGACATCCAGGATCCCTTCCTCCAGGTCGAAGGTCCAGGATCGGTTCTGCTGGGCCATCAGCTTGCGCTGCAGCTTGTTGGCCAAGCGCGAGACCACGCTGGAGAGGCTGGCGAGTTGCTGGTCCAGATAGGCGCGCAACCGCGTCAGCTCCTCGGCGTCGCAGAGCTCCTCGGCGGCCACCACCTCGTCGTGGGCGGTGGTGAAGACCTTGTAGGTCGCCTGCTTGCCCTCGCCCTTCAGGTCCGGGCGGGCGGGCTGCTCGCCGTCGCCCATCTCCGGCGGCTCGTCGGTGTCTTCGGCGTCGGAATCGTCGTCGGCCTGCATGGCCTGGCTGTCGGCGTCCTCGCTCTCGCGGTGGGTCGCCTCGTTCTCGTCCATGGAGGTCTGCTGCGGGGACTGGCCTTCGCCGTCGCCCTCGTCGCCGTCCTCGCTGGCGTCGCTCTCGCCGTCCTCGCCTTCCTCGTTCTCGTCGTCGGCCTGGTCGGGCGCGTCGGAGAGATCGTCGCCCAGGGACAGGTCGCGCAGGATGGTCCGCGCGATGCGCGCGAAGGCCTTCTGGTCGTGGAAGGCGTCGACCAGTTTGTCGAGGTCTGGACCGGCCTTGCTCTCCACCTCGGCGCGGAACAGGTCGACCAGCGGGCGCGCCATGGGCGGCGGCGGTTCGCCGGTCAGACGCTCGCGGGCCATCATGGCGACAACATCGGCCATGGGCGGATTGGCCAGGGCCTCGAGCTGGTTCAGGGGCTTCTTGGCCCAGGCCTGCTCATGCACCGCGCGCAGGTTGTCCTTCACCCCGCCCAGGGCGTTGGCGCCGATGGCCTCGATTCGCGCCTGCTCCAGGGCGTCATAGACCGGCGCGCCCAACGCTGAAGCAGGACGGGCCTTGTTGTGGGCGGCGATGTCGTGGTGTGCCAGGCGCAGGGCCATCTGGTCGGCCAGGCCGCGGATGCGCGCGGCGTCGGCCGAGGTCAGGTCGCGGGGCGGATGCGGCAAGACCGCGCGCTTGCCGCGCAGCAGGGGCCCCTCGCCCGAATAGACGATCTCCAGATCGGGCATCTCGGCGAGCGAGCGCGCGGCGTTGGCCAGCGCGCGCTTGAAGGGCTCGATTGGGCTTTCCGGATTCTTGGCCATGGTCGGCCTTCTTAGCGCGACGAGCCGAAGCGAGGGAAGGGCGACGTGACGGAACGCGGGGCCGCGCCTCGCGTTGGTGCCTCAAGCTGTTCAAGGAAACACGTCATGCTCAAGTGGGCTCTCATCTTCGCCGTGGTCGCGCTGATCGCCGGCGCCCTAGGCTTTGGCGGCATCGCCGGCGCGGCCGCCGGGATCGCCAAGTTCCTGTTCTTCATCTTCCTGATCGGGTTCGTGATCTTCCTGGTTCTAGGCTTCGTGGCCGGGAAGAAGATCACGGGCGGCTGACGCCGCCCGCGAACGTCTCAGGCTACGGCTTGGCGCGCCACGCCTTGCCTTGGGTCTCCACCAGGTCGACGAGGTTGCCCATGGCGACATTGACGTCGACCAGGTGCAGGCCCCAGTCGGGGGTCACGGCGCCCGGCTTGATGGCGTCGATCCGCAGGTCGGCAGGATCGGCGTTCACGCCGACGGCCAGATAGTTGAAGCCGTCCTTGTTGACGCAGGTCGCGTTGAGCAGGCCGGGAACCGAGACAAACGGCGTGTCCACCGTGACGCCCTTGGCCCAGCCGTCCTTGGCATGTCCGTTGGCGGTGGCGGACATGTAGCTGTGAAGCTCGCCCTTGCCGCCCGCCAGGCTGGCGGGGTTCACGCAGGCCGCTTCCATGGGGGAATTGGGCTCGCGCGGCTTGCCGAAGCGGCTGTTGGCCGGGGGTGGCGCGGACTCCAGGAAGCTCACATAGGCCACGGCGCAGCCGGTCTGGGTCGCTGACTTGCAGAGCGGTATCGACTTGAACGTGCCGGTGTCGCCGCCCTTGGTGACGGGCAGATTGGTGCCGAGCAGCAGGGCCGAGATGACCTTGGCCTGGACCGGCTTGCCGTCGATCTCGCTGGCGATCAGCTGGGTCAGGACGCCCGAGCCCTGGCTATGGCCGATCAGGACCACGCCGCGGCCCTTGTTCTCGGTCTTGAGATACTGGTTCCAGGCGTCGACCACGTCCTGATATCCGGTCTGCGGACGCGGGGCGTTCGCGGCTGAACCGTCCGGCAGGGGCTGGCCGGTGATCATCGCGCGCAGGGCCGTCAGGGTGAACTGACGGTACATGGGCGCATAGACCCGGCACTTCGACGCGAAGCGCGAGAGCTGCTGCTCGACCACGCGCTGCTCCTCGGCGTTGGGCGTCATGTCCGACAGCACCGACTTGTCCATCGACACGGTCGGATAGACGTAGAAGCAGTCGATCGGCGCCTTGGGATCGGCCTTCCAGGCCTCCTTGGTCGCCTTGCCGTCGGCGGTGATCACGGTTGAGCTGTTGTCGCCGGACCAAGCGTCGGTGCGGCCGGGCCAGCACAGCCAGTTCTCGGCTTTCGAGTAGTCGTTATGGTCGGCGGCCGGCGTCTGGGCGGCGGCCGGAGAGGCGAATGCCGCTAGCGCGAGCGTGCCTGCGGCGAACGCCGCGAGCGTGATCCTGGACATGTATCCCCACTGAAAATCTATTGTTCGCAATGGGGGCGAACATCGCGCCGACGGGCGGCGCGGTCCAGTTCGATCTTTAGGCCACCCGCACCCGGGCCGTGCTTTCCGGCAGGTCCTGACCGAAGGCGCGCTGGTAGAACTCGGCGACGGTGCCGCGCTCCAGCTCGTCGCACTTGTTCAGGAAGGTCATCCGGAACGATAGGGCAAGGTCGCCGCCGAAGATCTCGGCGTTCTGGGCCCAGGTGATCACCGTCCGCGGGCTCATGACCGTGGAGATGTCCCCGTTCATGAAGGCGTTGCGGGTCATGTCGGCGACGCGGACCATGGCGGCGATGGTGCGCTTGCCCTCGGCCGTGTCGTAGTGCGGCGACTTGGACAGCACGATGTCGGCCTCGACGTCGTGGGCCAGGTAGTTCAGCGTGGTGACGATCGACCAGCGGTCCATCTGACCTTGGTTGATCTGCTGGGTGCCGTGATAGAG
>NZ_JANOCX010000111.1:0-4994 GCF_031412415.1 Phenylobacterium sp.
GCGTCTCGGCGGCCCAGGTCCAGTCGGTGACCCAGCCCGGCCACATGGTCGCGCCGGGCGCCAAGAAGGGTCTCGGCAGCCAGTTCAAGTCGGTGAAGGCGCGGGATTCCGAGACCACCCTCGATGGCAACTCGGTCGTCCTGGAAGAAGAGATGCTGAAGATGGCTGAAGCGCGGATGAGCTACGACGCCGCCATCGGTTTCTATCAGAAATCCCTGGGCCTGCTACGCCTGGCTAGCCGCGCGCCCGGACGCTAGAGGACGCCTAGATGCCCAACATCAAACCCGTCTCCGGCGCGACCCAGGCCATCGCCACCACCGCCCTTCGCGCCCAGCAGGCGCGGATGCGGATCATCGCCGAGAACATCGCCAACGCGAACTCCGTGTCTCGCCAGGCTGGCGGCGATCCGTACCGCCGTCAGGTGCCCGTGTTCGCCCCGTTGAAGATGGACGCCGGCCAAGGCGTGAGCATGGTCAGGGTCGCGCCCGATCCGAAGGACTTCCGCAGCACCTACGATCCCAGCCACCCATCGGCCGACGACAAGGGTTATGTGAAGCTGCCCAATGTCGACACCCTCATCGAGACGCTCGACATGAAGGAAGCCCAACGAGCCTACGAGGCCAACCTCAACGTCATCGAGACGTCGCGCGCCATGCAGATGCGCACCCTCGACATGCTCAAGAAGTAGGGCCTGACCGATGATGACCGCGCTCGCCGCCGCAAAGGCTTATGCCGCCGCCCAGAGCAGCGCCCTCAAGCCGCCCTCGGCCGCACAGGAGGATGGCGGACTCAACTTCGGCGCCATGGTCAAGACGGCCATGAACGACGCCATGACGGCCACCAAGGCCGCCGAGACCCAGATCGCCGCCAATGTGGCCGGCAAGGCCGAACTGATCGACGTGGTCACCGCCATCTCGGCCGCCGAGGCCAGCCTGGAGACGGTCATGGCCGTCCGCGACCAAGTGATCAGCGCCTATCAGGAAATCATGCGGATGCCGATCTAGCGGCCTCCGCGGCCGGACTCAGACGACGACCGGCAAGCTTTCCATCCCCCGGAAGAAGGGCAGGGTCCGCCAGGCGGGCGTCGCGCCTGGATCGGCGAGCTTCAGGTTCGGGAACCGCTCGAACAGCTTCACCAGCGCGACCTGGGCTTCCTGCCGCGCCAGCGGCGCGCCGATGCAGATGTGCGCGCCCCCGCCGAACGCCACGTGCGGGCGATGCTTGCGGGTGACGTCGAAGCGGTGCGGGTCGTCATAGACCTCGGGGTCGCGGTTGGCGGCGCGCAGCGACACGGTCATCGCCTGGCCCGACTTCAGCGGACAACCGCCGACCTCCATGGCCTGCGAGGCGATCCGGCCGGTGATGTCGACGGGCGGCTCGTAGCGCAGGATCTCTTCCACCACGCTGTTTATGGTCCCTGGATCGGCGCGCAGTTTGGCGAGCTCTCCGGGGTTCAGCAGCAACAGGCGCACGCCATTGCCGATCAGGTCGGTGGTGGTCAGGTTCCCGCCCACCAGCAGCGCCGTCAGGTTTATGCGCAACTCCTCGTCGCTGAGGTCCGCGCCCTGCGCCTGGAGCTGGGTCATGTCGGTCATCAAGTCGTCGCGGGGTTCCGCGCGCCGGGCCGCCAGGGTCTCGATGAAATAGGCGGAGAGCGCCGCGCTCGCCTGCTCCATGATAGCGGTCTGTTCAGGGCCGCGGAACGGGTTCAGACCCTGGATCACGCCCTCTGACCACTCGCGGAAGTCGGCCAGCCGGTCGTGGTCGACGCCCAGGATGGTCGCGATCACGTCGACGGGGATCGGCACGCAGAAGCGGTCCATCAGGTCGAAGCTCTCCTCGCCCTCCAACGCGTCCAGCGCCGCGTCGACGATCGCCTCCACCCGCGGCTTGAACTTCGCGACGCGGGCGTAGAGCGCCTGGGCCAGAGGCTGGCGGATCCGGCTGTGATCGGGATCGTCCAGCATCAGTATGCTGGTCACGCTGGCGCGCGGGATGTTGGGATCGAGGTTGTCGACGAACCGGCGCTGCATGATGGCGCCTTCCTCGGCGCGGATCGGATCGCGCCAAAGGTCGCGGTTGTTGACGATGGCGCGAACGTCGCCGTAGCGGCTGACCACCACGCTGCCTGAGATGCTGTCGCGATGCACAGGGCAGCGGCCGCGAAGATCGTCCAACACCACATGCGGATCGACCCGGTACTGCTCGTTGAGCGGTGTCAGGTCCAACATCGAGGGCAGGGGCTTGTCCGTCATCGGCCTGATCCTTCGATCGAAATGTCGCACTTCAAAAAATGACGCTAGCGTCACTTTCGAAGTGAACACGCTTTGGCCGTTCACGGGAAGGGGAAAACGCGCATCCGACGGTGAGGGGAGTGGCGCATCTTGCGATTCTCCGTATTACCCGTAGCGGATGGCCCTACCCGCGATCGAGCTTGTGGACATCGTCAAGCGCTACGGCGCCCACGCGGCGCTGGACGGCGTGTCCCTGTCCGTCCCGGCTGGACAGTTCGTGGCCCTGGTGGGCGCCTCCGGCTCTGGCAAGACCACCCTGCTCAAGACCATCAACGGCCTGGCTTCGCCCGACGCCGGGACCGTCAGCGTCACCGGCGACCTGACGGCGGGCAAGGCGCCCCACGAGCTGCGCCGGCGGATCGGCTACGTCTTCCAGGAAATCGGCCTCTTCCCGCACCTGACCGTGGGCGAGAACATCGCCATCACCCCCAAGCTGCTGGGCTGGGACAAGGCGCGCATGGCCGCGCGCGTCGACGAACTGTTGGAGCTCGTCGCCCTGCCGCGCGAGGTCGCCGCGCGGCTGCCCGCGGCGCTCTCCGGCGGTCAGCGACAGCGGGTCGGCGTGGCCCGCGCGCTGGCGGCCCAGCCGGCGATCCTGCTGATGGACGAACCCTTCGGCGCCCTCGACCCGGTCACCCGCGAGGAGCTGGGAAACGACTACCGCGCCCTGCATGAGAAGCTGGCGCTCACCACCGTAATGGTCACTCACGACATGACCGAGGCCGTGTTGCTGGCCGACCGGATCGTGGTGCTCAAGGCGGGGCGGGTCGTCGCCGACGGCGCGCCGGGACACCTGCTGGCCACCAGCCAGGACCCCGACGTCCTCGCGCTGCTGGAGGCGCCGCGCCGGCAGGCCGAGCGGCTGCGCGCCCGGCTGGAGAGCGCCTCGTGAACCCGCGTGTCGCCGACGCCTTCGCCCTGCTGCCGGAGTATCTCGGCTGGCACGTCCTGCTCAGCGCCTGCGCCCTGTCCCTCGGCCTGCTGATCAGCTTGCCCCTGGCGGTCGCCGCCAGCCGCAGCCCGCGCCTGCGCTGGCCGGTCCTGGCCGTGGCGGGCCTCATCCAGACCATTCCCAGCCTGGCCCTGCTGGCGCTGTTCTATCCGCTGCTGCTGGCGCTCTCGGCGCTCAGCCTGGCGACCTTCGGCCAGGGGTTTTCGGCGCTGGGCTTCCTGCCGTCCCTGCTGGCCCTGACGCTCTATTCGATGCTGCCGATCCTGCGCACCGCCACCGCCGGCATCCTGGGCGTCGACCCTGCCGTGCGCGAGGCCGCCGACGGGGTGGGCATGACCGCCCGCCAACGGCTTTTCCAGGTCGAGCTGCCCCTGGCCATGCCGGTGATCATGGCCGGCGTGCGCACCGCCGCGGTCTGGACCATCGGGGCGGCGACCCTTTCCACCCCGGTCGGCCAGACCAGCCTGGGCAACTACATCTTCGCCGGGCTGCAGACCGAGAACTGGGTCTTCGTGCTGTTCGGCTGCGCGGCCTCGGCGGGCCTGGCCATGATCGTCGACCAGCTTCTGGGCCTGATCGAGACCGGCGCGGCGAAGCGAAAGCGCGGCCTGATCGTGGCTGGCCTGATGCTGCTGGCCGCTGGGCTCGCTATGGCCCTCCTACCGCTCGCAAGCTTCGGCAAGCCGGCCAGCTACGTGGTCGGCGCCAAGAACTTCTCCGAGCAGTACATCCTGGCCGAGCTGATGGCCGAGCGCCTGGAAAGCGCCGGGGCGCAGGTCAGCCGTAAGGAGGACCTCGGTTCCGCCGTCGCCTACCGCGCCTTGGCGGCGGGCGAACTGGACGTCTATGTCGACTATTCGGGCACCCTCTGGACCAACGTGCTGAAGCGTGAGGACAACCCCGGTCGCCAGGCCGTGATGACTGAGCTGACCGCCGAACTAAAGCGCCGCGATGGCGTGATCGTGCTGGGCTCCATGGGTTTCGAGAACGCCTACGCCTTCGCCATGCGCGCCGACCGCGCCAAGGCCCTGGGCGTCACCAGCCTCGCCGACCTCGCCCGCGAGGCGCCGCGCCTCACCCTGGGTTCGGACCTGGAGTTCCTGTCCCGCCCGGAATGGAAGGGGGTCGACGCCGCCTACGGCTTCAACTTCAAGACCGAGCGGTCCTTCCAGCCCACCTTCATGTACCGGGCGCTGTCGGGCGGCGAGGCCGACGTGATCTCGGCCTTCTCCTCCGACGGTCGCATCGCCGCCGACAATCTGATCGTGCTCACCGACCCCAAGGGCGCCCTGCCGCCCTACGACGCCGTGATCCTCATCTCGCCAAAGCGGGCCGGCGACCAGCGGCTGATCGAGGCCCTGTCGCCCCTGGTCGGCAAGATCAGCGTCGAGGCCATGCGCGCGGCGAACTACAGCGTCGACCGTGACGCCGACAAGGCCACCCCCGCCGAGGCCGCGCGGGCTCTGGAGGCCTCCCTAGCGGGGCAGTGAGTCCAGCCAGGCCAGGACGATCGTCGCGAGCCAAACGCCTTCGGCCTCCCGGACTTCAGGCCTCATTCTCCCTTCGTTAACCATAGCCCGGCAAAAATGGCCTAGCTCCTGATCCACCCTCCAAGCGTATCCAAGAGGCCCTCGATGAACGGCGCCGAAGTTCTGGACGTCGGCCGCGACGCCATCTGGCTCACCATCCAACTATCGGCTCCAGTGTTGATCGTCGGCCTGGTCGTCGGCGTCGGCATCGGCCTGATG
>NZ_JANOCX010000112.1:0-4591 GCF_031412415.1 Phenylobacterium sp.
AGGACGTCTTCTCGACCTGGCCGTATTCGAGCTCCACCGGCGTGGCGCGGCCGAAGATGGAGACGGTGACGCGCAGGCGGGCGCGTTCTTCGTCGACCTGTTCGACCGAGCCGTTGAAGCTCGCGAACGGACCATCGGTGACCCGAACCTGCTCGCCGATCTCGAACTGGATGGTCGGCTTCGGCCGCTCGACACCCTCTTCGATGGCGCCGATGATCCGGGCGACTTCCTTTTCCGAAACCGGCATCGGCTTGTTCTGGCTGCCCAGGAAGCCGGTGACCTTCGGCGTGTTCTTGATGAGGTGATAGGCCTCGTCGGTGAGCTCCATCTTCACCAGGACATAGCCCGGGAAGAACTTGCGCTCGGCGTTGACCTTACGGCCGCGGCGGATCTCGACCACATCCTCGGTCGGCACCAGGATGTCGGAGAAGGTGTCTTCAAGACCCTGGGTGCGCGCCTGCTCGCGGATCGACTCGGCCACCTTCTTCTCGAAGTTCGAGTAGGCGTGGACGATGTACCACTTGTGGCGGGGATTGGCGGCGACGGTGGGGGCTTCGGCGTTCATGATCTCTCTTATCCCCCGTTGGCGAGCTTCAGGAGGAAATTCACTCCCGCGCCCAGACCCAGGTCCACCACGAAGAAGAAGGCCGCCGCCATCACCACCATGATCCCGACCATCACCGAGGTGATCCAGGTCTCCTTGCGGGTGGTCCAGGTGATCTTGCGGGCCTCGGCGCGCACTTCGCGCATGAATTGCGCAGGGCTGGTCTTCTTCTTGTTCGCCGGCGCCGAGGCGGCCAGCGCGGACGCAGGTGCTATCGCTGCGGCCGTCTTGGCGGCGCGGGCCTTCATCGCTTGCGGGGAGGAACCCGGTTTCCTGGCCATCAGGCGCTCATAACTCTTTCATAGTGGGCGGCGGACCTCCGCGCCCGGGCAGACACATATAGGGTGGCAGGAGTGGAGGGATTCGAACCCCCGGCCCTCGGTTTTGGAGACCGATGCTCTACCAGCTGAGCTACACTCCTTCGACCCTGCCCTTTTGGGGCCTGGCCTCCAAACAATGAACAGCGCGCCGGAGGGCGGCTAGGCCCGCCGACGCGCGTGGCTCATCGCCAGAGCCGGGTCGTTTAGCAGCGGCGTCCCTTCCGGGCAAGGCCGCCTGGGCCGGCCCAGGCGGGCAAATTGCCCTCCCCGGCATCGAACAGCGGGTCAATGCGTTCAACCGCGACGAGACTCGCCGACAGGATCGCCATGACCGACCCCAAGCCCAACCCCGACGACGCGGCCAAGACCCGCGACGAAGACATGAAGCCCGGCAGCCCGCCGCGTCCCGCCACGGAGCCCGCCGGCGCCAAGGGCTCCAGCCGCAACACCAAGACCGCCACGGACCCCGCCACCGGCGAGCCCGAGGATGGCCCGCCGCGCCCGAACTAGCTGGGCCTTAGCCGCGATCTCGCCGCGAGTCTGAACCTCGCATGACGAGGCGCTCAATCTAGGTTCAGGCAAACCGCCCCAGGATCACCGGCTGACTGCGCCCACCGGCGCGCCGAGACGAAGAGGACGCCGCCATGTCGATTCGACCGAGGAGCCTGCGTTTCCGGCTGGCGCTCTCGAGCGCCCTGCTGCTGACGCTCACCGCTTGCCGGGGGGAAGACCGCCCTCAGGCCGCCGCCGGACCCTTGTTCGTCCCCGCCGAGTCCGCCGCCTACGATCCTGGCCTCGCCCCGGAGTGGTCGGACCTGCCGCGTCAGGAGGCGTCGCTGGGTCGACCGACGGACGACGGCTACAGCTATGCGGAGCGAGCCTACGAGATGGACCGCGCCTTCTATCAGTCGCCGCCGGACTACGCCTTTTCCTATGACGACGCCCAGCCGTGGGTCTGGGAGAGCCAGGACGACTGGCGGATGTACGCCGAGCCGCTCAAGGTGGGTTACCGCTACTACTATTACGAGCCCGGCGAGCCCTATCCCTACTTCGTCCGAGATCCCGACTACGGCTACGGTTACGACCAGGGAGGACTGCTGGTCACGGTCTACGACAGTCGTGGCGCCCTGTTGCCCGCGCCCTATTTGAGTCGGAACGCCGACCGCGCCGGACGCTATTTGGCCAGGGCGCGGACCCTGCGCGACGCTTCGGCCAGCGCGCGGCGCATCACTGTCACGGACGAACGCTGGGTCAACCGGCGATCCTCCTTCGTGGCGAACCAGGCGAACTGGTTCGAAGCCGCGCGCCGTCAGCCCGACTGGACCCGTCACCGCGCGACCAATGAGAGCAACGCAGGCCCTCGATTCGAGCGGGAGCGCGAGCGTCGCGCGGATTCCATCGCCCGCCTTGATCGGGTCGAGGCGCGTCAGGAGCCGCGCCGGGACGACCGCGGTCCGCGGGTCGAGAGGCGCGATCGCCAGATCGCCGAGGCGTCTCCGATGCGCGTCGAGCGGCCGGTTCGAGCCGATGACCGCCGCCGGGATCGTGATTCCGCGCGCGGAGATCGCGACGACCGCCAGCCCCAACGCCGGGCCGAGGAAGCTCGGCCGAGGCCCCAACAGGTCGAGGTGGCGAAGGCTCCGCCTCAGCCCGGGGCGCCGGCGCGGGCCGACCGCCAAGATCGTCGTGAGGATCGGCGTCGGGCCGAGAGGCCTCAGACGGAGCGACCCGCTGTCACCCGGGCGGAGCGACAGCCCGAGGCCCGGCCCGCCCGCGTCGAACGTCAGGCTCAGCGCGACGACCGGCGGCCGGAGCGGCCGGCCCGCGAAGCACGCGAGCGCCCCGAGCGCCAGGCCGCCGCGCCCGCCCAGAGGGTGGAACGTCAGGCCCGGAACGAACCGGCGCGCGCCGATCAGGCTGCGCCCCGCCCTCAAGAGGCGCGCAACGTCGCTCAAGCGGGTAAGGACGCGGGTGGGCGCGAGCGTCGCCAGCGCGACCGCGACTAGGTCCGGGCGCCGTCCAGTTCGAAGCTGCGCTCGAACATGTCCAGGCGATCCTCCACCAGGTTCATCCGCTTGAACGCAAGATGCGCGCTCCACAGCGCAGCGCGCGCGGCCATGGGTGTACGATCCATCGCCGCCACCGGCAGCTTCCAGCGCCGCAGCAAGCCGTTGGCGTAGTGGGCGCCGTTGATGATCCGGGTCGGCCAGGTCTGATAGTCGACCGACAGGGACACGTTGAACTCGCCCAGGTTCTCGATGCGGTGGGGCGCGTGCAGCGGCCAGGTCACCGCCATGCCGGGCTCCAGGTCGAACACCTGCGCGGCCGCGTCCATGCTCCGGGCATAGGGCAGATCCTCGGTGGTCTGGCGCAGCATGATGTCCTCCATGCGGCTCTGCGGCATGTGGTGCTCATCGTTCGGATAGATCCAGATCCGTTTGCGGCCTCGGATGTGGAACAGGCACACCCCCGGCGCGTCGGCATGGAACGGCACCTTGGCCTGCGGCGCCGAGATGATGAGCTGGGCGTTGAGCTGAACCGGCTTGAAGCCGTCGGCCTGGGCCGAAACACCGGCGAAGGCGCGCGCCATGACGTCGGCGAGGTCGGAATCATGGGCCTCCACCCCGCGGAGTTGCACCCAGACCCTGCCGTCCTTGACTCCCGCCAGGACCTCGCGGCCGGGCAGCCGTCCCCGAACACCGGTGCGCATCCGCGCCTGTCCGTCGGCGTCGAAGTCGAACAGATTGATGTCGTACAGTTCGGCCGGATAGCGGTCGAGGATCGCCGCCAGGCGGTCGTCGTCGAACAGGCCCGTATCGCCCAGCCCATGCCGGAACGTCATGGGCGCCTTGGCGAACGCCGCCTTCTGGGGCGGGCTCCACGTTGGAATCAAGGCGGCGTCGATCATCACCATCTCCCGAAGCGACGGCGTCATATGCGAGCGGATCGGTAAATAACGCGTTCGATGAGCCGCTTCCGACGCGGTCGCTGCGCTCGCCAAGCTTCGCTCGTGGGATTAGCTTGGGCTCGAGGGATCTTTGGAGACACTGGAATGAAACGCCTGTTCATCTTGGCCACGGCGGCGATCGCGCTGACCGGAGGGTCGGCCGTGGCGCAAGCCGACTTGAGAGGCGCTTCGCCGCCTCCGGGCGACTATTGGCGCACCTGCCAGAACGTCAGCACCTATGGCTTCGGCCGCGACGCGGTGGTGAGCGCGCAGTGCCGCGACAGCCGTGGACGTCTGCAGTCCACCAGCCTCCGGTTCGACGGCTGCGGCGAGATCGACAATCGCAACGGCCAACTTGTCTGCATCCGGGGTGACGGCGGCGGCGGCGGACGTCCCCCGTGGGGCGGCGGTGATGGCGGCGGCCGTCCTCCTTGGGACGGCGGCGATGGCGGCGGTCGACCGCCTTGGGGCGGCGGCGGTCGCAGCTCGATCACAATCTACGGCGCGCCCGACTATCGCCGGGAGCTGACCGGCAGCAACCGGGAGATCACCAATCTTCCGCGCCAGTACAACGACCGGGCCATGAGCCTGCGGATAGAGGGGCGTGGATCCTGGCAGGTTTGCAGCGACAAGGATTTCCGGGGCCGTTGTCAGATCTTCGACCGCAGCGTTCCAGACCTGCGCAGCTATGGCCTCGGCGAGGCTGTGACTTCGATGCGT
>NZ_JANOCX010000113.1:0-3104 GCF_031412415.1 Phenylobacterium sp.
CCACCCCGGCCAGCACCGAATAGCCGCCGTAGGCCTTGGCGATGTTGTTGATCAGCTCCTGCATGGTCACGGTCTTGCCCACGCCGGCGCCGCCGAACAGGCCGATCTTGCCGCCCTTGGTGTAGGGGCAGAGCAGGTCGACGACCTTGATGCCCGTGACCAGCACTTCGGCCGACGTCGATTGCTCGGCGAAGGACGGGGCGTCGCGGTGGATCGGCGAATAGAACTTGGTGTCGATCGGGCCGGCTTCGTCGATCGGATCGCCGATGACGTTCATGATGCGGCCGAGCGTGGCCGGGCCCACCGGAACGGTGATGGCGCGGCCGGTGTCGGTCACGGGCGCGCCGCGGGTCAGACCCTCGGTGGTGTCCATGGCGATGGCGCGGACGGTGTTCTCGCCCAGGTGCTGGGCGACTTCCAGCACCAGACGGAAGGGCGCGCCCGTCCGTTGGTCGGTGTTGGTGGTTTCCAGCGCGTTCAGGATCGACGGCAGCGGGCCGTCGAACTCCACGTCGACGACGGCGCCGATGATCTGGACGATCCGTCCGGTGGCCACGCCGGCGACGGCGGCGGGCTTCGGCGTGGTCGCCTTCTTGGCGGCCGGAGCCTTGGCGGCGGCGGGCGCCTTGGCCGTGGGGGCCGTGGTCGCGGCGGCCGCCTTCGGGGCGGCGGCTTTCTTGGCGGGGGCCTTAGGGGTCGTAGCCATTGGGTCGGACTCTTTCGGTTAGAGCGCTTCGGCGCCGGAGATGATCTCGATCAGCTCCTTGGTGATCTGCGCCTGGCGAGTACGGTTCTTGAGCAGGTTCAGCGCGGCGATCATGTCGCCGGCGTTGCGGGTGGCGTTGTCCATGGCCGCCATCTGGGCGGCGTAGAACCCGGCCTGGTTCTCGAGCATGGCCGACATCACCTGGACGGTGAGGTTGCGCGGCAGCAGGGTCTCGAGGATCGCGCCTTCGTCGGGTTCGTATTCGTAGGCCGCGCCCTTCAGGTCGACGGTCGCCGCGGCGCCCTCGATCTGGGCGGGGATGAGCTGGCGCACGGTCGGGGTCTGGGTGACCACCGAGACAAACCGGCTGTAGATCAGGGTGACGACGTCGATCTCCCCGGCCTCGAACAGTTCGGTGATCTTTTCGGCCACAGGCTGGGCGACGGCCAGGGAGGGCACGCCGGCCTCGGTGCTGAACAGGATGCGGTCGCCGTACTGGCGACGCAGCAGGTCGCGGGCCTTCTTGCCGACGGTCAGGACCTTCACGTCCTTGCCTTCGGCGATGAGCGTACGGATCGTTTCGCGGGCGGCGCGCAGGATCTGGGTGTTGAAGCCCCCCGCCAGGCCACGGTCCGAGGTGGCCACGACCACCAGATGCTTCTGATCCGCGCCCGTGCCGACCAGCAGCTTGGGCGCGCCGTCGCCGGAGACGCCCGCCGCCAGGTTGGCGATCACCGCGGCCATGCGCTGAGCATAGGGCCGGGCGTTCTGGGCGGCTTCGGTCGAGCGACGCAGCTTGGCCGCGGCGACCATCTGCAGCGCTTTCGTGATCTTTCGCGTGGAATCCACGCTCTTGATCCGATCGCGCATCTCTTTGACGCTGGCCATCTCCTAATGCTCCAGCGTGATCTTAGGCGAAGGTCTTCACGAAGGCTTCCAGAGCGTCCTTCAGCTTGGCCTCCGTATCCGCCTTCAACTCCTTCGAGGTGCGGATGGTGTCCAGGATGTCCTGGTGCTTGCCGTGCAGGCGGCTCAGCAGCTCGGTCTCGAAGCGGCCGACCTGGGCGGTCGGGACGGTGTCGAGATAGCCGCGGGTGCCGGCGTAGATCACCGCGACCTGCTCCTCGACCGCGAGCGGCGAGTACTGGGGCTGCTTCAGCAGCTCGGTGAGGCGTTCGCCCCGGGCGAGCTGGCGCTGGGTGGTGACGTCGAGGTCGGAGCCGAACTTGGCGAAGGCGGCCAGCTCGCGATACTGGGCGAGGTCGCCCTTGATCGGGCCAGAGGCTTGCTTCATGGCCTTGATCTGGGCCGAGGAGCCCACGCGGCTGACCGAGATGCCGACGTTCACGGCGGGGCGGATGCCCTGGAAGAACAGATCGGTTTCCAGGAAGATCTGGCCGTCGGTGATCGAGATCACGTTCGTCGGAATGTAGGCCGACACGTCGTTGGCCTGGGTCTCGATGATCGGCAGGGCGGTCAGCGAGCCGGAACCGTTGTCCTCGTTCAGCTTGGCCGCGCGCTCCAGCAGGCGGCTATGCAGATAGAACACGTCGCCCGGATAGGCTTCGCGACCCGGCGGGCGGCGCAGCAGCAGGGACATCTGACGATAGGCGACGGCCTGCTTGGAAAGGTCGTCATAGATGATGACGGCATGCATGCCGTTGTCGCGGAACCACTCGCCCATGGCGCAACCGGCGAAGGGAGCCAGGAACTGCAGCGGCGCCGGCTCCGAGGCGGTGGCGGCGACCACGATGGTGTAGTCGAGCGCGCCACGCTCCTCGAGGGTCTTGACGATCTGGGCGACGGTCGAGCGCTTCTGACCGATGGCGACATAGATGCAGTAGAGCTTGGCGCTCTCATCCGTGCCGGCGTTGATCGACTTCTGGTTCAGGATGGTGTCGATCGCCACGGCGGTCTTGCCGGTCTGACGGTCGCCAATGATCAGTTCGCGCTGGCCGCGGCCGACCGGGATCAGCGAGTCGATGGCCTTCAGGCCGGTCTGCACGGGCTCGTGCACCGACTTGCGCGGGATGATGCCCGGCGCCTTCACGTCCACGCGGCGGCGCTCGGCGGCGCCGACGATCGGGCCCTTGCCGTCGATGGGCTCGCCCAGCGGGTTGACGACGCGGCCCAGAAGGCCCTTGCCGACCGGCACGTCCACGATCTCGCCCAGGCGACGGACTTCGTCACCCTCTGAGATGGCGCGGTCGTCGCCGAAGATCACGATACCGACGTTGTCGCGTTCCAGGTTCAGGGCCATGCCCTTCACCCCGGCGGAGGGGAACTCCACCATCTCGCCGGCTTGCACATTGTCCAGGCCATAAACCCGGGCGATGCCGTCGCCGACGCTCAGAACCGAACCGACGTCGGAGACGTCAGCTTCTTCGCCGAAATTGGC
>NZ_JANOCX010000114.1:0-4924 GCF_031412415.1 Phenylobacterium sp.
GCGCTGGATGGCCAGACCGCGACGACCGGCCTCCATGACCGCGGCGAACAGGTCGAGGGGTCCGCGAATCTTCGAGGATCGATCCTTGCGGGTGAAGGTCCCCACGCCCTGGAAGGTCTCGGCCATGGCGGCCGAGCGTTCAGACAGGCGCCGGGCGTCGGCGGCGTGCAGCAGCAGGTCATCCAGCACCACGCGTTCCGACACCCCTCGGCGGACGCGGGAGAAGGCGAACCCGCCGGTGGCGGCGACTTCGCCAGTCCAGCGGCCGTCGCCTTCCTCGGCGTAGAGGTCCATGCGCGCGGCGGCCGTGGCCAGGTCGCCGCCGCCCTCGTTCAACAGGCCGGCGAGCGCGGCCTGTTCGATGGCGATGGCCGGGGCGCGGCTGGAGAGGCGTTCGATATTGGCCTTGGCCCCCCGCGCGCCCTGCACAAGGGCCAGCAGGTCGGCGCCCACCAGCCGTTCGCCCGATCGCAGGTCCAGGGTCGCGCCCTCGACCCCCTCGTCGATCAGGTAGTTCTCGAGCTCGGCGTCGTCCTTGAGATAGCGGGACTGGCGGTTCTTGGTCGCCTTGTAGAGCGGCGGTTGGGCGATATAGAGGAAGCCCCGCTCGATGATCTGCGGCATCTGCCGATAGAAGAAGGTCAGCAGCAGCGTGCGGATGTGGGCGCCGTCGACGTCGGCGTCCGTCATGATGACGATCTTGTGGTAGCGGACCTTCTCGATATCGAACTCGTCGCGCCCGATGCCGGCGCCCAGGGCCACGATCAGGGTGCCGATCTGGTCAGACGACAACATCTTGTCGAACCGCGCCCGCTCGACGTTCAGTATCTTACCGCGCAGGGGCAGGATCGCCTGGTTCTCCCGATTGCGCGCCTGCTTGGCCGAGCCGCCGGCGGAGTCGCCCTCCACCAGGAAGATCTCGGACTTGGCCGGGTCCTTCTCCGAGCAGTCGGCCAGCTTGCCGGGCAGGGAAGTGATGTCGAGGGCCGACTTTCGCCGCGTCAGTTCGCGGGCCTTTCGGGCGGCCTCGCGGGCCATGGCCGCCTCGGCGATCTTCTGGACGATCAGCTTGGCTTCGACCGGGTGTTCCTCGAACCACTGGCCGATGCCCTCCGACACCAGGCCCTCGACGGCCGGGCGGACCTCGGAGGAGACCAGCTTGTCCTTGGTCTGCGACGAGAACTTCGGATCGGGCACCTTGACCGACAGCACGCAGGTCAGGCCTTCGCGGGCGTCCTCGCCCGACAGTGAGACCTTCTCGCGCTTGGTGGCGCCCGAGCTCTCCGCGTAGCCGGTGATGATCCGGGTGAGCGCCGAGCGGAAGGCCGCCAGGTGGGTGCCGCCGTCCTTCTGCGGGATGTTGTTGGTGAAGCAGAGGACGTTCTCGTGATAGCCGTCGTTCCACCACAGCGACATGTCGAGTTCGACGTTCTCCTTCTTGCCCCGGATCACGATGGGGCTGCGGAGCAGCGGCGTCTTGGCCTTGTCCAGATGGCGCACGAAGGCCTCGATGCCGCCCTCGTAGTGCAGGAGTTCGACGAAGGGCTCGGCCTCGCGATTGTCCTTCAGCCAGATGGTCACGCCGGAGTTCAGGAAGGCCAGCTCGCGCAGGCGGTGCTCCAGGGTCTTCCGGTCGTAGTCGATGAAGGCGAAGGTCTCGGTGGAGGCCAGGAATGTCACTTCGGTCCCCGACAGGAACTCGCCGTTCTCGCGCAGCGGCGCGTCGCCGGTCATCACCAGGGGCGAGACCGCGTCGCCGCGGCGGAACTCCATCTCGTAGGCCTTGCCGCCGCGATAGATCTTAAGCTTGAGCCAGTCGGAGAGCGCGTTCACGACGGAGACGCCCACCCCGTGCAGGCCGCCTGAGACCTTGTACGAGTTCTGGTCGAATTTCCCGCCCGCGTGCAGCTGGGTCATGATGACCTCGGCCGCCGAGACGCCCTCGCCCTCGTGGATGTCGACGGGAATGCCGCGGCCGTCGTCGGTGACCGTGACCGACCCGTCGGCGTTGAGGATCACCTCGACGCGGGTGGCCCACCCCGCCAGCGTCTCGTCGATGGCGTTGTCGACCACCTCATAGACCATGTGGTGCAGGCCCGAGCCGTCGTCGGTGTCGCCGATGTACATGCCCGGCCGCTTGCGCACGGCGTCCAGGCCCTTCAGCACCTTGATGGACTCGGCGCCGTATTCGGCCTGGCCGTTGTTCTCGGGCGTGTTGTCGGGAATCTGCGTCTCGTCGGTCATTCAGTGTCCAGAATCGCCGGGTTCGAGCCATCCACGTGGACGCCCTGGGCCCGGCCCTTCAAATCCTCGAAGAGAAGCTCGTCCGTGCCGGTCAGGAACGCCTGCAGCCCGAGCGCCTCGATTTCGTCGAACAGCGCGGACCGCCTGCGGCGGTCGAGATGCGCTGCGACCTCGTCCAGCAACAATATAGGGTTTGGCTGCGATTCTGCACGCGAAAGACGCGCCGCCTGGGCCAAAACAAGGTTCAAAATCAGGGCTTTCTGCTCGCCGGTCGAGCATTCGGCCGCCGGCCTGTCCTTTTCGGCGTGGATCACCGCCAGATCGCCCCGATGCGGCCCGGTCAGAGCCCGCCCGGCGGCGGCGTCACGGTCGCGCGCGGCGGCCAGCGACCTTGCCAATCGCGCCTCGATCTGGGCGAATTCCACGCCCTCCCCGGCCATGCGTTCCCAGTCGCCGGTGAGGGTCAGCCTGGCCTGCGGGAAGGGTCGGTCGCCGCGCCCGTCGATCTCGGCCTGCAAGGCCGCCAGGGTGCGGGCGCGGGCCTCGGCCATCTGGGCGCCGGCCTCCGCCAGCCGCGCCTCCAGGGCCGAAAGCCAGGCGGGATCGGCCGGTCCCTCGGTCAACAGCCGCATCCGCTCGCGCTGGGACTTCTCATAGGCCGAAACGTGGGCGGCGTGGCTGGGCTCGGCGGCGAACACCAGCCGGTCCAGGAAGCGGCGGCGATCGCCCGCGCCCTCCAGGAACAGCCGGTCCTGGGCGGGGGTCAGCCAGACCTGGCGCTGCAGGTCCGACAACCGGCCCGGCGGCACGGGCTCCCCCTCCAGCCGAACCGTGCGCCGCGCGGCGCCGGGGGTCTCGACGCCGGTGCCGACGCGGGTCTCCTCGCCGTTCTCGACGATCACCGCGGCGACGGCCCAGGCCCGGCCCTGGGTCTCCCCCGGCTGGCGGCGGCCCATCTCGGCCAGCGCCGCGCCGCGCAGGCCGCGCCCCGCCGTGAACAGGCTGATCGCCTCCAGCAGGTTGGTCTTGCCCGCGCCGTTGGGCCCCACCAGGAACACCGGCCGGCCGTCCAGGGTCAGCTCGGCGCGGCCGTAGGATCGGAAATCCGTCAGGGTCAGGTGGGCGAAGGCGGTCACCGGCGCGTCATACCCGGTTTCGCGGGCAGGCGCGAAGGGGGCGAGCTTGGCCTTAGGAACAACAGTCCGCCGCCGCCGTTCGACCTCCTCAATTGGAGAAACCGACATGACCACCGAAGTCGAGATCAAAGAGAAGTTCTGGAAGGCGCTGCGCTCGGACATGACCGTCATGCTGGGCCTGACCGGCGTCGACGACGACCACGCCAAGCCGATGACCGCGCAGCTGGACGGCGATGACGACCGCGGCCCGATCTGGTTCTTCACCGCCAAGGACACTGAACTGGTCGAGGCGATGGGCGACGGCGGCGACCGCGCGGTATTCCACTTCGCCGACAAGGGCCATGACGTGTTCGCCACCGTCCATGGCCGCCTGACCGCCCACAACGACCGGGCGACCATCGACCGTCTGTGGAACAAGTTCGTCGCCGCCTGGTACGAAGGCGGCAAGGACGATCCGAAGCTCCAGCTCCTTCGTTTCGACCCCGACGACGCCCAGATCTGGCTCAACGCCAACAGCCTGTTCGCCGGCGTGAAGATGCTGCTCGGCAGCGATCCGAAGAAGGACTACGCCGACAAAACCGCCGAAGTTCGCCTGAACTAGCGGCCGCCCGCGAACACCTTCCGCAGGAACAACGTCTCGGCCTCCCGCAACGCGTCGCGGTTTTGTTGCTTGCGGAAGCCGTGGCCTTCGTCCTTGGCCATCATCCACCAGACGTCGCCGCCGTTGGCGCGGACCTTGGCGACGATCTGCTGGCCTTCGGTCCAGGGCACGCGAGGGTCGTTGAAGCCGGCGATGACGAACAGCGGCTTGGTCATCTTGTCGGTGAGGTTGAGCGGCGAGATGCGGTCGAACTCGGCCTTCATCTCCGGGTCGCGCTCGTCGCCGTACTCCACGCGGCGCAGGTCGCGGCGATAGCCCTCGGTGTTGGTGAGGAAGGTGGTGAAGTCGCTGATGCCCACCGTGTCGATGGCGCCGGCGATGCGGTCATTATAGGCCGCCAGCGCCGCCAGGCTCATGAAGCCGCCATAGGAGCCGCCGGAGACCACCACACGGCTCTTGTCGAGGTCAGGCTGGGTCGCGATCCAGTCGAGCAGGGCGCCGATGTCCTTCACCGAGTCCTGGCGCTTCATGGCGTTGTCGAGGGCCAGGTAGGTCTTCCCGTAGCCTGTGGAGCCGCGGACGTTCGGCGCGATCACCGCGGCGCCAAGCTCCTTGGCCCAGTACTGGTAGGTGCTGGAGAACCCTGGCCGCGTCTGGCCTTCCGGCCCGCCGTGGATGTCGATGATCACCGGCGAGGGCCCCTTCGCCCCCTTGGGCCGGTAGATCCAGGCGGGGATCTGGCGCTTGTCGAAGCTGGCGAAGCGGATCAGGCCGGGCTCCACCATGTCGGCGGACTTCAGGCCACCCATCTCGCTGTGGGTCCAGCGGACCAGCTTCGAGTCCGGAAGGTCCCAGGTCCAGACATCGGCGGGCGAGGTCGACGAGTTCAGTCCGATGGCCAGCCGCAGGGTATCGGGCGAAAACTTCAAGTCCGCCAGCACGC
>NZ_JANOCX010000115.1:0-8032 GCF_031412415.1 Phenylobacterium sp.
CGCCTGTTTCGCGGCGGCCATCGTGGAGGGCGGCCCCTGCACCAATGTCGACAAGTCCGTGAAAGAGACCGGCGAGACCTACCGACTGAACGCCCAGTACAAGTTCGACGACGATCGAATGGTCTACGTCACCTACTCGACCGGCTTCCGACCCGGCGGCATCAACCGGCGCGGCACGCTGCCGCCCTACAAGTCCGACTTCCTCAAGAACATGGAGATCGGCTGGAAGACCACCTGGCTGGGCGGTGCCTTGAGATGGAACGGGGCGGCCTATTCCGAGAAGTGGGACGATTTCCAGTTCTCGTTCCTGGGCGCGAACGGCCTGACCGAGATCCGCAACGCCGGCAAGGCGAAGATGCGCGGCGTCGAGTCCGACATCAACTGGCTGGCGGCGGAAGGCCTGACCCTCACCGCCTCGGGCGCCTACACGAAGGCGGAGCTGGACGAGGACTATGTCCCCGACCCCAGCGCCCCGCCGGACGCCTTGAAGGGAACCTCCCTGCCGGTCACGCCCAAGTTCAAGGGCAACCTCACGGCCCGCTACGAGTGGCCGGTCGGCGAAATGGACGCCCACGTCCAGGGAGCCTTGGTCTATAACGGCTCGAACTTCCCGGACCTGACCATCGCCGACAGGGCGGTGATCGGAAAGGTCCCCTCCTATTCGACGGTCGATCTGACGGCCGGGTTGGACAAGGGCTCCTGGCGTGTCGAGGCCTATGTGAAGAACCTGCTCGATGAGGACGGCCAGATCGACCGGTCGGTTCAATGCGCCTCGTCGGTCTGTAGTACGGTCTATGTAAGCCGGATCCGGCCCAGGACCATCGGCCTGCGCTTCGGACAGTCGTTCTGAGCGGACGGTTCTCTCGCGAGCTCGCCCCGAACCGCCGCCAGGCGCTGATCGAGGCGACGCTCGCGAGCCTCGCCGCCCGGGGCCTCGGCGCGGTGTCGGTGCGCGACGTCGCCGTCCGCGCCGGCGTCTCGCCGGGTCTCGTGCGGCACCATTTCGGAAGCTTCGGCGCCCTGCTGGTCGAGGCCTATCGTCATGTGGTCCAGCGGGTGGACGATCATATCGACACAGCCATGGCTGAGGTCGGCGAGGATCCCGACCGCCGGCTGGCGGCCTTCATCGCGGCCAGCTTCTCGCCCACCATCGTCGACCGCGATCTGCTGTCGGCCTGGCTGGGCTTCTGGGGCCTGATCCGCAGCGACCCCGACGCCGCGCGCCTGCACGCCGAGAACTTCGAGGCCTATCGCGGGCGGATCGAGACGTTGCTGGCCGCCGCGGCCAGGGCCCGGGGCAGGGGCGTCGACGTGCGTGCCGGTGCGCTCGGCCTCTCCGCCATGCTGGATGGGCTCTGGCTCGAACTCTGTCTGGACCCGGCCACCTTCACCCCCGACGAGGCCATCGGCTTCGCCGCCGATTGGACCGCCCGCTTCCTTGAGGGCGGAAACCCGGTCTAGCTCTTGCGTCGATTGTCTTGTTATACGAATGTATAACAACCTCGATATGGGATCGCCGCCATGAAGTCCGAGGTCGAGCACAGCCTCCCGTCCTGGATCTACAGCGATCCCGGCTTCTTTGAGCGCGAGCGCGGAAGCGTCTTCCGCAGCGCCTGGCAGGTGGTCTGCCACCTCAACGACGTGCCGAACGCCGGCGATTACCAGACCCTGGATTTCCTCGGTGAGCAGGTTCTGGTCCTGCGTGGCGACGACGGCCAGGTGCGCAGCTTCCACAACGCCTGCAGGCACCGCGCCGCGCGACTGGCCGACGGCTCGCACGGCAACTGCGGCCATCGGCTCGTCTGTCCCTATCACGCCTGGAGCTACGGCCTGGACGGGCGGTTGCTGCGCACGCCGCCCTGGCAGGGGTTCGGCGACCTCGATCTCAGCCAGCACGGCCTTGCGCCGGTGGAGCAGGAGGTCTTCCTGGGCTTCGTTTTCGTCCGCTTCGCGCCGGGCCTGCCCAGCGTCGCCGAGATGATGGCGCCCTATCTGAACGAACTGGCGGCGCATGGGTTCGAGACCCTGGTCCCCCAGGGCCGGGTCACCCTGCGGCCGCGCTCCGTCAACTGGAAGAACGTCGCCGACAACTATGCCGACGGCATGCACATCCCGGTGGCCCATCCGGGCCTGACGCGCCTGTTCGGTCCCAGCTACGCCATGGAAGCCCAGCCCTGGGTCGACAAGCTCTGGGGCGATATCAGCGAGACCCCGTCGTCCAACTGGGTCGAGCGCGGCTACCAGGCCCTCCTGCCCAATTTCGACCATCTGCCGGCCGGCCAAAGCCGCCGCTGGAGCTACTACAAGCTCTGGCCCAACCTCGCATTCGACGTCTATCCGGATCAGGTCGACTTCATGCAGTTCATCCCGGTCTCACCGCAGGAGACCCTGATCCGCGAGATCTCGTACGCCCGGCCTGACACACGCCGCGAGGCCAAGGTCGCCCGCTACCTCAATTGGCGTATCAACCGCCAGGTCAACGCCGAGGACACCGTGCTGATCCAACGGGTCCAGGACGGCATGGGCTCCTCGTCCTATGTCAGCGGCCCGCTGTCGCCCGACGAGGTCTGTCTGGCCAGCTTCGCCCGCAGGCTGAAGGCCGAGATTCCCGAGGCGGCCCTGCCGCATCCTCCTGCCAAGGCGGCCTGACATGGCGAGCGAACGCGACATCCTGATCGTCGGCGGCGGTCACAACGGCCTGGTCTGCGCGGCCTATCTCGCCGCGGCCGGGCTCAAGGTCACCGTGCTGGAACGCCGCGACGTGGTCGGCGGCGCCGCGGTGACCGAGGAATTCCACCCCGGCTTCCGTAACTCCGTGGCCAGCTACACCGTCTCCCTGCTCAATCCGAAGGTCATCGCCGACCTGGAGCTTCATCGCCACGGCCTGAAGATCGTCGAGCGCAAGGTGTCGAACTTCCTGCCCGTGCCCGGCGGCTACCTGGCCACAGGCGAGGGCCGGACCAAGTCCGAGGTCGCCAAGTTCTCCCAACGCGACGCCGACCGGCTAGACGCCTATGGCGACCGCTTGGAAGCCATAGCCGACGTCCTGCGCGACCTGGTCCTGCAGACCCCGCCCAATCTGGTGGAGGGTGGTCTGGCGCAGGCCATTCCCGAACTGCTGAAGAGCGCCAGCCTGGGCCGCAAGCTCGGTCACCTGGACATGACCGCCAAGCGCGACCTGCTGGCCCTGTTCGCCCAATCGGCGGGCGACTGGCTGGACGGCTGGTTCGAGAGCGATCCGATCAAGGCGGTCTACGGCTTTGACGGAGTCGTCGGGAACTACGCCAGCCCCTATACGCCGGGCTCGGCCTACGTCCTGCTTCACCACGTGTTCGGCGAGGTGAACGGCAAGAAGGGCGCCTGGGGCCACGCCATCGGCGGCATGGGCGCCATCACCCAGGCCATGGCCGCCTGCTGCCGCGAGCGCGGCGTGGAGATCCGCACCGGTGTCCCCATCGCCGAGATCCTGGTCGAAAAGGGCAGGGCGGTCGGCGTGGTGACCGAGAAGGGCGAGACGATCCGCGGCCGCGCCGTAGTCTCCAACCTCAATCCCAAGCTGCTGTTCGGCAAGCTGGTGGACCGCTCCTATCAACCCGCCGACTTCGCCGAGCGTATCGACCGCTATCGTAGCGGCTCCGGCACCTTCCGCATGAACGTGGCGCTGTCCAAGCTGCCCGACTTCACCTGCCTGCCGGGAACCGGCGACCACCTGACGGCCGGCATCATCCTCGCGCCCAGCCTGGCCTATATGGAACAGGCCTACGCCGACGCCCGGGCCCACGGCTGGTCCAAGGCGCCCATCGTCGAGATGCTGATCCCCTCCACCCTGGACGACAGCCTGGCGCCGACCGGACAGCATGTGGCCAGCCTGTTCTGCCAGCACGTCTCTCCGGTGCTCTCGGGAGGCCGATCCTGGGACGACCATCGCGAGGAGGTGGCTGATCTGATGATCGCTACCGTCGAGGCCCAGGCCCCTGGCTTCGCCGCCTCGGTAGTGGGCCGACAGGTCTTGTCGCCGCTCGATCTTGAGCGCACCTTCGGCCTGAGCGGGGGCGACATCATGCACGGCAATCTCAGCCTGGATCAGATGTTTTCCGCGCGTCCCGTGCTGGGCGCCGGTGACTATCGCACCCCTATCGCCGGCCTCTACCAGTGTGGCGCGGGCACTCACCCCGGCGGCGGCGTCACCGGAGCGCCCGGCCACAACGCCGCCCGCGAGATCGTCAAGGACGCCCGCCGCGGTCGGCTGAAGACCGCATGAGCCACATGCCGGACGGCGCGGCGGCGGACGCTCCCTCCGGCCCAGGCTTCACTCGCGGCCTGGGGCCTGTCGCCGCGACCTTCCTGGTGGCGGGAAACATGATCGGCTCGGGCGTCTTCCTGTTGCCCGCGTCCTTGGCGGCGATCGGCAGCGCCAGCATCATCGGCTGGGCCGTGGCCTCGGTGGGCGGGCTGATCCTGGCCCTGGTCTTCGCCCTGTTGGGAATCATGCGGCCGGACGTGAACGGCCTGGTCCGCTATCCGGCCGACGCCCTGCATCCCGTGTTCGGTTTCCTGTCCTGGGGCGCCTACTGGTTGGGCGCCTGGGTGGGCAATGTCGCCATCGCCATCGCCGCCGTGGGCTATCTGGCGGTGTTCCTGCCCGGCCTGATCGGACCGGTCGCGTCGCTGGCGACCACCTTGGCGATCATCTGGGCGATGGTGGCGGCCAATCTCTGGGGGCCGCGCGCGGTCGCCTGGCTGGCCGGCTCGACCCTGATTGTCGGCCTCGTGCCGATCCTGGCCGCCATAGCCCTGGGCGTCCTCAACTTCGATCCCGCGATCTTCTGGGGGTCTTGGAACGTCAGCGGCCAACCGCTCAGCCAGGTGGTTCCGGGGTCGCTGGTGATGATCTTCTGGGCCTTCATGGGTCTGGAGAGCGCCAGCGTCGCCGCCGCCGCCGTCGACGATCCCCGGCGCAACCTGCCCATCGCCGCGCTGAGCGGCGTGGCGCTGGCCGCCGTCGTCTATACCGCCGCCACCGCCGCGGTGATGGGGGTGATCCCGGCCGGGCGGCTAGCGGCCTCCACCGCGCCCTTCGCAGACATGGTCGCCATGGCCGCCGGACCGGTCGCCGGCGCCGTGGTCGCCGCCTGCGCGCTCGCCAAGACCCTGGGCACCCTGGGCGGCTGGGTGCTGGTCGCCGCCGAGGCCGGCCGCACGGGCGCGGCGAGCGGCTATCTGCCCAGAGCACTCTCCAGCCGCGGCGTGCGCAACACCCCGGTCCGCGACATTCTCCTGGTCGGCCTCCTGATGTCGCTGGCCGCCCTGGCGACGCTTTCGCCAACCCTGACCACCCAGTTCAACGCCCTGATCAACGCCTCGGTCCTGATGATCCTGGCGGTCTACATCCTCTGCGCCCTAGCGCTGGCCCGCTTCGCCTCGGCGATCGAGCGCCCCGGCCGCCGATGGGCGGTGCGAGCAATCGGCGTGGCGGCGGCGGCCTTCTGCGTGTGGATGATCCTCGCCTCGCTCTAGCGCGACGTCGCCACGCTTTTGATCAGCCGAAAGTCGAACTCCACCGCCTCGGCGAAGGCCGTCGTCGAGATCCGCTCATCCCGGCCATGGGCCCTGTTGTCGTCCGCATCGCTCCAGATCGCCCCCACCGCATAGCTCGGAATGCCCGCCGCGCGGGTGAACAGGCTGTCTGTGGCGCCCAGGTCCATGTGGGGCGCCACGGAAACACCTGGCCACATGTCCTGAACCACCTTTGTCAGCCGGGTCATGAGGGCCGCGTCATAGGGCGAATCCCGCGCCGGCGCGGCGGGGGAGGTGACGCTGACCGCGATGTCCGGATCGGCCAGAGCCTCGACAAGCCTGGCGCGCACCGCCGCCTCGCTGTCGGTTGGGATCATCCGGCACTGGATAACCGCCCGCGCGCGTTGGGGCAGGGCGTTCTCCGCATGTCCCCCCGAAAGGCCGGTGGCGACGCAGGTGGTCCGCAGCCGTGCATTTCGGGCGGGCGCCGCGCTCAGCCGCGCCGCGGCGGCCAAATCGGGCGGTTCACGCGAGACCGCCAGCATGTCGGCCGCCGTCTGCCCGCTCTCGCGTTTCGCGCTTTCGGCGAAGAAGCCACGAGTGGTCGGCGTGGTGACGACGGGAAAGACAAGGGCCTCGATCCGCGTCAGCCCGCGCGCGAGGCGGTAGATCGCGTTCTCGGGTTCTGGGACCGATGAGTGTCCGCCCTTGTTGGTCGTTTCCAACTGGAAGGTGACGTAGATCTTCTCGCTGGTCTGGACCCCATAGGACAGGCGCTGGCCGCCGCGCAGCGATCCGCCCCCGCCGTCGCTGTTCAGGACAAGGCCGGCGTCCACCAGCGGCCGCTGCGTCTTCAACAGCCAATCCACGCCATTGGCGTCGCCGCTTTCCTCGTCGCTGGTGAATGCGAAGATCATGTCCCGGTCGGGGACGAAGCCGTCCTGCTTCAGGCGGATCAGGGCGGCCAGCAGGGCCGCGATCTCGCCCTTCATGTCCTGCACCCCGCGGCCGTACAGCCAGCCGTCCTTCTCCGTCAGCGCGAAGGGCTCGAGCGTCCAGTCCTCGCGCTTGGCCTCGACCACGTCCAGATGGCTGATCCAGAGCACCGGCTTGGCCTTCGTCGCCTTGGCGCGCAGGCGCGCGATGACCTGACCCTGGGTCGGATGCCCTGGGATGGTCAGCAGGGTCACATCGGCGGGCGCGAACCCCGCCGCCAGCAGCCGCGTCCGGATCGCCTCGGCCGCGGGAAGGGTGCCATGGTCGTGCACCGTGTTGATGGCGATCAGCTCGCTCAGGATCTCGCGCGCCAGCGCCAAATTCGCCGGCGGCGATGTCTGTGCCTGCGCGGCGCCGCCGAATAGGAGGGCGGCGAACAGTCCCGAGATCAGGCTCCGATGGCGGTTCATGCCCGTTCCCCACATCCGACGCGCCCGGCTCGGGCCGGACAAGTCTGGGGCCGTCGCCGGCGACTGTCCACGACGCGAGGCCACAGAACCGACCAAGTCTGCGTCGAGATTGCGCGCCTCGGCGGGGGCCGACCCCAACCGCCAATGCGCGACCGTTGACGGTCGTGGAGAGTTCCATGACGCCGCCGCAGGACGACCCCCCGAACGCTCCGCCCGCGACGGGCCCATTTCCATCCAACAGCCCCTGGGGCGGGCAGCCGCGGCCGGTGTTCCGCATCGGACCGCTCCCCACGGGTCAGTCCGCGCCCGCGCCACCGGTCGCAGCGCCGCGACTGGCCTATGTGGCGCCCATCCCCCGGGCAGGGGGCCAACGCTCCCGTGTGCTGACCAGTCCGGCCCTGTCGGTCGCCCCGCCGCCGACGAGGCCGGCGATCGTCCCTCCGCCCGTCGCCCAGCCGCCCGTCGCCGAGCCGTCCGAGGCCGCGCCGCGCGAGGTCGCGCCGAAGGAGAACGCCGCGCCGGCGGCGCCCGGGCCAGTCTTCCCGCCGTCGCCGCGTCGCGCGGCCCGACTCGCACCCAATCGGGCGCCGTTGATCCTGGGGATGGGGGCTGCGGCCCTGGCCGCCGTCGGCGCCGTGGTGCTGCTCGCCGCGCGCCAGGGCGGTCAAGCGGCTGTGCGCGCGCCGCCTCCAGCGACCTCAGCGCCGGTGGTCGTTCAGGAGCAGCGGCAGGCTGTCGTCGCAGCGCCGCCTGCGAGCGGAGCGATCCCGGCCCCGACCACCATTCCGGCGTCCGCGTCGCGCCCATTGGTGCGGCGCACCGTCGCGTCTCCGCCGGTGGCTCCACCTCAGCCGGCCGCCATTCCCACCGCGCCGCTTGAAATTCCGACGCTCTTGGCGCCGATCGCCGCACCGCCGGCGGCGCCCGTCGTCCTGGCGCCGCCGCCCGACCCTGAGACGCCCATGACGACCCGCGGGCCGAACGACCGGTAGAGCTTGTTCTGCAAGGGGGTGGCTCACGAGTCACCCCGCGCGCCTTGACTTGGACGGGATCGACTCCCATCTCCCCGCCAGCGAAGGGACGCGACCGAAATTCGGGCGCCCTGCCGC
>NZ_JANOCX010000116.1:0-14368 GCF_031412415.1 Phenylobacterium sp.
GACCTCGATCTTCCTGGTGCCCACCGACACCCCCGGCGTGGAGATCATCCGCAATGTGGGCGTCGGCGGCGGCGGCGAGATCGGCGGCGGCTCGGAAGGTTATGTCCGCTACAACAATGTGCGCCTGCCCTACGACGCCCACATTGCGGATTATCTCCACGCCGGGGGTGTCGGTGGGCACCAGGAAGATCGAAGTCCGACGGTAGGGGTCCTTAGCGTCGGGATCGGTCACCGCGTAGAGCACCAGGACCTTCGACCAGCGGGCGTTGGTGGAGAACCACTTTTCGCCGTTGATCACCCATTCGTCGCCGTCCAGCACCGCGCGGGTGGTGAAGGTGAGCGGGTCGGAGCCGCCTGTGGGTTCGGACATGGAGAAGGCCGAGCGGATCTCGCCGTTCAGCAGTGGCCAGAGGTACTTCTCCTTCTGGGCGTCGGTGCCGTAGTGGGCGATGATCTCGGCGTTGCCGGTGTCGGGCGCCTGGCAGCCGAAGACCGTCGGCGCCATGCCGTTGCGGCCCAGCTTCTCGTTCATCAGGCCGAGCTTGAGCTGGCCGTAGCCCTGGCCGCCCAGTTCGGGGCCCAGGTGACAGGCCCAGAGGCCCTGGTCGCGGACCTTCTGCTGCAGCGGCTTGATGAACTTCTCGCGGCCGAGGGGGCCGTGGGCCGCCAGGCCCAGATGGCTCAGAGGCTCGACCTCGTCGCGCATGAAGTCCTCGATCCAGTCGAGCTTTTTCTGGAATTCGGGGTCGGTTTCAAAATCCCAAGCCATCTAGGGCCTCCCATATCGCCGCCATGCGCGGTCGCTTTTTCATAGAAACGGTATGGCAACGGGCGCCGCCATCCGGAAATATCGCGGCGCAACAGCCGCTTAGGACGCGGCGCCTCCGGGTATTATCAAACGGTCGTTTGCCTGACGCAACGTCCGCTTGGCTCTTTGAAGCGAATTTTCTAGGCCACGCCCTGCTCGTCATCGGGGTTCGGCGAGAACTTGCAGTTGAAACAAGGGCCTTCGACCCCGCACGATGGGGGTCAGGACATCCAGGAAGGAAACCATATGACCCGCCCCGAGAAGCTCGGCTTTTCCAGCGAGCGCCTGGCGAAGCTCGATCGCTTCCTGCAGACCCGCTACGTCGACTCTGGAAAGTTGCCGGGCGCCCAGGTGCAGATCAGCCGGCGCGGCGAACTGGTCCATGAGACCCTGGTGGGGATGGCCGACCGCGAGCGGGGCAAACCCGTCGCCACCGACACCCTGTTCCGCATCTATTCGATGACCAAGCCGATCACGAGCATCGCCTTCATGATGCTGGTGGAGGAAGGCCTGGTCGCCCTGGACGATCCCGTCGCCAAATTCATCCCCGAGTGGAAGAACCTGGGCGTGTTCGCCGCCGGCGTGACGCCGATGTTCATGACCACGCCGCCGGCGCGGCCCATGCAGATGATCGACCTGCTGCGCCACACCTCGGGCCTGACATACGGCTTCCAGAACCGCACCAATGTCGACGCCGCCTATCGCAAGATCAAGATCGGCGGCGGCTCGGGCGAAGGCGACATGGCCGCCTTTGTCGACAACCTGGCCAAGCTGCCCCTGGAGTTCTCGCCCGGTGACGCCTGGAACTATTCGGTCTCCACCGACGTCCTTGGCGTGCTGATCGAGCGCATCTCGGGCCAACCGTTCCAGACCTTCCTGCAGCAGCGGATCTTCGATCCCCTGGGCATGGCCGACACCGGCTTCAGCGTGCGCGCCGATCAGCAGGCCCGGTTCGCCGCCTGCTACAACGCCACCCCGGCCGGGGGCCTGGCCCTGCAGGACGACCCCGAGACCAGCCCCTATCTCAAGGCGCCCGACTTCCATTCCGGCGGCGGCGGCCTGGTTTCCACCGCGAAGGACTACATGGCCTTCTGCCGGATGCTGGGCGCGGGCGGCGAGCTGAACGGCCACCGACTGATCGCGCCCAAGACGCTCAAGCTCATGGCGTCGAACCACCTGCCCGGCGGCCAGGACCTGACCAAGCTGTCGCGGTCGCTGTTCTCGGAGGCCGCCATGGCCGGGGTCGGCTTTGGCCTGGGCTTCGCGGTCACCTTCGATCCAGTCAAGGCGATGCTGACCTCCAGCCCCGGCGAGTACTATTGGGGCGGGGCAGCCTCGACGGCGTTCTGGATCGATCCGGTGGAGGACATCCAGGTCGTGTTCATGACCCAGGTCCTGCCGTCCAGCACCTATCCTATTCGGCGGGAGCTTCGGACCTTGGTCTATTCGGCCCTGGTGCAGCCGTAGCGTCCTCGTGCTGGCGGCCGACCGCGGCTTCCACCGCCTCGCTCTCCTCGGCCAGGGACGGTGGGCCGAGGCCGGTGTCGGGCGCCGAGCCACGGGGGATGCCGCCCATCAGCTTTGCCTTCCGCCAGCCGCCGAAGCGGTAGTAGCCGGCGGCCAGGATGAGCGAGACCATCGAGCCCAAGGGGAAGCTCCACCAGATGGCGTCCGCGCCCATGTACGGCTCCAGCACCTGGGCGAAGGGGATGCGCACGACCCACATGGAGATCAGCAGGCCGATCAGCGGCGGCCAGACCGAGCCGGTGGCGCGGATGATCCCGTTCAGGACGAATGCCATGCCGAAGGGAATGAAGCCCCACAGCACATAGGCGTTGATGTGCATTGCGATGGGGAGGGACGGACTGGTCGCCGGCAGGAACAGCCTCAGGACATAGGGCTCGACCAGATAGATCAGCAGCACGGGTAAGCCGGTCATCAGCCCGGCGATCATCACCCCACGCGACGCGATCTGGTTCACCCGGTCCATCCGGCCGGCGCCGACATTCTGGGCGGCCATCGAAGACACCGCCGCCCCCAGCGCCATGGCTGGC
Organism: Phenylobacterium sp.; assembly: GCF_031412415.1. Lineage (GTDB taxonomy): Bacteria > Pseudomonadota > Alphaproteobacteria > Caulobacterales > Caulobacteraceae > Phenylobacterium. The sequence continues at coordinate 2,863 of NZ_JANOCX010000116.1, forward strand.
ATCTGGATATAGGTCCAGAGCTGGATGGCCGCGCCATAGCCGGCCGCGGTCTGCGAGCCGTAGGCGTTGACGAAGGAGATCATCACCACCGCGGCGCCCGAGATGACCAGCATCTGGAGGGCCATCGGAAAGCCCTTCATCACCAGGGTCCTGATGATCTCGAACTGCGGCTTGAGCAGGTGCCACTCGCCGGGACGCAGGATCAGCACCGATTTGGTGCGGTACATGTAGATGATCATCGCCATGAGCGTGACCGTCTGGCTGATCAGGGTGGCGGTGGCCGATCCAGCGATGCCCATGCGCGGCAGCGGCCCAACGCCGATCATCAGGAGCGGGTTCAGGACCACGTCCAACCCGACCGCCACCAGCGAGAAATAGAACGGCGTTCGCGAGTCGCCCGCGCCGCGCTGGGCCATCATCACGAACGAGAAGAAGTACATGAACGGCATGGCCAGGAAGATCACCCGCAGATAGGTGATCGCGTCGCGCGTGGCGTCCGGCGGGGTCTGCATGATCTTCAGGATCGTCGGGGTCAGCAGGTATCCGGCCACCCCGACGCCCAGCGACAGCACCAGGAAGAAGCTGATCGACGAGCCCACCACCCGCTTGACCATGGCCAGGTCCTTGCTCCCCACCGACTGGGAGATCAGCAGGTTGGCGGCCATTGAGATGCCGAACACCGCGCCCAGCATCAGGAAGAAGATGTTGTTGGCGTTGACCGTGGCGGTGAGTGCGGCCTCCCCCAGGATGTGGCTGACCCAGATGGCGTTGGCGGTGCCGTTCAGCGACTGAAGGATGTTGGAGCCCAGCACCGGCAGGGCGAACATGATCAGGGTCTTGCCGATCGGGCCCGTGGTCAGGTCCTGCATCCCGCGCGGACCGCCGGGTCTGGGGCCGGACGCGGGCGCCCTATCGTCTGTCGTCGAACTCACGGCGCTCCCCAGGGCGCGGAAAATACGCGCCGCCCGACGCCCCGCCGCCGCCTTGAAATATGGCGTCGGCATTTCCTTGGCATGATCACCTGGGGAGCAGGCTCGGCGACTGTACCCAGTGCGCACTGAGGTCGGCCAGACCAAAAAGCGACGCAGGCGCACGCCGCCGATCGCCGACGGCGGGTTTTCGGGTGGCAATGCCGTCGCCATGCCCTAGGACAACGCCCATGAAAATCGCCCTCTTCGCCAAGGCCAAAGCATGACCCGCATCCTGCAGTTCGGGGCCACCGGCCAATTGGCGCGTGAGATGCTGGCCCGGCAGGAGGGCGGCGTCGAAGTGGTCGCCCTGTCGCGCGCGCAGGTCGACCTGACCGATCCGCTGGCCATCGCCCGCGCGGTCGAGACGGCCGGCGACATCGACCTTGTGCTGAACGCGGCGGCCTATACCGCCGTCGACAAGGCCGAGAGCGAGCCCGACCTGGCCTATGCGGTCAACGCCCGCGCGCCCGAGGCCATGGCCAAGGCCTGCCAGGCACGCGGCCTGCCGCTGATCCAGATCTCCACCGACATGGTGTTCGACGGCGAGAAGACCGGCGCCTATGTCGAAGACGACGCGACCAAGCCGCTGCACGTCTATGGCGCCTCCAAGCTGGCGGGCGAGCAGGCGGTGCTGGGCGCCTGCGACCGCGCCCTGGTGGCCCGCGTGTCCTGGCTGTTCTCCGCGCACGGCCAGAACTTCCTGCAGTGGTTCCTGAAGGCGTCGCAGGCGGGAACGCCGATGCGGCTGGTGGACGATCAGAGGGCCCGACCGACCGCCAGCGGCGACCTGGCCGCCTTCATCCTCAGCCAGGCCGACCGCCTGACCCGCGCCCCGGCCGGCGCCCCGGAATGGGGTCTGCTGCACGTGGTCAATGACGGCGTCGCCAGCCGATACGGCATGGCGAAGACGATCTTCGCCATGGCCAATCCCGGCCAGTCCCCGCCGCCGATGGAGCCTGTGCCGACCAGCGCCTTCCCGACCCCGGCCAAGCGGGCGCTGAACGCCGTGCTGGACTCGGCCCGGATGCAGCGGGTGTTCGGCATCCAGCTCCGCCCCTGGGAAGAAGCGATGGAAGACGCCCTGGCCGGACTCGCGGAGCCGAGGACCGCCTAGGCCAGCCGGCTCTTCGTGCGGCCGTACAGCAGGTAGACCACCACGCCGATGGCGTTCCAGACGAAGAAGAAGGCGATCGTCTTTCCCGTCAGGCTGGTGAACAGATAGACGCAGCCGATCAGGCCCAGCGGTCCGACGACGTTGATCCAAGGCGTCTTGAACAGGCGCTCCAGATCGGGCGCGCGTTTCCGAAGCACCATGACGGCCAGGATGGTGGCGATGAAGGCCGCGAGCGTGCCGGCGTTGGCCAGGGCCGCGATCTCCGACAGCGGCAAGGCGCCGGCGATCACGGCGGAGATGACGCCGGTCAGGATGGTCACCGCCGTCGGCACGCCGCGCGCGCTGACGGTGGCCAGGCCGCGCGGCAGCAGGCCGTCCCGGGCCATGGCGAAGAACACCCGGCTCTGGCCGAACATGAACACCATGATGACCGTGGGCATGGCGATCACCGCGGCGCCGGCGATCAGCGATGCGGCCAACGGTTTGTCCATCTCCCTCAGGATGAAGGCCAGGGGCTCGGCGCTCTTGGAGAAGACGTCGTAGGGCGAGGCGCCCAGGGCGACCGCGGCGACGATCATGTAGATCAGGGTGCAGGCGGCCATCGAGCCCACGATGCCGATGGTCAGGTCGCGGCGGGGATTCTTGGCCTCCTCCGCCGCCGTGGAGATGGCGTCGAAGCCGTAGAAGGCGAAGAAGATGATCGCCGCTGCGCCCATGACCCCGAACTTGGTCCCGTCGATCTGGTCGGCGCCGTAGCCGAAGGGGGCGAAGGGGGTGAAATTGGCGGCGTCGAAACTGGGCAGGGTGAGCGCCACGAAGGCCGCCAGGGCCACCAGCTTCACGCAGACCAGGACGAAGTTGACGTTGGCGCTCTCGCGGGTGCCTAGCAGCAGCAGGCCGGTGACCAGCAAGGCGATGAACACCGCGGGCAGGTTCACCAGGCCCCCGGCGTCGGGGCCAGCCAGCAGCATGGCCGGGATCGGCCAGCCTGCCTGCTGGATCAGGCCCGAGGCATAGCCGGCCCAACCCACCGCGACGGCGCTGCAGACCAGGGTGTATTCGAGGATCAGGCTCCAGCCGATCACCCAGGCGGCAAGCTCGCCAAGCGTCGCGTAGGAGTAGGTGTAGGCGCTGCCGGCCTGGGGCATCATCGTGGCCATCTCGGCGTAGCAGAGCGCCGCGCAGGCGCAGACCGCTCCGGCCACGGCGAAGGACAGGATCACCGCCGGCCCGGCCAGCCCCGCGGCCACCCCGGTCAGGGTGTAGATGCCGGTGCCGATAATCGCCCCGATGCCCAGCGCCATCAGATGAGGCCAGCCCAAGGTGGCCTTCAGCTTGTGGCCGCCCTCATGCTGGGGGGCCTCCATGGTTCTACGGCGTGTGACGAAACTCATGACGGGACCCCCGGGTTTTTTTGCGCGGCGAGCATGGCCTTAATCGCGAGGCGAATGAAGTGGGGTGATTCTTCACTCATGGGCGAATGGTGTTAGCCGAAATTGCCCTTGGCGCCGGACCTCGCGTGCTCCAGCTTGGCGCCGCTTCGCACACTGAAGGTGATCTCATGCGCCGCGCGCTCGCCGTCCTCGCCCTGACTCTCGCCGCGACCCCGGCCCTCGCCGACGACACGGCCCTGAACAAGGTGGTGGCGGACTACGAGGCCTTCCGCCTGGCCGACGATCCGATCGAAGCCGCCGGCCAGGGAGACCGCGCCGCGCTCTCCAAGCTGCCCGACGGCAGTCCCAAGGCCGACGCCGCGCGGACGGTGGCCTTGAAGGGATTCAAGACACGCCTGGCGGGGATCGATCCGGCCGAGCTCTCCGGCGAGGCCAGGATCAACCGCGAGTTCCTGACCTGGCTGGTCGAGCGACGGCTGACCAGCCTGTCCTTCGACGAGGCCCGGATGCCGTTCAACTCCGACGGCGGCTTCCATTGGACGATGAGCTATCTTGCTTCCTCGACCCCCATGCGCAGCCTCGCCGACGGCCAGGCCTGGCTCGACAGGTTGAACGCCGTCCCCGGCTACTACGCCGTCGAGATCGAGAACGCCCGTCGCGGCGCCCGGACCGGCTTCACCCAGCCGGTGTCGACCACGGAAAAGGTGCTGGCCTTCGCCAAGGGCCAGGCCGCGACGCCCCTCGACGCCGATCCGATGCTAGCGCCGCTGAAGTCCCTGCCCGCCTCCATCCCGCGGACCGAGCGCGACGCACTGCTGGCCGCGGCGACCATCGTGGTCCGCGACAAGGTGCGTCCGGCCCAGGCCGGCTTCGTGACCTTCTTGGAGAAGGAATACCTGCCCAAGAGCCGCAAGGCCCTGGGCGCGCGGACCCTGCCGGACGGGGAGCGCTACTACGCCTGGCTGGTGCAGGACCACACCACCACCAAACAGACCCCCGACCAGATCCACCAGAACGGCCTCGCCGAGGTGGCGCGCATCCGCAAGGAGATGGACGGGGTCATCGCGGAGGCCGGATTCAAGGGGACGTTCCCCGAGTTCCAGGCCTTCCTGCGCACGGACCCGCAGTTCTACGCCACCTCGCGCCTCGACCTGCTGGAGAAGGCGTCGGAGATTTCCAAGCGGATCGACGATCAGCTTCCGGCCTGGTTCGCCACCCTGCCCCGCCTCACCTACGGCGTTCGCCCGGTTCCCGCCGACATCGAGGCGAACTACACCACCGGCCGCTACTTCACCGGCAATCCGAAGCTGGGGATCGCCGGCGGCTACATGGTCAACACCGCCAGCCTGGACCAGCGCGGCCTCTACGAGTTGCCGGCGCTGACGCTGCATGAGGCGGTGCCTGGCCATCATCTGCAGATCGCGCTGGGCCAGGAAGCCGAAGGGGTGCCGACGTTCCGCCGCGAGGCGGGCGTCACCGCCTTCACCGAAGGCTGGGGTCTCTATTCCGAGAAGCTGGGCGGCGAGATGGGCATCTATCGCAACGCCTATGAACGGTTCGGGCGGCTGAGCTACGAGATGTGGCGCGCCTGTCGCCTGGTGGCCGACACCGGCCTGCACTGGAAGGGCTGGACCCTGGACGAGGCGCGCAAGTGCTTCGCCGAGAACTCGGCCCTGTCGCCGCTGAACATCGAGGTGGAGCTGGCCCGCTACGTCTCCTGGCCCGCCCAGGCGCTAGCCTACAAGACCGGCGAGATGAAGATTGTCAGCCTGCGCGAGAAGGCCAAGACCGACCTGGGCGACAGGTTCGACATCCGGCGCTTCCACGACGCGGTGCTGCTGGCCGGACCTTTGCCATTGGACATGCTGGAACGTCGCATCGACGCCTGGGTGGCGGCGGAGAAGGCGCGGTAGGGATAGGAACTGGAACGACTAGCGCACCTTCTCCCGCAAGGGGAGAAGGGCGCTCAAAGCTACTTCTGCGTCCAGGCGCCGGCGGCGTTCTGATAGTACTCGCCGGGCTTCAACAGGCCTTGAACCACGGCCTTGAAGGCCGAGACGCCAGCGGCTTCCACCGTGACGCCGTTCTTGGCGGCGGCCTGGGCATAGACCTGCCGGCGGCCGGCGTTGATCTCGGCGACGGCGGCCTTGGTCGAGGCGTCGCCGCCCTTCACGAAGCCCAGGAATCCGTCGTTCTGTTCGCCCACCACGCCGGCGGACTTGGCGGAGTCCACGATGGCCTTGGAGGCGGCGATGTCGGCGAAGGCGCCGCCGGCGAAGGTGATGGTCCCGACCGCCACGGCGACGGGCGCCAGCCATTGATTGAGGGTCATGGTCATAATCCTAGAACAGGTTCGGGTTCTGCTTGATCAGCGCCTTGACGTCGTCGTCCAGGCGCAGCCGGACGTCGGCGTCCAGCTTGGCGTAAATGGTGATGGGCGCGACCTCGACCTTGATGGTGGCGCAGGCGCCCAGGGAGAGGACGCCGATCAGGGCGGCCGCGGCGGCTGGGGCTCTTTTCATTCCGTCGTCTCCAAGTTCACGGCCAAGGTCTCAGGTCACGGCTGAACGGCTTGTGAACCACGCAGCGATTGATAGTCGGCGAAGTCTTTCAAGAGCTGATCCAGGTTCAGCGACGTGTCCAGCGTCAAGTCCACCTTGGTGCCCGAAGGCAACGGCAGGGTGCGGGTCATGAAGCGCCGGGTGATGATGTCGATGATCGACAGGCGGATCACCTGTTTCTTCGGCGGCGCGTGTTCGCCCTTCACATGCAGCAGCACGCCGAGGCGACCGTCGGGCAGGCTGTTGACCTCCGCGTCGAGGGCCTGGAAGGCCAGGTGCTCCATGGCCTGGTAGGCGAACTCGCTGAAGGGGTTGATCTCGCCGGTGGCCGGCTTGGCGTCCAGGGCGCCCGTGAGGGCCGTCGCGGCGCCCTCGCCCGCGGCGCCGTCGACACCCACCGTCGCCGCCCCGCCCTGTTGCGAAACCGGGATCAGGGCCTCGCGCAGGATCGAGACGCGCCCGGGCTGGATCGCCGCCAGCTTGCCGCCCGAGACCCGGACGCCTTCAGGCGTCACCTCGAACGGCACGCGGCCGCTCAGCCGCGCATCCAGGTCGACCCGGTCGCCGAACGGCGAGGCCTCGATGAGGTCGGAGACCTGCACGCCATCGAAATTCAGAACGCCCTTCCAGGCCGCGCCCGGCTTGAACGGCAGTGTGAAGGGTTCGAAGGTCACCGCGCCGCCGCCCACGGCGAGCTTGGCGCCCTCGACGGTCAGGGACTCGCCTTCGAGGCCGAACCGCACATCCACGTCGGTGAGCGGGACCAGGGTGTTGACGCTCTGCGCCTTCAGCGTCTGGCCCGGAGCGGCGGTGAGCGGGACGAGACTGGTGAAGGCCATCTGCCCGGCCAGGCCGACGACAGGGCCCAGGGGGCTGACGAAGTCCAGGCGCTCGACGGTCAGGGTCCCACGGCTCGACAAGCTCTCCGCGGCCCAGCCGATCTGGCCCTCGAAACGGGCGCGGCCGGCGGCGGGCGAGGCGACGACGGCGGCCATGGGCGACAGGTTCGCCGGCTGCAGGCCGCCGTCCTCGAAGACCAGCAGGCCCGTATCGAAGGTCAGGCCACCCTGGCCATCGGCGGCTTGGCGCAAGCGCGCTTCGCCTAGTCTGCGCCCCGCCAGGTCAGCGGCGGTGAACGCGCCGGTCCAGCCGCCCTTGGCCGCCACCACCTCCCCCGTGAGCCCGACCGGGCGGAAGCGCATCTCGGCCGCCGTGTCATCGACCCGCGCCGCGCCGATCCGGGCGACCCCGTCCAGCGCCGCGCCGCGTCCGCGGAAGTCGATGTCGGCCGAAGCTTCCGAGATCCGCGCCTCCAGGAACGGCGCGGCCGCCTTGGCGGCCTGCACCCGTCCGCGCAATCGCCAGCCGCCATCCGCCAGGGTGAGCATCGGGGCGCCGGAGGGGCAGAGGCGGCCGTCCAGCGCCTCGATATCGTTGTCCCCAAGCTCGATGCGTTGGGCGGCGACCGGGATGCAGCGGGCGGCGGCGAAGCTGCTGGTGGCGCCAGCCACGCGCAGCTCGCCCGCGGCGTCGAGCGTCCCGCCCTGGACCGGGCCGAACGTCCCGCTGGCCTTCAGGGCGGTGGTGGCGACGAGGCCGTCGCTGGTCAGCCGATAGAGCGGGACCCGCAGGTCCGCCCTCGGCAGGCCGCCGCCCGCGACAGACACTTGGAAGCCGCCCTGGCCTGAGGCGTAAAGCGGCCCGCCAGCGGACGCGAGCACCACCCGCCCGCCGGTGTCGGTGTCCATAGTCGCAGACGCGCCCAGGGCGACGGTGACGTCTTCGCCCTTCACCTTCAACGCCACTTGCGCGGCCTCGAGCCGGAAGCCGCGCAGGGCCTTCTTGAGCGCCACGGTCTCCACCGGCTCATCGGCTCGCGGCGGGCCCAGCCCGTTCCAAGACCCGCGCGCCGAGAGACCGCCGTCGAGGTCGGCTCTAGTCACGCCGGCCGTCCAGTCGCCCGTCCCCTGGAATTTGGCCGCCAGCTGAGAGAGGCGCGTTTCGCCCGCCGCCACGGTCGCGATCTTGGCCTCAGCGAACAGATTGGCCGCGATCGCCTCGCCGCCGGACCGGGTCCAACGGATTTCGTGGGCGTGCAGGTTGAGATCGACGCCGCCGGCCTTAGCCCCGGGGAGATCCGCGGCCTCCGCGACCAGACGGCCCTCCGAGTCGCCGCGCACGGTCAGGGCGGGGAAGGCGCCGGCGGCGCGGCCGTCGAAGATGAGCTCCAGTTTTGGCGCCGAAGCCTCGAAGCCGTCGCGCCCCATCCGCCGGCCGCTCAGGTCCAGCCGCGCCCGGACGTCGCCGTCGGCGCGCTGGCGGTCGAAGTCGGGATAGGGCGCGCTCAGCGAGACCTTCAAGTCCGCATCGCTGGCCGAGAACCCCTGCGCCTCGGCTCGGCGAACGGGCAAGGTCAGCGCCAGATCGACCCGGCCTCTCGTGGTGACCAGCTTCAGATCGCCGGGTCCGGTCAGCAACGACACGCCCCGCCCGCTCAACGCCGCGGCGCCGAGCTTGGCGTCGAGAGCGGTCAGCTTGCCCTTCGCCAACCGCGCATTGAGCCGCGCCTGAACGGGACCGTAGTCGGTGGTCAGCCGCACGACGCCTTCACGCACCTGGATGTCGGGCTGCGGCGCATCGCGTCGGGGCGGCTTTTGGGTGAGCTCGGCGATCACCGGATCGAGTGAGCCCAGGCTGAGCTTGCCGCCCTTCAGACTGGCCTTGATCACAGGCCGGTGCAGGACAACGGAGGTGATCCGCACGCCGAACGGCTCGCCCGACCAGAACCCCGTGAAGCCGTAGCGGATCTCGGCCAGCTCGGCGGTCACGTCGGCGTCGCGCTCGGGTCCGATCCGCAGGCGCGCGGAAAAAGCGCCCAGCTCGAAGTCGCGAAACTGGACCGAGGCCGGCACGCCGCGCGCTTCCAGCCAGCCGACCAATGCGTCGCGCGCCAGGGCGCGACGGGCGGCGTAGGCCACGGCCAAGGCCAGAACGACGGCCACGACCAGCACGCCGACCGCCCATCGGCCATAGGCCTTGGACGGGGGCTTTCGAGCCGGTGGGGATGGGGCGGTTTCGGTCAATCTGAACGACGCTGCAAAGGGAACGTCAGGTGATAACGCAAAACCGCCCAAAGCGTGGCCGTCAGAGGCCGCCGGTCGTGGCCATGGCCACCCCGCCGTCCACCGCGATGGTCTCGCCCACCACGTAGTCGCCCGCGCGACTGGCCAGGTAGATGGCGGCGGCGGCCATGTCCTCGTCACGGCCGATCCGGCGCGAGGGGATACGCTTGGCGATCTCGTCGCCCTGGTCGCGGGCCACCCGGTTCATCTCCGAGGCGAAGGCGCCGGGCGCGATGCCGGTGACGTTGATGGAGTCCTTGATCAACTCGGCGGCCATGCGACGGGTCAGGTAGATCAGGCCGGACTTCGAGGCATGGTAGGAATAGGTCTCCTGCGGATTGAGGCGGATGCCATCGATCGAGCAGATGTTGATCACCTTGGCCGGCTGCTCATGGCTGGCGGCGGCCTTCAACACCTTGTGCAGGGCCTGGGTCAGGAAGAAGGGCGACTTCAGGTTCAGGTTCAGCACCTTGTCCCAGCCGCTCTCGGGGAACTCGTCGAAGGGCGCGCCCCAGGCGGCGCCGGCGTTGTTGACCAGGATGTCCAGCTTGGGCTCCAGGCCGCTGAACCGCTCGGCCAGCGCCTTGCAGCCCTCCACCGTGGCGACGTCCTGGGGCAGGGAGATGCACTGCGGGCCCAGCTCGGCCGCCGTCTCGTCGCAGGCGCCGGGCTTGCGCGAGGAGATGTAGACCTTGGCGCCCTGGTCGATGAAGCCCTTGGCGATCATCTTGCCGATGCCGCGCGAGCCGCCGGTGACGAGGGCGACGCGGCCCTCCAGCGAAAACAGTCCCTGAGCCATTTCTTGCTTCCCCTAAGGTGATCGTTGCTACCGCTCATAGACCCGTGCTTCGAGCGCGCAAACCCAACGGATTTTTGACTCGCGCGCGTCCGGCCGGGACTATAAACAACCGTTTGAATCCGAGCGCGGCCAGGTTCACGAGCCGCCCATTTCCATCAGTCGAGGAAGCGCCCCATGGCCGAGATCAATTCGGTGACCGACCTTTCGCTGGAAGGCGATATCGCCGTCATCACGCTCAACTCCCCTCCCGTGAACGCCCTCTCGGCCAAGGTCCGCGAGGGTCTCTATGAGGGCTTCAAGGCGGCCGGCGCGGATCCCGCAGCCAAGGCGATCGTGCTGATCTGCGAAGGCCGCACCTTCATCGCCGGCGCCGACATCACCGAGTTCGGCGGCGCCATGGCCGGCCCCTCGCTGTTCGACGTCCAGGGCATGATGGAGGACTCGCCCAAGCCGGTGATCGCCGCGATCCATGGCACCGTCCTGGGCGGCGGCCTGGAAGTGGCGCTGTGCGCCCATTACCGCGTGGCCGTGCCCTCGGCGAAGTTCGGCCTGCCTGAGGTGAACCTGGGCCTGCTGCCGGGCGCCGGCGGCACCCAGCGCCTGCCCCGTGTGGTGGGTCCCGAGCGCGCCCTGGAGATGATGACCTCCGGCCGCCACGTCCCGGCCAAGGAAGCCCTGGCCGGCGGCCTGACCGACGAACTGGTCGAGGAAGGCAAGCTCAAGGAAGGCGCCATGGCCTTCGCCAAGAAGGTGCTGGCCGAGAACCGCCCCCTGACCCGCATCCGCGACCAGAACGAGAAGGTCGAGGCCGCCCGCGGCAAGCCCGAGATCTTCGCCGAGTTCCGCAAGGCCAACGCACGCAAGTTCCGCGGCTTCCTGGCGCCGGAATACAATATCCAGACCATCGAGGCGGCGGTGAACCTGCCCTTCGACGAGGGGCTGAAGGTCGAGCGCAAGCTGTTCAACGAGCTGATGAGCGGTCCGCAGTCGGCGGCCCAGCGCTATTCGTTCTTCGCCGAGCGCACCGCCAACAAGATCCCCGGCATCGCCGACGACACCCCGCTGATCCCCATCAAGAAGGTCGGCATCATCGGCGCCGGCACCATGGGCGGCGGCATCGCCATGAACTTCGCCAACGCCGGCATCCCGGTGGTGATCGTCGAGCAGAAGCAAGAGCCCCTGGACCGCGGCCTGGCGACGATCCGCAAGAACTATGAGCGCACCGCCTCGCGCGGCGGCATCACCGCCCAGCAGGTCGAGGACCGCTGCGCCCTGATCTCCGGTTCGCTCTCGATGGAAGACCGCTACGCCGACGTCGACCTGGTGATCGAGGCGGTGTTCGAGCGGATGGACATCAAGAAGGACATCTTCTCCAAGCTGGACGCCATCTGTAATCCGGGCGCCATCCTGGCCACCAACACCTCGGGCCTGAACATCGACGAGATCGCCTCGGTGACCAAGCGCCCCGAGAGCGTCATCGGCCTGCACTTCTTCTCGCCGGCCAATGTGATGAAGCTGCTGGAGATCGTCCGCGCCGACCACACC
>NZ_JANOCX010000117.1:0-4217 GCF_031412415.1 Phenylobacterium sp.
GTCGCCGGCCGACGTGCAGGAGGTGCTGGACTACGGCCTGATGGGCTACGCCATGTCGCGCTATTCCGGCCTGTGGGTCGGGCTGATCGCGCTGGCCGACACCATGGACTCGGGCGTCACCATCGACGTCGACCTGTCGCGCCACAAGTTCGTCCTGCCCGCCAACTTCGCCCTGCCGCCAGGCGGCCTGGGCATCCGGTTGAAGGACCAGCCGCTGGACAAGGAGCGCCGGCTCCGCACCCAGAAGATCCCAGCCGCCCTGGCCTTCGCCCGCGCCAACAAGATCGACCGCGTGGTGCTGCCGGCCGCCCGGCCGCGCCTGGGCATCGTCTGCCAGGGCCAGGCCTATAAGGACGTGATCGAGGCCTTCGCGGCCATGCGCATCAGCTTCGAGGAGGCCGCCAGCCTGGGCGTCTCGATCTACAAGGTCGGCATGCCCTGGCCGCTGGAGCCGCAGGGTCTACGAGCCTTCGCCGCCGGCCTCGAGACCCTGATGGTCATCGAGCACAAGCGCCCCCTGATCGAGACCCAGGCCCGCGCCGCCCTCTACGACCTGCCCGCCCACGCCCGCCCCCGCATTATTGGCAAGACCGACGAGGTGGGCCATCCACTGCTTTCGCAGCTGGGCTCGCTGTCGGTGGCCGAGGTGGCCCTGGCCATCGCCGACCGCCTGCCGCCCGGACCGCACATGGACCGGGTGCACGACTATCTGAGCCGTGTCTCGGCCGCCTCCATGGCGGCGGTGACCCTGGCCGCCGAACAGCAGCGCAAGCCGTTCTTCTGCTCGGGCTGCCCGCACAATACCTCGACGCGACTTCCCGAGGGATCGCGGGCGCTGGCCGGCATCGGCTGCCACTACATGGCCAGCTTCACCGACCCCCAGACCGACCTGAACAGCCACATGGGCGGCGAGGGCCTGACCTGGGTGGGCTCAGCCCCCTTCACCACCGAGGACCATGTCTTCGCCAACCTCGGCGACGGCACCTACAACCACTCCGGCTCGCTGGCGGTCCGCGCCTCGATCGCCGCCAAGAGCCATGTGACCTACAAGCTGCTGTTCAACGACGCGGTCGCCATGACCGGAGGCCAGCAGGCCGAGAGCGGATTCACCCCGGCCCAGATCACCCGCCAGCTCGCCTCCGAAGGCGTGGCCCGGACGATCATCGTCGCCGACGATCCCCACCGCTATGACGACGTGAAGGACCTGGCCCCCGGCGTCGACGTGCGCCCGCGCTCGGAGTTGATCGAGGTCCAGAAGGAACTGCGCGACACCCCCGGCACGACGGTCATGCTCTATGATCAGGTCTGCGCCACCGAGAAGCGCCGCCGCCGCAAGCGCGGCAAGATGGAGACCGCGACCAAGCGCGTGTTCATCAATCCGCTGGTCTGCGAGGGCTGCGGCGACTGTTCCAAAAAGTCCCACTGCGTGTCGGTCGAGCCGCTGAACACCGAGTTCGGCCGCAAGCGGAAGATCAACCAGTCCAGCTGCAACACCGACTATTCCTGCCTCGACGGATTCTGCCCGTCCTTCGTCACCATCGAGGGCGGCGAGAACGCCCAGGCCAAGGCCATGCCGGCGCTGACCGCCGAATCGACCCCGCTGCCGGACTTCGAGCCCCTGGAAGGGGTTCGCAACATCCTGTTCACCGGCATCGGCGGCACGGGCGTCACCACCGTGGCCTCGATCCTGGCCATGGCCGCCCACGTGGACGGCCGCGCCTCGTCGGTGGTCGACATGACGGGCCTGGCCCAGAAGGGTGGGGCGGTCTTTTCCCATGTCCGCATCGGCGAGACCGAGGAGAGCGTGGTGGGCGGCCGCGTGCCCCAGGCCAGCGCCCACCTGCTGATCGCCTGCGACATCCTCTCGGCGGCCGGCGCCGACGCGCTCGCCCTCTACGCCAAGGATCGCACCGTGGCCTGCGGCAACGAGGACTTCTCGCCCACCGCCGACTTTGTCACAGACCGCGACGTGCGCTTCGACTCCAAGAGCATGTCGGGACGCATCCGCGCCGCGACCAAGTCGTATGACGAATGCCCTGCCCACCACCTGGCCGAGACCACCTTCGGTGACGCCATCTTCGCCAACATGATCATGGTGGGCTTCGCCTGGCAGAAAGGCCTGATTCCCCTGTCGTCGCGGGCCATCTACCGCGCGATCCGGCTGAACGGCGTCCAGGCCGAGGCCAACCTGCAGGCGTTCGAGCTGGGCCGCCGCGTTGAGCACGACCCCGCCGCGCGAGGCCTGGCCGACGCCGACGTGCCGACGCCGGAAACCATGCCCCTGGCCGAGCTCATCGCCCATCGCGGCCGGGAGCTTACGGCCTACCAGAACGCCGCCTACGCCAAGGGCTATCTGGAGCGCGTGGAGCAGACAGCCAAGGCCGAGGCCATCTTCGGCTCAGAGGCTCTGACCCGCGCCGTGGCGACCAATCTCTACAAGCTGATGGCCTACAAGGACGAGTACGAGGTCGCCCGGCTCTATACCGACGGCCGGTTCGCCGCCGAGCGGAACGGGACGTTCAAGGGCGGCAAGACCAAGGTCTGGCTGGCCCCGCCGCTGATCGCCCGCAAGGGTCCGGACGGCAAGCCGAAGAAGATGGAGTTCGGTGGCTGGATGGTCGATGCGGCCTTCCCGATGATGGCCCGGATGAAGGGGTTGCGCGGCACGGCTCTGGACATCTTCGGCTATACGGAGGAGCGCCGGATGGAGCGGCGCCTGATCGCCGACTATCAGTCAGGCCTCGACAAAATCCTGGCGGGCCTCACCCCCGAGACCCTGCCGACGGCGATCCAGATCGCCGCGGCGCCGCAGGCCATCCGCGGCTTCGGCCACATCAAGGACGCCTCGGTCAAGGTCGCCAAGGCCGATGAGGCCAAGCTCTGGTCGCAGTGGGAAAAGGCGGCGGCGGTCTAGACCGCCGCCTTCAGCCCTCAAGCCGCGCGGCTGAGCAAGACCTCATCGCCGATCGACAGCGGCTTGGCGTTGGCGCGTTCCGTCAGCAGGGCGCGCTCCAGGCCGACGTCGCCGCCCCGCCGCGCCGAGGCGATCAGCGTCAGGTCGATCAGGTCGCGCTGGGCGTGGCTGCCGCCAAACCGTGCGGAGCGGTTGCGCATGCCGCGTAGCCGATCGGCCGCGGACGCATAGTCCCCCGCGTCGAAGGCCGCGATGGCCTGGATCAGGGGAAGGCCGACATCGCGCACCATCATAGCGTTGTCGCCGGGACCGGCCAGCGCCGCGTCCTGCGCCGCCAGCACCGTCTTGACCCCTTCGGTCCGACCGGCTCCGAGGAAGGCCATCATCGCGTGGGCGTCGGTGAAGGCCGATATGCCGAAGGCCGCCTGCTCATAGACATCGGCCAGCCGGTTCCAGCGACCGCCCACATCGACGCCCAGCAGCTTCAGGCGCCAGAGCAGGGCCGCGGCGTCCAGCATGTCGAAAGCCATCGGCGAGGCCTCGCCATAGATCGGACCGTCATAGAGCCGCAGCACCTCGTCGGTCTCGCCCAGGCCAAGATGGAATAGCGCCAGGTGCCACCAGTTGTGGACGGCGAAATAGCTGTCGTGCTGCCAGGCGGTGCTCTCCTGACGCATGAAGTCGATCCCGTCGGCGCGGCGATCCTGCATTTCCAGCACGTGGGCGACGGCGTGCTGGGCCCAGGCGTTGCACGGCTCAAGCTCCAAGGCGCGGCGGCCGGCGGCCTCGGCGCGGCCATACGCGCCGGTCTCCTCCAGGCCGAAGGCCAGCATGCCGAGCACGGCGTGGTAGTTGGGCAAGGCGTCGGACCAATGGGGCAGGGCGCGCGCGATGCGGTCGCGCAGCATGCGCGAGTCGCCCAGCAGGAAGTCGGCGAGCTGGCCGGCTTGCAGGGCCAAGGTGTCACGCGGATGGGCGATGGAGATATCCTCGAGAATGCGTCCCGCGTCGACGAGCTCACCGCCGGCGAGGCTGGCCAGGGCCGCCACGTGACCGCGCTCGCGCTCGGAGCCCGGCAGGGCCTTGGCGGCCTCCAGGGCCGCGAGCCCATCCATCATCATCTCGGGCGTGCCGCCGACCAGCAGCATGTTGGCCTTCAGCACATGGGCCATGATGAAGCCAGGGCTGTCGGAGATCGCCTGCTCGATCGGGGTGAAGGGATCGCCGCCCATGCGGTGATAGAGGCTGAGCGCCTCGCCATAGGCCTGGGCCGCGGCGGCGCTGGCGCCGGTCAGGGCCAAGC
>NZ_JANOCX010000118.1:0-1832 GCF_031412415.1 Phenylobacterium sp.
AATACAGCGGCATCGTGATCGAAAAGCTGTCGGCTCGTAAGGCCGAGCTGAAGGATATGGGCCCGTCGGGCGCGGGCAAGACCCGCATCAGCCTGATGAGCCCGTCGCGCTCGCTGATCGGCTATCAGGGCGAATTCCTCACCGACACCCGCGGCTCGGGCGTGCTGAACCGCGTGTTCAGCCACTACGAGCCCTACAAGGGCGCCATCGACGCCGGCCGCAAGGGCGTGCTGGTCTCCAATTCCGACGGGGAAACCGCCGCCTTCGCGCTGTGGAACCTGGAGGACCGGGGCTTCATGTTCGTCGGCGCCGGGGAGAAGACCTACCAGGGCATGATCATCGGCGAGAACGCCCGCGCCGACGATCTCGACGTCAATCCGATGAAGGCCAAGCAGCTCACCAACGTCCGCGCGTCCGGCAAGGACGAAGCCGTTCGCCTGACCCCGCCGCGCCGCATGACCCTCGAACAGGCCATCGCCTATATCGAGGAAGACGAGCTGGTCGAGGTGACGCCCAAGTCGATCCGCCTGCGCAAGCAGGTGCTGAACCCCTCGTTCCGCAAGCGCCGCGCCAAGGAAGAGTAGGCCGTGGCGCGGGATCCGGCGGAAGTCTCCGGTTCCAATCGCCAGGCCGCGCGCGAGCGGGCTTTCCGCCTGCTGGCCGGCACGGTCAGCGCCCTGTTCCTGGCCTTCGCCAGCCTGGGCGGAGCCTTCTTCTGGTATGACCGAAGCGCCGCCTGGGTCGACCACACCCACGAGGTGCGCAATACGATCGCCGACGCCCTTCAGGCGCTGACGGACGTCGAGTCCGCCCAGCGCGGCTTCATCCTGACCGGCGATCCAATGTTCGCGCGCCAGATCGAGGTCGGCCGGGCGAAGGCGAACGCCGAGCTCGCCACGGTCGACGCCCTGATCACCGACAACGCGGGACAACAGGAACGGGTCGGCGAGTTGCGCAGGCTGATGGCCAAGCGCCTGGCGGTGGTCGACGAGACCCTGGCTCAGCGCAGGGCGGGCGACGCGGTCGCCGCCATTCGGACCATCCGCCGGGGCGAAGGCACAGCGGCCATGGACGGGGTTCGCCGCATCGTCGCCGCGCTGGAGGCTGAGGAAGCCAGGCTGCTCGCCAGCCGTGCGCGCGAGACCGCGATCATTCGAGCGGTGCTGATCGGCCTGCTGGCGGCCTTCGCCCTGGCCCTGACCTTCATGTTCGTGAAGGCCCAGCGCGATCTCAGCCTGGACCGGGAGGTGGAGGCCGACACCGCCGAACGGCTGCGCGCCCTGCTCGCAGACCGGACCCTGCTGCTCGACGAAGTGAACCACCGGGTCAAGAACTCGCTCCAGCAGATCGCCAGCGTGGTGCGCCTGCAGTCGCGGTCGGTGACCGACGCCGCGGCGCGCGAGGCCCTTGAGAAGACCCTCGATCGGATCATGGCCGTGGGCCGGGTTCACGAGCAGCTCTACAAGTCGGGCGGTCAGGTCGGCGTGTTCGACGCGGGCCACTACGCCAAGGCGCTGGCGCATGACCTGGTCGATTCCATGGGACGTGAAGACGTCGAACTGACCACGGATGTCGAAGCCCACGTGCTGGACCTGAAACAGGCGGTGCCGCTGGCGCTGATCCTTAACGAGCTGGTGACCAACGCCTTGAAATATGGGTGCCCGGCCGATAGGCCTTGTCGCATTCACGTCAGCTTCGGAACCGACGGGTCAGACTATCGCTTACGTGTCGCCGACGACGGGCTGGGCCTGCCCAAGGGCTTCACCCCCGGATCAAAGAAGAGCTTGGGCATGCGAGCCATCGAGGCGCTCGCAAGACAACTGGGCGGCCGT
>NZ_JANOCX010000119.1:0-21517 GCF_031412415.1 Phenylobacterium sp.
TCAGGGCAATGTCGATTTCGCGGAGCACAGTTGGCGTCAGACCGGCATCACCGATCAGGACCACACCTTCCGAAAATGGCTTGTCGGTCCAGCTATCGGCGTTGAAGTACGAATAGAGCGGTCCCGCCGGGCGTCCGGCCACCAGGTGCCGGTTCTCCGGGCTGCAGGCCATGGCGAAGGTGTCCAGGAAGCGTCGCGGCCCGTCCGGCCCCTTGAACCGCTGCGCCTGGTCCAGCGGATAGCCGCCGTAGATCCGCACCTTGCCGCCGCCCTGAGGGAAGGCCAGGAAGCCGAACTCGCCCTCGGTTCCGATGGCCTGGAGCTCGGGCCGCCAGCCCTCGGCGCCCTCGATCAGCAGGCCGGCGAACCAGTGATGCGGCCTGTCCTGGTGCAGGACGATCCCGGCCGCCTCGCGCACCTGCGACGTCCGCCCGTCGGCGCCGACCACCAGCCGCGCCGACACCGTCTCCGTCGCGCTGTCGCGCTCGAAGGTCACCCGGGGCGCCTCACCGGCGACCACCTCGATCACCCGCACGCCGCGCAGGGTCTCGGCGCCTGCTGCTCCGGCCGCGTCGAACAGGGTCTGGCAGTGGTGCGGATGGCCGATGCACAGCGGACCGGGCACGCCTTCGCGGAAGATCGACAGCGGCAGACCCTCGGCCTCGGCGTCCGCCGGCGCGCGGGTCTCGTCATAGGTGATGTGGTGGGTGATGTGGTGACCGCCGGCCTCGACCAGCAGATCGTACAGCCCCAGGCGCTTGACCTCGTCCACGCCCCACGGCGCGATCCACTCGCCGCGCACCTTGTCCTCGTAGACCTCCGATTGCTCCAGCAGCAGCACCGAGCGCCCGGCGCGCGCCAGGGTCAAGGCCAAGGCCGACCCGCCGATTCCACCGCCCACGATCACCAGATCGAACGCCCGCATGGTCCGTCTCCCTGTCGGCGGCGCTGTCGTCGCGCTGTCCGTGGACAGGGAGGGTTCATCCCCTACCCGGCGTCAGTCCAGGGGAAAATGGCGCGGCGCCTCGCGGCAAGCCGGAACTCGGAACCCTCGCGGGAGGCGCGGGTTTTCGTCGAGCCGGGCAAGGCCGCGCCGACCGGCGGAGCAGCGCATGCGAGACTACGACTTCAAATGCCTCGACGCCGCCGGCCAGCTCGTGACGCATGACACCTACGCCTGCGAACACGACGTCGCCGCCATCCTCGCCGCCGTCCAATTCCTCCAGCGGTGCGCCGCCATCGAGATCTGGTCGGGCGGCGCGCTGATCAGGACGGTTCGACCAAGTCAGCAGAATTGACCGCCGCTGGGATGGGCGTGGGCGGCTGAACGCCCCCTAAAGCTAGGGCTTGCATTCTTCCCGGTGTTATAGTCACATACAACACCAGCTCAGTCGGAGCGGAGCCCTGTCTTGCGAGTCGACGGGGCTATTCGGAACGGACGATGGACCCCGAGTGGAACGACAGTCAGCCGATCTACCGCCAGATCCGCGACCGCGTGGTCGCCATGGTCCTCGACCGTCTGCTGGCCGAGGGCGACCCGCTGCCGTCCGTTCGCAACGTCGCGACCGAGTCGCGGGTCAATCCGCTGACCGTGCTCAAGGCCTACCAGCAGCTCGTGGACGAGGACCTGGTGGAGAAGCGGCGCGGCGTGGGGATGTTCGTCAAGGCGGGCGCCCGGGACCTGCTGCTCCAGGCCGAACGGCAGAAGTTCCTCGCCGATCAGTGGCCGGAGATCCACGCGACCATTCAGCGGCTAGG
The DNA here is from genome assembly GCF_031412415.1 of Phenylobacterium sp. GTDB lineage: Bacteria > Pseudomonadota > Alphaproteobacteria > Caulobacterales > Caulobacteraceae > Phenylobacterium. The sequence goes on from NZ_JANOCX010000119.1 coordinate 1,759, forward strand.
CTTGGCAGGCGAGTTGCTGGGCCAGCCCAAGACGCGCGGGAAGGATTGATCCGATGGCCTGCATAGACGCCCGCGGCCTGCGCAAGGCCTACGGAAAGACCCTCGCCCTCGACGGCGTCGACCTGCGCGTCGAGGAGGGCCGCATCCTGGGCCTCATCGGCCCCAATGGCGCGGGCAAGAGCACCGCCCTCCAGGCGATCCTCGGCCTCACCACCTATACCGGCGACCTCAAGGTGCTGGGCCGCGATCCGTGGACGCAGCGCGGCGCCCTGATGAACGACATCTGCTTCATCGCCGACGTCGCCGTCCTGCCCCGCTGGATGCGGGTGTCCCAGGCCCTGGACTACATGGCCGGCGTCCATCCCCGCTTCGACCGCGCCAAGGCCGAGGGTTTCCTAGCCCGGACCACCATCAAGTCCGCCAGCCGGGTGCGGGAGCTTTCCAAGGGCATGACAGCCCAGCTTCACCTGGCCCTGGTGATGGCCGTCGACGCCAGGCTGCTCGTCCTGGACGAACCGACGCTGGGCCTCGACCTCCTGTACCGCAAGGCGTTCTACGACTCCCTGCTCAACGACTATTTCGACGGCGCCCGAACGATCGTCATCTCCACCCACCAGGTGGAGGAGATCCAGCACATCCTCACCGATGTCGTCTTCCTGGACCGCGGCCGGGTGGCCCTGAGCTGCAGCATGGAGGACTTCGAGGCCCGCTATCTTGAGGTCCTGGTCGGCCCCGACCACCTCGCCGCCGCCCGGGCGTTCGGCCCGATCCATGAACGCCAACTGTTCGGCCGCGGCATCCTGATCTTCGACGGCGCCACCCGCGAACAGCTCTCACCGCTCGGCGAAGTCCGCACCCCAAGCCTCGCCGACCTCTTCGTCGCGGTGCTCGGCCCCCGAACCGACCCAAGAACTGGCGACAGCCAGGAGCAGGCGGCATGAGCGACCAGACCGCCCCCGCCGCTCCGCGCAAGGTCCGCCCGTTCTACTGGTCGGTGCGCCGCGAGCTGTGGGAGAACCGTTCCATCTACATCGCGCCCGCGGCCATCGCCGCGGTGGTCATGTTCGGTTTCCTGATCAGCACCTTCCGCCTGCCGCACAACCTGCGCGCCGCCATCGCCAGCGGTAAGGACAGCTCACTGATGATGCCCTACGCGGCCACGGCCTTCGTGGTGCTGGCCACGTCGCTCGTGGTCGCGGTCTTCTATTGCCTGGGCGCCCTGCAGAACGAACGCCGCGACCGCAGCATCCTGTTCTGGAAGTCGCTGCCGGTCTCCGACCGCGTCACGGTGCTGTCCAAGGCCGCCGTGCCGATGATCGTCCTGCCCCTGGTCGGCTTCACGGTGATCTTAGCTTCCAACCTGATCATGCTGGCCTGGAGCACCATCGTCGTGCTGCTGAACGGCATCGCGCCCTGGGAGCTGTGGAGCCGTCTGCCGCTCGCCTTCATGTGGCTGGTGCTGGCGATCGGCCTGCCGTTCCTGGCGCTATGGTTCTCGCCGGTCTTCGCCTGGCTGATCCTGGTCTCGGCCTGGGCGCGGCGGATGGCCATTCTCTGGGCCCTTGGCCCGCCGATGGCGCTGGCCATCGTCGAGCGCATGGCCTTCGGGACCTCCAACATCGGCAAGCAGATCGCCCGGCGCCTGACCGGCGGGTTGAGCGAGGCCTTCAGCGCCAAGGGCGAGGGCAAGGTCCCCGTCGACAGCCTGAGCGCATTCGATCCCGGCCGCCTGCCGGTCATCGCCGACCTGTGGATCGGCGTCGCCATCGCCGCCCTGCTTCTGTTCGCCGCCATCCGCCTGCGCCGGTCTCGCGACCCCATCTGACCGCCACCCCCAATCTGACCTCCACCTGAGGAGAACCCTCCATGACCGCCACCACCCTCTCCCCATCCAGGGGCCGACCCTTCGCGCCTGGAGCCCTGGACGCCGCCGCCAAGCTCTGGTTCGCCGTCGCCGTCATCGGCCAGGCCCTGTTCGTCGTCTACATCGTGGCCGTCTACGTCCCCACGACGCTCACCGGCAACTTCGCCGCCTGGAACGAGAACAAGAACCTCCTGAAGGGCTACGTCCCCGGCGACACGGCGGGCAACCTCGCCTTCGCCGCCCACGTAATGATGGCCGCCGTGGTGACCTTCGGCGGCACCCTGCAGCTCGTGCCCCAGATCCGCGCCAGGGCGCCGGCGGTCCATCGCTTCATCGGCCGCGCCTTCCTCACCACCGCCATCCTGGCCAGCGTGGTGGGTCTCTACATGACCTGGGGCCGGCCGACGGCCGCCAGCGTGGCCAGCGCCATAGCCATCTCCCTCGACGCCGTCCTGATCCTGGTCTTCGCCGGATTGGCCTGGCGCACGGCCGTGGCGCGCGACTTCGTCAACCACCGCCGCTGGGCCATGCGCACCTTCGTGGTGGCCAACGCCGTCTGGTTCCTGCGCCTGGGCATCGTCGCCTACGGCATCCTGCGCCCCACGTTCGGCGAGGCCGCCCCCAGCATGGGGACCGCCTTCGACGTCTGGAACTTCGGCTGCTACCTCGTGCCTCTCGCCATCCTGGAGCTCTACTTCCTCGCCAAGGCCAAGGGCGGCCCAAGCGGCCGGATCGCCATGGCGGCCGGCCTCGTGATCACCACGGCGCTCATGGGCCTGGGAATCGTCGGGACTTGGTTCGGCATGTTCTCCCCGATCATCGCCAAGGTCCTCTGACCCGCCATGGCCATGCATGTCAGCCCGGACGCCCCGGCCTTCATCCACGCCGCGGCCGGCGCGATCCTCCTCCTGCACATCGCCGGCGGGACGGTGGGCTTGGTCTCCGGCGCCGTGGCCATGGCCACGCGCAAGGGCGGGCGCCTGCACCGCGCGGCGGGCAATGTCTTCTTCGCCGCCATGCTGGTCATGGCTGGGCTCGGCGGAGCCGCCGCGCCCTTCATGCAGAAGGCCCAGTGGACCAACACCGTCGCGGGCTTCTTCACCGCCTACCTTGTCGCCTCGGCCTGGATGACCGTCCGCCGACGTCCGGGCGAGGTGGGGCTTTATGAGAAGGCCGCCGCCCTCCTGCCCACGGGCATCGCGCTCACCGGCCTCACCCTGGCGGCGACCAGCTTCGGGACGGAGGCCTTCGGAGGCTTCGCCGCGGTCTATGTCTTCGCCGGGGTCGCCGCCCTCGCCGCGACCTGCGACCTGCGCATGATCGCCCGCGGCGGCCTCACCGGGACCCCGCGCCTGGCCCGCCACGTCTGGCGCATCAGCCTCGGCTTCTTCATCGCCAGCGGCTCGTTCTTCTACGGCCAGCGCGATGTCCTGCCCCAGCTCATCGGCGAGACCCCGCTGCCCACAGCCCTGGCCTTCGCGCCCCTGGTGCTGATGATCTTCTGGCTGATCCGCATCCGCCTGCCGCGCAGGTCCAAGCAACCCCGCCCCGCCCGCCTGCCGGTCAGCTAGACGGTTTCCTTTTCCCGGGGCGCCGAAACGCGACGCGTCTTGGCCTGGGCCTTGGGCTTCGGCAGCAGCCGAAACCGCGACTGGCACCACGCGAAGTCGATGCCCACATCCAGCAAGGCGTCGGACCGCCCGCAAGGGCAGTCGAAATCCATCACCCCGAGCACCCGATAGGTCTCTCCGGCCTGCAGAGGCACCGGCCGCCCCGTCGCATGATTGGGCGCCGCGTTGACGCAAAGAACCAGATCGCCAGGACCAACCGCGTCGCTCATCGCATTCATCCGCTTGCCGGAGGCTGAGATTAGACCCTGGCCCGCGAGGGGCAAGGACCAGTTTCGGGCCCGTGGCGGACGTCGGCTTCCGCGCCAATTCCGGACCTTGGCGAGCCAAACGGGAAGCGGGCGTCTACGGCCCTTGCCGCCTTAACCCTACCGAAATGCCGCTCCGGCACATTGCGGCGAGGCAAGATTCGGAGCCCTTGGTGGACACGATCAAAGAACAGGGCCGGATCGCTGCGCTGCGGGACCTGAAGGTTCTCGACACCCCGCCCGAAGCCATTTTCGACAGCCTCACTCAACTGGCGGCGATGACGTTCGAGGTCCCGGTCGCCCTGGTGTCCCTGGTCGACACCGATCGCCAGTGGTTCAAGTCGTGCATCGGCCTGGATGTTTCCGAGACCGGCCGCGACGTCGCGTTCTGCGACCATGCTATCCGACAGGACGAGACCCTGGTCGTGCTGGACGCCAGCCGCGATCCGAGGTTTTGCGACAATCCCTTGGTCACCGGCGCCCCGGCTATCCGCTTCTATGCTGGCGCGCCCCTGATCCTTCCGGACGGCCATCGCCTCGGCACCCTGTGTGTGATCGACTTCACGCCAAGGTCGAACTTCAGCAACGAAGCCCGCGCGCAGCTTCAGGCCATGGCGGCGTCGGTCACACAGGCCCTCGTGATGCGGCGGGACATCTCCGCCTTTCAGCAGCTGGAGCGCGACGGGCGTGATCAGCGGCAGCTCCTGAGCCAGGCCGAAGAGATGGCGGGTGTGGGCCACTGGTCCTGGGACGCCGCCTCCGACGTCACCACCTGGTCGCGCGCGCTGTACGAAATTCACGGCTGCGACCCTGCCGATCCGCCTCCGGGCCTTGCCGGCGTCCTGTCGCTCTATTCGCCAGACGACGCAGCGAAACTCTCCGCGCTGGTCGAGCGCGCCGTCACGACCGGCGAGCCCTACGCCCTGCAAGCGCGCATCCTTCGACCAGACGGAAGTGAGCGCCTGGTGGCGGCTCGCGGCGCCGTGGCCAGGAACGAAGACGGCTCGGTCACGTCGCTGTTCGGAACCTTTGTTGACGTCACTGACCTGAAGTTGGCGGACCAGCGGCTGCGCCAGAACGAGGCCCGCCTTCAATTTCTGACCGAACACGCCGCGGACCTGATTTTCCGCGTTGAGCCGGGCCGTGGCATTCTTTGGGTGACCCCGAACTGTCGTCGCTTCGGCTATGAGCCGGAGGAACTGGTTGGCCTGCGGCCAGGGGAACTGGTGCACCCGGACGACCTTCCGCGAATGCAGGAAGTGACCGCGGCCCGGATGGCCGGACTGCCCGATCCCGAGAACGCCGACTATCGCTACCGCATCCGCAGCAAGGACGGCGCCTGGACGTGGATGGAGACCAACCCAACCATTGTCCGGGACGAAGACGGCCGTATCGTCGAAGTTGTAAGCGTGATGCGCGACATCACCGGCCGGATGGACATGGAGGCACGTCTGGCGGCCAGCGAGGCGCGCTACCGGCTGATGGCGACCCGGGCCACCGACATCATCGCCTGCTATGGCGCTGACACGAAGTTCACCTTCCTGTCTCCCGCCATCGAGAGGGTGCTGGGCTACGCGCCAGAGGACCTGCTGGGCCGCGCGGCGACTGAGTTCATGCACCCGGACGACGTGCGCGAAGTGCGCAGGACCTTCACCGCCTATCTCGCCGCCGGCGACGGCGCCCCACCACTGCAATACGGCTACCGCGCCTTCCGCAAGGACGGCGCCATGGTCTGGCTCGAGGCTCACGCGCGGGCGATCTATGACGCCGAGACGGGCCGCTTGATCGAGTTCCAGGACACTGTGCGCGACGTCACCGAGCGCAAGGCGACGGAGCTCGCCCTGGAGGGCAGCGAGCGTCGCCACAGCGTAATCGCCGAGTATGCGACCGATATCATCTCACGGAGCAGCCTGTCGGGCCGCCTCCTCTACGCCTCGCCCTCGATCACATCGGTCACGGGCTACACGGCCGATGAGTTGCGAGAGCACAAGCCTGCGTTCCTTCACTGCATTCATCCCGACGATCTGGAACCCAGTCTCGATCACGTGAGGAAGATCATTTCCGGCGAAATCCTGCATGAACGGCTTTCGTATCGTTTCAGACGCAGGGACGGGGTCTGGATCTGGCTCGAATGCAATCCCACCCTCGTGCGCGACGCCGAGGGGAAACCCGCGGAAATCCTGGATGTGATCCGCGACGTCAGCGCTCAACGGCAGATCGAAATTGAGCTGCTTGCGGCCCGTGATGCGGCGGAGGCCGCGGCCAAGGTCAAGTCGGACTTCATGGCCAATATGAGCCACGAGATACGCACGCCTCTCACGGCGATCCTTGGATTCACCCGGCTCCTCACCGCCCGTGAGGACCTGGCTCCGGAGGCCGGGACCCAGCTTGGGCGGATCGCCTCGGCCAGCGACGCCTTGCTTTCCATCGTCAACGATGTGCTCGATTTCTCCAAGCTTGAGGCAGGTCAGACCGAGATCAAGCCGCGCCCGGTGTCACCTCGCGGCGTCCTGCAAGATGCGCTCCTGATGTTCTCTCCCCTCGCCGACGCCAAGGGCCTGAGCCTGAGCTTCTCCGCCGATGGGCTGCCGGAGGCGGTGCAGATGGATCCCGACCGGATTCGGCAGGTTCTGCTCAACTTGATCGGCAACGCGGTCAAGTTCACCAGCGTCGGCGGCGTTCGCCTCGTTTCGACCTACGACGCGGCCTCCGAGAAGCTCGTGGTCGCCGTGGAGGACACGGGCGCGGGGCTGAGCGCCGAGCAGCGCGAGCGCCTGTTCAAGCGGTTCTCGCAAGTGGATGCCTCATCGACGCGCCAGCATGGCGGGACCGGCCTCGGACTGGCCATCTGCAAAGGGCTCGTCGAGGCGATGGGTGGCGAGATCGGCGTCGACAGCGAACCCGGTCGGGGCTCGGCGTTCCGCTTCACGATCACCGCGCCTGCGGTTGCGATCACCATGCCGGGCGCGGAGGAAACGCAAGCGACGACCGCCCTGGAAGGACTTCGCGTCCTTGTGGTCGATGACAATTCGATCAACCGCGAACTGGCGAACGCACTGCTGACCTCATTCGGCGTCGAGGTCTTCGAAGCGTCCGATGGGCCGAGCGCCATCGAAGCCGCGTCGATCCACCCCGTTGACCTCATCCTGCTGGACGTCCGCATGCCGGGCATGAGCGGGCCCGAGACCCTGGCGCGCATTCGCGCGACCGATGGGCCCAACCAGGACATCTCCATCCTCGCATTCACCGCCGACGACGATTTGACGAGGCTTGGGCCAGACCATGGCTTCGATGGCCTGGTTCGCAAGCCGATCGTCGCGAGGGAGCTGGTTGAAGCCCTGAAGGGCGCGACGTCGTGGTTGCAAACCTCCATCGAGCCGATCGCCCATGTCCTTTAGCTCGATGCGACCGAGCGTCTTGGTGGTCGACGACGACCCGATGATGGTTGAACTCCTTACGACCCGCCTTGAGCTGGCGGGCTACCACTCCTGCTACGCCAGGAACGGGCGCGACGCCCTGGAGCGCCTTCCCCATGTGCGCTTGGCCGCGATAGTTTTGGACATCAACATGCCGGAGTTGGACGGTTTCGGTGTCCTGGAGCGCCTCCGCGACCAAGGAAGCCTGAAGTATCTGCCCACGATGGTGCTGACGGCCCGTAACCAGCCGGACGACGTCAAACGCGCGATCAGCCTTGGCGCGCGAGACTATCTCGCCAAGCCGTTTCAGGATCAGACCTTCCTGGTCCGGGTGGCTCGTCTCGTGGGCCGCCCTAAGCCCGCCCCAACTCAGGGTGTCCCCGTCCCAGGCGCACCAGAACTCTGGAGCGTTTCAGCCACGACCAAGGGGTGACGCATCGCCATGTTCGTCACGCATCGATTTAGGGCGTAGGCGAGGCCGCTCGCTCTGCCCGCGGCTTTGGCGACGACAATCTGGCAGCCCGATGGCCCCAGCAATTCCAAAGGCGCTCCAGAGGCCGAACAGTTCGCCGAGCCGACAGCCGCGAGTTCCGGGAGTCCCGCGTGGAACGACTGGATCAACTGGCCCCGTCGTCCAGTCGATCTTGCGGCGTCTTCCGCCGCCGCAACGCCATGAACAGGCCCGCCCCTCCGGCGGCGATCAGCAGGAGTCCGATGGGGGCCAGGACAAAATTCAACATCGAATTCCCCATTAGGGTTCCCTCTGGCGGCTCCAAGGCGCCTTCGTGCTTCACCACATCCATGAGATAGTGCGCGCGCCGAAGTAAGCTAGACCGTCGATCGATTGTCGACAGGAGAATCCCCACCGCATGCCGCTGCGATCCGACGACCCGGCCATCGAGGCCCGGCGCCGCGCGGGCCACCTCGTGCGCGTCAGGGCCCTGCGCCTGTCCCTGCCCGCCCTGGCCCTGGTCGTGGCCCTGGTCTGCGCCGCTCAGGTGGGCTTCGGCGGGATGGCCGCGGCCTCGAAGCCGACGCCCCAGGCAGACGTCGACACCATGCTCAAACCCCGCTTCGCCGGACGCGGGTCCGACGGCAAGAGCTTCGTCATCACGGGCGCGGAGGGCCGCCGTCCCGACAAGACCCTGGGCGAGATCCTGATCACCGATCCCGTGCTCACCCTGAAGACCGCCACCGGCGGGGTCAGCACCATGACCGCGACCTCCGGCGTCTTCGACGAGGCCGCCCACGCCCTGGTCCTGACCGGCCAGGTGAAGATGGCCAACGCCTCGGGCTCGCGCTTCACCGCCCAGCAGGCGCGCATCGACACCCGCTCGGGCACGGTCAGCGGCCAGCGCGGACTGCAGGTCGAGAACAGCTCCGGCGTGCTCCAGTCGGGGACCTACAGCGCCGACGAGGATGGCGACCGCGTCATTCTCAAGGGCGGCGTGCGCGGCCGGTTCAATCCGAAGAACTGAAACAGACGTTGCGGCGGCGCGCCGACTGGGCCAATGCGCAAATCACATGACCTCGCCCGCCCGCCCTCGCCGGATCTGCTTCCTCTATATCGCGCAGACCCACCAGATCCTGCACAGCCTGCCCATCGCGGTCGAGCTGGCGCGGAACTGGCCGGGGTTTGAGGTCCATCTGGCCGCCACGTCCCAGGATCACCTCGACTACATCGAACAGGCCCTAGATCGCCTGGGCGGCGCGCCGGTCCATCTCCGTCTGCTCGGTCCAAGGTGGCTGCGGGCGGTCCGCTGGGGCGACGCCTCGACCCCGCCCAAGGCGCTCATGCTGCTGGCCAACCTCGCCACCTTCGCGGGCTTCGACGCCGTGGTGACGCCCGAGCGAACCACGGCCCTGATCCGCCGCATGGGCGTGCGCCGGCCTCGCCTGATCTACACCCAGCACGGCGCCGGCGACCGCGGCGGCCCCTTCGAGCCCCGCCTGCGACTGTTCGATCTGGTCATGGCCGCCGGGCCGAAGCAGCGCGACCGCATGGTCGAGAGCGGCCTGGTGGCGCCCGAGAACTGCGCCATGGTCGGCTATCCCAAGTTCGACATCGTCGAGGCCCTGGCGCCCACGCCCGTCCGCCCCTTCGCCGACGACCGGCCCATCGTGCTCTACAATCCCCACTTCGACCCGCGCCTGTCGTCCTGGCCGCGTTGGGGGCCGCAGGTGCTGGACAGTCTCGCGCGGGACGGCCGCTACAACGTGATCTTCGCCCCCCATGTCCGCCTGTTCGATCCGGCGAGCACCGCCGACCTGGCGGCCGTCGAGCCCTTCCGAGACCATCCGCGCATCCACATCGACCGGGGCGGCGCCAGCGCCATCGACATGACCTGGACCCGCGTCTCCGACCTCTATCTGGGCGACGTCAGCAGCCAGATCTACGAGTTCCTGCGCACCCCTCGCCCCGCCGCCTTCCTGAACACTCACGGCGTGGCCTGGGCTGGCGACGAGAGCTACCGCCACTGGCGCTACGGCCCGGTGATCGACCGGATCGACGGCCTGGCCGACGCGGTCGCCGGCGCCTTCGCGACCCACGCGGCCTACCTCGCCGAGCAACGGGCGGGGTTCGCCGAGAGCTTCGACCTGCAAGCCGTCTCCTCGTCCCGCCGCGCGGCCGACGCCATCGCCGCGCGCCTGGAGACCGCATGAACGACGCCCCGGCCCAGCGCGGACTGCTCGGCCGGGTCATGGCCAACGCCGGCCTGCTGCTGGGCGGCCGCGCCGTCAACGCGGTGCTCAGCCTGGCCTATATGGCGCTCGCCGCACGCACGCTCGGCCTCGCGCCGTTCGGCGTCCTGGTACTGATCAACACCTTCGCCCAGTTCGTCGGCGACATCGTCCGTTTCCAGGCTTGGCAGACCATCCTCCAGTTCGGCGCCGCGCCGCTGGCGGAGGGGCGCAAGGCGGATTTCCAGCATGTGGTGCGCTTTGGCCTCGTCCTGGACCTGATCGGCGCCGCGGCGGGCCTCGTGCTCGGCGTCTCCGGCGCCTACTGGCTGGGACCTCATGTCGGCCTGCCGCGCGAGGTCGCCGGGATCGCAGCGCTCTACGCGCTGACCGTCGCCTTCATGGTGCCCACCACCCCGGTCGGCCTGCTGCGGCTGTTTGACCGTTTCGGCGTGCTCTCGGCCCAGGCGGCGGTCAGCTCGGCGGTGCGCCTGGCGGCTGGCCTGGTCGGCATCGTCATCGACGCGCCGTTGGCCTTCTTCCTGGTCGCCTGGGGCGCCGGGACCCTGGCGGGCCTGCTCTATGTCTCCGTGGCCGCGGCCATCGAGATGCGCCGCCACGGCCTGCTTTCAGGCCTGGGGCGGCCCGCCGGCCCGCGCCCGGCTCTCCCCGGCGCCTGGCGCTTCGCCTGGGCCACCAACGCCGCCAGCAGCCTGGACTCGGCCTTCACCCATGTGGCGACCCTGATCGTCGGCGCCCTGCTCGGCCCCGCGGAGGCCGGCCTGTGGCGCATCGCCCGCCAGATCGCCGACGCGCTGGCCAAGCCCGCACGCCTGCTGATCCCGGCCCTCTATCCCGAGCTGGCCAAGCTGCGGGCCGCGGGCGGTCACGCGATGATGCGCAGCCTTGCCCTGCGCGTCGGCCTGATCGGCGGCGGGGCGGCCACCCTGCTGCTCATGGTGGCGATCTTCGCCGGCGCGCCCCTCCTGACCCTGGTCATGGGCGCCGACTTCGCCCCGGCCGCACCGACCATGATCTGGCAGGTGGCCGCCGCCGTGATCGGGGTCTGGGCCCTGCCGCTGGAGCCCATGCTGGTCTCCATGGGCCGGCCGGGCCTGGTCCTGCGCGTGCGGCTGGTGGTGGCCGTGGCCTTCCTCATCGTCCTGCCGCCAATTGTCGCGGCCCACGGCCTGCCTGGCGCGGGCGCAGCCCTGGTAGGCGCTTCGCTCGCCTTGGCCTTGGGAATGCTGTGGAGCCTGCGAAAACTGGTGCGTCATGAGCGACTTGCGCACTAAATCCTTGCCCAATCCGCGCGAACCGAGCCAAGCCTGACCCATGATCACCCCGACCGCGCCGGGACGCGCCCTCAGACTGGCCGACTTCAGCACGCTCCTCGAAGCCCTGGACTTCGCGGCGGGCGGTGAGACGGGCGTCAACCTCTACGGCCTGCGCGGCGAATTGGTCCGCGCCCTGCCCTACGCCGAGTTGCGCGACGCCGCCCGCGAGAACGCCGCGCGCCTGCTGGCCGCGGGCCTCGCCCCAGGCGACCGGGTGGCGCTGATCGCCGAGACCGACGCCGACTTCGTCATCGCCTTCTTCGCCTGCCAGTACGCGGGCTTGATCCCGGCGCCCCTGCCCCTGCCCACGCCCCTGGGCGGTCGCGGCGCCTATGTCGAGCAGATCCGCCGCATGCTGGGCACGGCCGACGCCGCCGCCCTGCTGGGTCCCGCCGCCATGGACGGCTGGATCTCCGACATCGCCCAGGATCAGGGCCTGACCTTCGCCGGACCGCTCGCGGCCCTGCCGGACGCCGCCGCACACGACCTGCCCGCCGTCGGCCCACAAAGCCCCTGCTATCTGCAGTTCTCCTCGGGCAGCACCCGCTTCCCCGCCGGGGTCCTGGTCACCCACCGCGCGCTCATGGCCAACGCCGTGGCGATCACCCGTGACGGGCTGAAGATCACCGGCCCGGACCGCGCCTGTTCCTGGCTGCCGCTCTATCACGACATGGGCCTGGTCGGCTTCTTGCTGAGCCCGCTCACCGCCCAGATGTCGGTCGACCTGCTGCCCACCGGCGCCTTCGTCCGCCGGCCGCTGAAGTGGCTGGATCTGATGACCCAGAACGGCGCGACCATCTCCTACAGTCCCACCTTCGGCTACGAGCTCTGCGCGCGCCGCGCCGAGAACGCCCGCCTGGAGGATCTGGACCTCTCGGCCTGGCGCGTGGCGGGCCTTGGCGGCGACATGATCCGCACCAAGCCGCTCCGCCAATTCGCCGAGCGCTTCGCCGCCGTCGGCTTCAAGCCTGCCGCCTACGTCGCCAGCTACGGCATGGCCGAGGCCACTCTGGCGCTGACCATGGCCCCGCTGGGCGCCGGCCTGGTCGCTGAGGGTCTGGATGTGAACCGGCTGGAACGCGACGGCGTGGCTGTCGCCTCGGCCGAGTCCGGCCGCGTCCGCGAATTCGCCCGCTGCGGCCCGGCCCTCCCCGGCCACGAACTTCAGATCCGCGACGACGCAGGCCAGGTCCTGCCCGAGCGCGCCGTCGGCCGCGTCTACGCCCGCGGCCCCAGCCTGATGGAGGGCTACTACCGTCAGGCCGACGCCACCGGCGCGGTGCTGTCGCCCGACGGCTGGCTCGACACTGGCGACCTCGGCTATCTCAGCCAGGGCGAGATCGTGCTCACCGGGCGCATCAAGGATCTGATCATCCTCAACGGCCGCAACATCTGGCCGCAGGACCTGGAATGGACCGCCGAGGCCGAGATCGCGGGCCTGCGCAGCGGCGACGTCGCCGCCTTCTCCATCCCCGTCGACGGGGAGGAGGCCGTGATCGTCCTGGCCCAGTGCCGCAGCAGCGACCCTGAGGTCCGCGAGACCCTGGCCCGCGACATCGCCGACCTGCTGCGCGTCCGCCACGGCGTCGAGGCCCAGGTCGAGCTGGTGGGCGGCCACGCCCTGCCCCAGACCTCGTCGGGCAAGCTCAGCCGCTCCCGCGCCAAGGCGGGTTACCTGGCCGGTCTGTCGGCCACCGAGCCCGCCTGACCGTGGCCCAGCGCCTGGCGGCCGTCACCGGCGGCACGGGATTCCTCGGCCGTTGGATCGTGCGCGAACTGGCCGCCAACGGCTGGCGGGTGCGGGTCCTGGCCCGCCGCGACGTCATCCACCCTCTGTGGCGCGACATCGAGGTGGAGGTTGTCCCAGGCGACCTGCGCGACGAGACCGCCCTCGTCCGCCTGGGACAGGGCGCCGACCTCGTCGTCCACGGCGCCGGCCTGATCAAGGCCTCCGATCGCCAGGCTTTCTTCGCGGTCAATGAAGCCGGCGCCGCGCGGATGGCCCGCCACACGCCCGCCGCCATGCTGCTGATCTCCAGCCTGGCCGCCCGCGAGCCCCAGCTTTCCGACTACGCCGCCAGTAAGCGGGCCGGGGAAGACGCCGCCCGCGCCATCTTGGGCGAACGATTGGGCGTGGTGCGCCCGCCCGCCCTCTACGGGCCTGACGATCCCGAGACCCTTCCCCTGTTCAAGCTGGCGGCCTCCAGCCCGGTCCTGCCGCTGCTCGATCCCCGGGCGCGGCTGGCCATGATGCACGTGGCCGACGCCGCGCGGCAGATCGCCGCCCTCGCTGAGCAGCCGATGGGCTTCACCCTCGCCCTCTCCGACGCCCGCCCCGACGGCTACGGCTGGCGCGAGATCATGGCGACGGCGGCGGCCACCTTCGACGCCACGCCCCGATTCGTCCGCGTGCCGGCCCTTGCCCTGCACGCAATCGCCGCTTTGGGAGGCTTCTCCGCGCGCCCGGCCATGCTCACACCGGGCAAGGCGCGGGAAATTCTGCATCTGGACTGGTCGGTGGCCTCGTACGAACAGATGTGCGATCTGCCGCCGCCCCTCTTCGATCTGCCCCAGGGCTTCCTAAATAGCGTCCAAGGGTACAAAACGAGCGGCGTCGTCTTCGCCAAGCTGGACAAGCATGCGAAAGATGCGGTTAAGCCACTCGGCGAGCGGGCCTGAATGTGCGACGCTGACTGACGATCGTTCGAGGGGGCTCGTCGACCTTAGATGCAACTTGTGACAGATCTTACCGTGCTCGAAGTCGCGCGCGCCGCCGAGGTGGTGCTGGAACGCAGCGTCCACGTCACGGCCGCCTCGGACATTTCAAAGGACCTAGCCGTCGATTCCCTAGCGCTCATGAACATCGTCATGGAGCTCGAGGATCGGTTCGACATCTCCATTCCTATCGACCGGCTGAGCGAAGTTCAGACCGTGGGCGACCTCGCGTCGCTGATCGATAACATTCGAAAGAAAGCTTGAGCATGGCCTTGCTCGATAGACACGCGCCGTCGCGCGACCGTTACGAGGCCCTGCGCCAGGCGTCGGCCGACCCGTTCGGCATCCGCTTCGACGAGGTGATCTCCCCCACCGAAGGCGTGGTCGAGGGGCGCCGGACCATCCTGCTCGGCACCAACAACTATCTGGGCCTGACCTTCGACCCCGAATGCGTCGAGGATTCGGTGCGCGCGGTGCGTGAGCGCGGTACCGGCACCACCGGCTCGCGGATCGCCAACGGCAGCTATGAGGGCCACCTCGAGCTCGAGACGGCGCTGAAGGCCTACTACGGCCGCAAGCACGCCATGGTCTTCACCACCGGCTACCAGGCCAATCTCGGCCTGCTCTCCAGCCTGGTCGGCCGCGGCGACCACCTGATTCTCGACGCTGACAGCCACGCCAGCATCTATGACGGCGCGCGCCTGGGCCACGCCGAGGTCACCCGCTTCCGCCACAACGATCCCGAGGACCTCTACAAGCGCCTCAAGCGCCTGAAGGACGTCCCCGGCGAGAAGCTGATCGTCGTCGAGGGCATCTATTCCATGCTGGGCGACGTCGCCCCCCTGCGCGAGATCGCCGCGATCAAGCGTGAGATGGGCGCCTATCTTGTGGTCGACGAGGCCCACTCCATGGGCGTCCTGGGCGCCACCGGCCGCGGCCTGGCCGAGGAGGTCGGGGTCGAGGCCGATGTCGACGTGGTGGTCGGCACCTTCTCCAAGAGCCTGGGCTCGGTCGGCGGTTTCTGCGTCGCCGACATGGACGATTTCGACGTCCTGCGCATTGTCTGCCGTCCGTACATGTTCACCGCCTCCCTGCCGCCGGCGGTGATCGCCTCCACGGTGACGGCGCTGCGCCGCATGCAGGAACAGCCGGAACTGCGCCAGCGCCTGCACGCCAACGCGCGCCGCCTGTACGACGGCCTCACCAAGCTCGGCCTCGCCACCGGCCCCACCTGCAGCCCCATCGTCGCGGTGACCATGCCCGATCAGGAGGCCGCCATCGCCATGTGGAACGGCCTGCTCCAGAACGGGGTCTATCTGAACCTCGCCCTGCCCCCGGCCACCCCCGACAACCGCCCCCTCCTGCGCAGCAGCATCAGCGCCGCCCACACGCCGGAACAGATCGACCAGGTCCTGGCCGTCATGGGCAGGGTCGCCGGGCAACTGGGCCTCCTAGGCGCCGAACCCCGCCGCGCCCAGGGCTAGGTCCGACCCCGCCGCCGCCACAGCCGCCACAGCACGCCGGGCGAGGCCAGGATCGGGTGGCGCTCCCGCCAGGGCGTCAGCGCCACCGCCACGCCGGTATGGCGCTCGATCTTCCAGGCCGCGTAGCGCGCCGCCCCGTCGAAGGTGAAGGCCGCCTTGACCAGCCGCGCCAGGTTCAGCGGCTTGCCCAGCGCCCGCCGCAGCCGCCAGGCGGCCAGCACCTCGGCTCGCGCCGCCGCATCCATCCCCGGCGCCACAACCCCCTCGGCCAGGGTCTCGACCGCCAGCCCGTCCGCCGCCCAGGCCGCCGTCAGCAGCCGGTCATAGCGCCCGGGATCGACCCCCAGGATCTGGCTCTCGCGTCCCGCCGCCTCCACCCGGAACTCGGCGGCGTAGGTCTGGCGAAACAAGGCGCGCCAATAGGCGTCGGGCCGGCCCTGCAGGGGACCGATGGCCGCGGCGAACCGCGCCCCGGTGATCGCCGCCCGCGCCACCGCGCCCCGCACCGCCTCGCGCACCCCCGGCGTCTGCGCCCACACCAGCGCCGCCGGCTGCACGAACCGCGTCCAGATCGTGGTGTCGGCCCCGCGCCCCTCCACCGCCCGCAGGAACTGGCCCAGCGCCATCGACGCCACCTTGGCCCGCACCGTGACCCCGCCGGTCTCCAGCTCGTGATAGCTGACATCGGGCCACAGCAGCCGGCCCATCAGCCCCGCGAACCCCGGCCGCGACGCTTGGGTCAGGACATAGAAGTCCATCACTCCGTCGGCGTCGCCGGTGCGCAGCACCGAGCCATAGAACAGCACCGCCGCCGCACCTTCGAACCGCGCCGCCAGATACTCGCCCATGGCCCGGGCGAAGGCCGGGACCGCACCGTCCAGTTCAGCGGCGACCAGGGCCTCAAGGTCCCCGTTCACGGCGCCAGGAACCGCATCGGCGCGCCCAGGCGCACCTCGATCTCACCGCCCGGAAAGGCCTCGCCGTCGATCACGATGGCTTCGTCGACCTGGAACGCCAGCCGTTCCGCCAGCCGCCGCGCATAACCCCGCGCCGCCAGCCAGCCGTCGTCGCCTCCGCGCAGCACCACCGGCAGCACGGCGGCCAGCTTGCGCGGCGGGGCGGCCACATCCAGCACCTTCATGCCCTCGCGGGGAACACCGAACGGCTTCAGCCCAAACGGCAGGCGCTTCAGGGTGGTGGCGATCAGCACGAACCGCGCGTGGGTCTCCGGCGCCCCGCCGTCGATCCCCACCTGCGCCTCCACCCCGCGACGCCAGCGGCTCTCGTCGCGGCCGAACAGGGTGCGCACCACCGCGCCCGCCAGGGTCAGGGCCACCGACAGGTTGTGATAGGCGCCCATCCGGTGCACCGCGTGCGCCATCTGGGTGGCGCGGGCGAAGGCGCCGAAGCCCACGATCAGGCCGCGCACGGGCGCGTGCTCGCCCCCGGCCCAGGTCACCACCATCGGCGCGCGCAGCTTGTAGGTCGGCGCCTGCGCCTGGCGCAGCACGGCGGCCAGGTCCCAGCCCGGTCGCGCGCCTAAGTCCAGGGCCAGCACATTGGTCTTGCCCGAGGCCAGCACCGCCAGCACCGGCGGCGCCTCGCCATAGACGTCGGGCAAGGCGCTCAGCACCTCGCGCACCGTCCCGTCGCCGCCGTCGACCACGATCAGATCCACCCCAGCGTCCGCGAAGCGCGCGATCGCCTCCGCCAGGTCCTGCGGCGTGTCCGGCTCGGCCCAGAGCACGCCCGCCGGAACGGGTCCGCCGGCCGCCTGGCCCCGATTGGCGTGGCTCCGCGGATTGCGGACCACCCCCACCGTGGTCAACGCGACAGCCACGACGTCACCTGGCCGCGCGGGGCGGCCAGGGCCTGCAGCACCTGGATCAGATGGACGAGAAGGCTCAGCGCCGTCCAGATCGCCACCAGGACAAGCCCGATGTCGGGACGGCCCACGAGCGCCAGCGGCGTCAGCAGCAGCAGGTTCGGGTTCCGCCGCGCGGTGATTTGCCGGAAGAAGCTGTCGAACGGCCGCCAGGCATGCATCTCGACCTTGAAGCGGGCCAGGAACACCCCCTCCAGCATCCGCTGCACGACGTATCCGCCGACGATCACCGCCAGGATCAGCTCGGCCTGCCCGAGCGGATGGGCCCCCGCCTGCACCCCCACCAGCCACGCCCACCACCAGAACGGCGGGTGGATCAGGTCGATGCCGTGGTCGAACACGTTGCCCCACTTCGACGAGGTCAGGGTCACCCGCGCCAGCTTGCCGTCCACGGTGTCGAGGAAGGTCATGGCCCAGGCCGCGACCAGCCCCAGGCCGAACTGCTGCGTCCAGAACAGCCAGAACGCCGCCAGCACCAGCAGGAAGCTCGCGAAGGTCACCTGGTTGGGCGTGATCTTCGCCACCGCGCACCAGCGCGT
This sequence comes from Phenylobacterium sp., assembly GCF_031412415.1. Classification (GTDB taxonomy): domain Bacteria; phylum Pseudomonadota; class Alphaproteobacteria; order Caulobacterales; family Caulobacteraceae; genus Phenylobacterium. The sequence goes on from NZ_JANOCX010000119.1 coordinate 19,557, forward strand.
CACCACTCGGGCCGGCGCGGGCCAGACATGCTTGGTCACCAGGTCGGTGACCCCCTTGTACGATCCCTGGAACAGCCGCTTTTCCACCGCGCGCACAGTGTCGGCGCTCAGACGGGTCAGGATCGGCGGCTCGCGCTTGCGCAGCTCGCTGTTATAGGCGCTGCCCACCTCGCCGGCGCCCAGGCGCGGATAGCCTTCGGCCGCCGTGGCGATGTCCTCGCCCGCCGCCAGCCGGGCCACCGCCGCGCCCACGGCGTGGACCGCCGCCGGTTCGCCCGCGTCAACGACCAGGATCACCCCCGGACGCGAGGCCAGGGCGCGCACCAGCGCCTCGTCGAACACCCAGCGCGCGTCGGCCGCCACCACCGCCTGCGCCCCCGCGCCCGCGGGCGCCAGCCCCAGCCGCGCGAAGATCCGCCCCAGCCGTTCGGCCGAGCTCATGCCCCAGATCCGGACGCTTCCGGTTCCGATCGTCATCGATGTCGAGGCGGCCGCGCCGGCCGTGTCCGCTGTATTCGTCAATTCCGCCTACCGGGCTGCGCCTGTATGGGATTGATAGCCAGCTTCGCCGTCCCCTGACCAGAAACCTTCGCTGCCCGTGCCCCCCTATCGTCTCGCCCACCTCTCCGATCCCCACCTGCCGCCGCCGCCGGGCGCGCTCACCTGGCGCGATCTGGCCTCGAAACGGGCGCTCAGCGCCATCGCCTGGCGCCGCAAGGGACCCGAGCACCGCCCCGACGTCCTCGCCGCCCTCATCGCCGATGTCCGCGCCCAGGGCTGCGACCACACGGCCATCACCGGCGACCTGACCAACTTCTCCACCCCGGCCGAATACGCCGCCGCCCGCGCCTGGCTCCAGACCCTGGGCGACCCCCGCGACCTGACCCTCAGCCCCGGCAATCACGACGCCCTGGTGGGCGCCGACGCCCCCGCCCGCTTCGCCCCCTGGCGCGAATGGCTGGGCGACGCGGACGACATCGCCTTCCCCGCCCTGCGCGAACGCGGCCCGCTCGCCCTGATCAACCTCTGCTCGGCCATCCCCACCGCCCCCTGGCTGGCCGCCGGCCGCCTGGGCGCCGATCAGCTCGCCCGCCTCACCCAGATTCTGGACAGCCTGGCCGGCCGCGACCTCCGCCGCGTCGTCACGATCCATCACCCCCCCAGCCAGGGCGTCGTCTCCGGCCGCAAGTCCCTGGAAGACGCCGCCGACCTCCGCGCCATCCTCGCCCGCCACGGCGTCGACCTGATCCTGCACGGCCACGCCCACGAGGCGGAGGTCAGCGCCATCCCCGGCCCCTCCGGCCCGATCCCGGTCCTGGGCGTCCCCTCGGCCTCGGCCGCCGGCGGCGGCCGCCACGCTCCCGCGCGCTGGCACGCCCTCGAATTCCCCGCCGACCCCGCCGACCGCCGCATCCGTGTCGAGGCGCGCGGCCTCGTCAACGGCGCCTTCGCCCCCCTCGGCGCCTACGTCCTGGGCGCCTGACCCATCGCGTCGCCGGGGGAGACTGGTCTAGGCCCCCACCCCCTCATGCGAACGGTCCATGGCCCGCTTATAGGCGTCGCGGCCGGTGGTGCGGGCGAGGTAGGCCTGTTCAGCGTCGCCAAGGATGACGCCGCAGTTCCGCTGGCCCAGGTTGAGCGCGTAGGTCACCGAGATATCGGCCGCCGTGAAGGCCTCGCCCGCGAGGTAGGGCGAGCTGGCCAGTCGTTGGCTGACCAGCTTCAGCCGCTTCTGGAACGATTTCAGGCACCACGTCGCGCCCCAGTTCTCCCGCTCGGCCTCCGGCGCGACGAAGCGGCTGACGACGACGGGCATCATCAGGGTCGCGAGGCCGGCTTCGCCCAGGTGCAGAAACTGCTGGTAGGCGGGGAAGGTCGGATCGCGCGGCGCGGGCGCCAGCGTCGTCGGCCCATGGCGGGCCATCAGGTACTCCATGATCGCGATCGACTCGACCATGACC
>NZ_JANOCX010000120.1:0-5504 GCF_031412415.1 Phenylobacterium sp.
GCGTCGAGACTGGAGACTCGTGACCGTCTGACGCGTTGGCAGTCCCTAGGGGAGTCGAACCCCTCTCTCCAGGTTGAAAACCTGGCGTCCTAACCGATAGACGAAGGGACCGCGTGCGCGAGAGCGGCGTCTATATCGGCGATTCAGGGCCTATGCAAGTCGCGGGGTCAGCCAATGACGCGCCGGGGATCGGCGACGTCCTCGATCTCCAGTTCGACGCTCTCGCGACCCTGCCAATCGTCCGGCTTCAGACGGCCGGCGACATGCACCGCACCGCCCTCGCTCAATAGTCGATTGCCGATCTCGGTGTCCTCAGCGCGCCAGGCCACGGCCTTGAGCCGCCCTCCCGATCCGTCGGTCAAGGTGACCCGCACATGCCCGCCGCGCAGGGCCATGGGCCGCTCGATCCGCACGTCGGCGGCGGCGAACATGGGTTCGGGGTTTCCGGGGCCGAAGGGGGCCAAGGACTGGAAAGCCTGCCACAGGCCGCGGTCGGCGCCGCCCGTGGTCACCAGGGCGTCGATGTCCAGTCCGTCCTGCGCGGTGGCGAGCTGGGTTTCCTCGGCCAGGCGCTCGTTCAGGAAGGCGCGCAGCTCGGGAATGGTGTCGGGGCGCACAGACAGGCCCGCGGCCATGGCGTGGCCTCCGCCGGCCAGCAACAGGCCCTCATCATAGGCCGCCTGAACCGCGCGGCCCAGGTTCACTCCGGTCTGGGAGCGCCCAGAGCCTTTGCCGATGTTGGCGGCGCGGTCGACGCCGATCACCAGGGCCGGCTTGCGATAGCGTTCGCGCAGGCGGCTGGCGACGATACCGATGACGCCGGGGTGCCAGCCGTCGGCGGCGACGAAGGTCAGGGCGGCGTCGCTCTGGTTGCTCTCGCGCTCGACGATCTGGATGGCCTGCTCGAAAATCTCGCGTTCGACTTCCTTGCGCGAGGCATTGAGCGCGTCGAGCTCGGCGGCGAGTTGCGCGGCCTCCGCCGGGTCGTCCGTCGAGAGCAGGCGCGCGCCCAGGTCGGAGCGACCGATGCGGCCGCCCGCGTTGATCCTGGGCCCAAGGATGAAGCCCGCGTGGAAGACGCCGGCGGGGCCGGAGCCCTTGGCCACCTCCAACAGCGCCTTGAGGCCCGGGTTCTTCCAGGCCGACATCACCTTGAGCCCCTGGGTGGTGAGCGCCCGGTTGAAGCCCACGAGCTGAGTGACGTCGCAGATCGCGCCCAGGGCGGCCAGGTCCAGCCACTGGCGCAGGTCGGGCTCGGGGGTCGTCTCGAACAGGCCGCGCTTGCGCGCCTCGCGGTTCAGCGCCGCCAACAGAACGAAGGCCACCCCCGCAGCGGCCAGCACCCCCTGCCCCGACGTGCAACCCGGCCGGTTGGGGTTGACCAGAGCCGCGACCCTGGGGATCTCGTCGCGCATCAAGTGGTGGTCGATCACCACCACGTCGAGGCCGATCTTCTCGGCGTGGGAGAGCGCGTCATAGGCCGCCGCGCCACAGTCGACCGTGACCACCAGCTCGGCGCCGCTCTCACGAATGCGATCAAAAGCCGCCGGGGACGGGCCGTAGCCCTCGGTCATGCGGTCAGGCACGTAGATGGGCAGTTCCTTGCCCAGGGTGCGGAACCAACGGACGATCTGCGCGGCGCTGGAGGCGCCGTCCACGTCGTAGTCGGCGAAGATCGTCATCGGCCGGTCGCTGACCAGGGCGTCGACCAGAATCTCGGCCGCACGGTCCATGTCCAGGAAGCTGGAGGGATCGGGAAAGAGCGCCTTCAGCGTCGGGTTCAGATAGTCCGCGCCGCCGTCGGGGCCGATGCCCCGCGACGCCAGGGCACGGGCCAGGGGCTCTGAGAGGCCAAGGCCCATCTGGTGGCGGCGAACGGTCTCGGCGTCGGCCGGCCGCTCGCGCCACAGACGCCCGGAGAGCGAGCGTGTGACGCCGAGATAGCCCATGGGCGTGGTTCCGTCGGCCATCGGGCGAGGCTAGCCGGAGTCGGAACCCCGGCGAAGACCTCAGACCGGCCGCTTCATCCGCACTTCGCGCACCGTTTGGGTCGCGGAATTCATGACGATGGTGTGGGTGTGGACGAAGCCATCCTCATACTGCACGCCATCCAGCAACGCGCCGTTGGTGACCCCGGTCGCGGCGAAGATCGCGTCGGCCCGCACCATTTCGTGCAGGTCGTATTTGCGGTCGAAGTCGGTGATCCCCACCCGCTTGGCGCGCGCCTTCTCATCGGCGTTGCGGAACACCAGGCGCCCCTCGAACTGGCCGCCGACGCACTTCAGCGCCGCGCAGGCCAGCACACCCTCCGGCGCCCCACCCTGCCCCACATAGAGGTCGACCCCGGTCGAGGGGTCGGCGGTGTTCATGACGCCGGCCACGTCGCCGTCGGTGATCAGGTAGACCCGCGCGCCCACCGAACGGACGCTAGCGATGATGTCGGCGTGGCGGGGGCGATCCAGGATACAGACCGTGATCTCAGTGGCGTCGACGCCCTTGGCTTCGGCCATGGACTGGACGTTCTCGGCCGGGGTCTTGTCCAGGTCGATGACACCCTTGGGATAGCCGGGGCCGCACGCGATCTTGTCCATGTAGGTGTCGGGCGCGTTCAGCAAGGTGCCCTTAGGCGCCCAGGCCATGACGGCCAGCGCGTTGGCCATCGCCTTGGCGGTCAGCGTGGTGCCTTCCAGAGGATCGAGGGCGATGTCGATCTTCGGGCCGCCTTTGCCGCGGCCGACCTTCTCGCCGATGTAGAGCATGGGCGCTTCATCGCGCTCGCCCTCGCCGATGACGATCTCACCGTCGATGTCGAGGTCGTTCAGCGCCGTGCGCATGGCGTCGACAGCGGCCTGATCGGCCTCCTTCTCGTCGCCGCGGCCGACAAGTTTCCAGGCGGCGATGGCGGCGATCTCGGTGACCCGGACCGCGTCCAGAACCAGTCCGCGATCCAGAACTTCAGAACTCATAGCGTCTCTCCCGCGCTCCCTGTCGGAGCGTCCGATTGTCTTTACAGTCTTAGATGCGCGCGATGCGCAAGAGCCGGGGTCTATCCAGCACGGACGACAGATTCGCGATGCGGTCGATCGCCGCCGTGAGCACGGATTCGGCGACCGCATGGGTGGTGAGCACGATCGGCACGCCGTCTGCATTCTCCACGGGCTTCTGGAGGAAGCTTTCGATGGAGACGCCGGCCTCGGCGAGAGTTTCGGAGACGGCGGCGATGACGCCGGGCTCATCCTTCACCAGGAAGCGCAGATAGGCGCGGCTCATGCTCTTGGCGGGATCGACCGGAGTGAACGGCTTGAGGCCGGTCGCCCCAGACTGGAACACCGGGCGCGTCGCGCCCGTCATGACATCGGCGATGTCGGCGGCCACGGCCGCTGCTGTCGGCCCCGCCCCGGCGCCAGGCCCCTGGACATAGATCCGGCCGATGCGGGCGCCCTCGATGAACAATGCGTTGAGCGCCCCGCCGGCCTGGGCCAGGGGATGGTTCAGGGCGACCAAGGTCGGATGGACCCGCACCAGCACGCCCTCCGCCGAGCGGTCGGCCGAGGCGATCAGCTTGATCCGATAGCCGAGATCCTTGGCGAGCTGGATGTCCAGCAGGGCCACCTGCTCGATGCCCTCGATCTCAGCGGCCGCATAGTTGGGCGCGCAGCCGAAGGCGAGCGCCGCCAGGATCGAAATCTTGTGGGCCGCGTCGAAGCCGCCCACGTCCATGGTCGGATCGGATTCGGCGTAGCCCAGGCGCTGGGCCTCAGCCAGGACCTCGGCGAAGGCGCGACCGCCGGCCTCCATCTCCGTCAGGATGTAGTTGCAGGTGCCGTTCAGGATGCCCGCGACGCTCTTGATGTCGTCGCCGACCAGGGCCTCGCGCATGATCTTCACGGCGGGCACCCCGCCCATCACGGCGGCCTCGAACAGTAGCGGCACGCCCTTGGCCTCGGCCAGGATTGCGAGCTCGGCGCCATGCTCGGCGATGAGGGCCTTGTTGGCTGTCACCACAGGCTTGCCGGCGTTCAGCGCCGCCTCGACCGCAGCCTTGGCCGGGCCGTCGGACCCGCCGATCAGCTCGACGAAGATGTCGTTGTCGGGCGAGGTCGCCAGTGCGACCGGGTCGTCGAACCACGGCAGGTTGGAGATGTCATAGGGCCGGGGTCGCGAGCGCGAGCGCGCCGAGACGCCGGTCACCGACGCCGTCGCGCCCGCCGGCGCGAAACCGGGACGTTCGGACAGGAAGTTCAGCAGGCCGGCGCCCACGGTGCCCAGGCCCGCGACGCCGACGCGCCATTCCGACTTGCTCATTGGGCCGCCAGGGTGTTGTGGGCCCGGCCGAGGATTTCGTCGGCGTTGGCCAGGAACTTTTTCACGTTGCGGGCGGCCTGGCGGATGCGGTGCTCGTTCTCCACGAGGCCGATACGCACATAACCTTCGCCATATTCCCCGAAGGCCGCGCCGGGTGAGACGGCGACGCCGGCCTCCTCGATCAACAGCTTGGCGAACAACAGCGAGCCGATGCTCTTGAACTGTTCGGGCAACGGGGCCCAGGCGAACATCGAGGCCGGCGGCGAGGGAATGTCCCAGCCGGCGCGCTTCATCGAGCTGACCAGGGTGTCGCGGCGGGACTTGTACATGGCGCGGATCTCGTCGACGCAGTCCTGCGGGCCGTTGAGCGCCGCCGCCGCGGCAACCTGGATCGGCGTGTAGGCGCCGTAGTCCAGGTAGGACTTCACCCGCGCCAGGGCCGCGCACATCCGTTCGTTGCCGACCACCATCCCGACCCGCCAGCCGGCCATGGCATAGGTCTTCGACAGTGAGTTGACCTCGACGGCGATGTCCTTGGCGCCGTCCACCTGCAGGATCGAGGGCGGCGGGTTGTCGTCGAAATAGATCTCGGAATAGGCGATGTCGGACAGGACCAGCAGGTCATGCTTCTTCGCCAGAGCCACGGCGTCCTTATAGAAGTCCAGATCCACCCACTGCGCCGTGGGGTTGGACGGATAGGACAGGATCAGCACGCTAGGGGCGGGGCTGGAGTGGCGCATGGCCGCGCTGACGCCCGACAGATACTCCTCCGGAGAGGGCGCTGGCACGTGGCGGATCACGCCGCCGGCCATGATGAAGCCGTAGGCGTGGATCGGATAGGCCGGGTTCGGGCACAGGATCACATCGCCCGGCGCCGTCAGGGCCTGGGCCAGATTGGCGAAGCCCTCCTTCGATCCCAGGGTGGCGATCACCTCGGTGTCGGGGTTGAGCGTCACGCCGAAGCGCTTCTGGTAATAGCCGGCCATGGCGCGGCGCAGGCCGACGATGCCCTTGGAGGCCGAATAGCGACCGGCCTTGGGGTCGCAGGCGGTCTCGATCAGCTTGTCGACGATGTGTTTCGGCGTCGGCATGTCGGGATTGCCCATGCCGAAGTCGATGATGTCCACGCCTTGGCCGCGCAGGCGGGCCTTGATGCGGTTCACTTCCTCGAAGACGTAGGGCGGAAGGCGTCGGATACG
>NZ_JANOCX010000121.1:0-14014 GCF_031412415.1 Phenylobacterium sp.
CCGCGAAGTCGCCCTGATCGCGGGCCTGAAGGCGACGCTGGACGATGTGCGCGCCGCCGTCGACGATTTCCCCGCCATGCTGGACCTGATGGCCCGCACGATCGAGGAGCTGAAGGCCTCCCCGGCCAGCGCCGCCCGCGACGAGGACGGCGCCTTCCTGGAATGGCTGCACGACGAGCACTTCGTCTATCTGGGCGCCCGGATCTACGAGTATCCGCGCCTGAAGAACGGCGACTACGCCCCGGAAGAGCCGCTGTTCCAGCCTGAAGACGGACTGGGCGTGCTGCGCGATCCCGAGCGCACCGTCCTGCGCCGCACCTCCGAGCCCGCCCTTCTGACCGCCCAGATCCAGGCCAGCCTTGGCGCCGATCCCGTGACCGTCGCCAAGTCCAATGTCCGCTCGCGCGTCCATCGCCGGGGCTACATGGACTATGTCGGCGTCAAGCGTTACGGCGCCGACGGCAAGCCCTCGGGCGAGATCCGCTTCGTGGGCCTGTTCACCGCCGAGGCCTATGACGAGCCGGCCCATACGGTGCCCCTGATCCGCGCCAAGGTCGCCAACATCCTGGCCCGCGCCGGCAAGGTCCCGGGCAGCCACAACGAAAAGCGCCTGCGCAACATCTTGGAGAGCTATCCGCGCGACGAGCTGTTCCAGGCTGCCGAGGACGACCTGCTGGCCATGTCCCTGGCCATCCTGCACCTCAACGACCGTCCTCGCGTGCGGCTGTTCGAGCGGCGCGACCCCTTCGACCGCTTCGCCTCGGTCCTGCTCTACGTGCCGCGCGAACGCTACGATTCCGACCTGCGCGAACGGGCCGGCGACATGTTGGCCGAAGCCTATGGCGGCCGGGTCTCGGCCTACTATCCCACCTTCTCCGATAGTCCCCTGGCGCGGGTCCACTTCATCATCGGCTTCCAACCCGGCGCCCATGACGAGCCGAACCTGAAGGTCGTCGAGGCCCAGATCGCCGCGGCCTCGCGGACCTGGGCCGACCGGTTCTCCGGCGCCGTTCGCGCCTCAGGACGCGATACGCTAGAGGTGGCGCAGATCGTGGGCCGCTACGCCGAGGCCTTCTCCGCCGGCTATCGCGACCGCTACGACGTCGAGGAGGCCCTGGCCGACATCGCCGTCATCGAGAGCCTGGCGCCCGCTGAGCCGGTGCGCGTGCGCGCCTTCCGCCGCGCCGCCGACGGCAAGACCCAGTTCCGTTTCAAGCTGTACCGCCCGGGTTCGCCCGCGCCCCTCGCCGACGTCCTGCCGATCCTGGAGAACATGGGCCTCAAGGCCATGGTCGAGAACGGTTTCCCGGTCACGCGGGCCGGCGCGCGGCGGGTCTATGTCCACGAGTTCGAGATCGACGACGCCCACGGCGAGCACCTGGTGTTCGACGACCTGCGCGCGGCTTTCCAGGACGCCTTCGTCGCCGTCTGGACAGGCGCCACGGAGAATGACGGGTTCAACCGCCTGGTGCTGGAGCTGTCGATCTCCTGGCGCGAGGCGGCCTTGATCCGCGCCCTGTCGCGCCACCGCCAGCAGTCAGGCCTCGACCCGAGCCAGCGGGTCACCGAGACCGCGCTCTCCAACCATCCCGGCGTCGCGCGACTGGTGCTCGACCTGTTCCGCACCAAGTTCGATCCGGCCATCAAGGCCGACCTCACCGCCCGCGCCGCCCAGGCGCTGAAGGTCATGGACGAGATCATCTCGGCGCTGCAGCTGGTCGACAGCCTGGACGACGACCGCGTCCTGCGCCGCCTGGCCCTGCTGGTCTCCGCCATCAAGCGAACCAACTACTACCAGCTCGATGATGAGGGCCGGGTGAAGCCCTATATCAGCTTCAAGGTCGCCTCTCCCGAAGTGGCCGACCTGCCCCTGCCCAAGCCCTATCGCGAGATCTTCGTCTGGGCGACCCATGTGGAGGGGGTGCATCTGCGCTTCGGTCCCGTGGCGCGCGGGGGCCTGCGCTGGTCCGACCGCCGCGACGATTTCCGCACCGAGGTCCTGGGCCTGGTGAAGGCCCAGCAGACCAAGAACGCCGTCATCGTGCCCGTGGGGTCCAAGGGCGGCTTCTATCCCAAGCAGCTGCCCAAGGGCGGAACCCCCGACGCCACCCGCGTCGAGGCGATCCGCGCCTACACCACCTTCCTGTCCGGCCTGCTGGACCTCACCGACAACCTCGACGCCGAGGGCAAGGTGGTCCATCCGCAGGGCGTGGTCATCCATGACGGCGACGACCCCTACCTGGTGGTCGCCGCCGACAAGGGCACGGCCACCTTCTCCGACATCGCCAATGGCGTGGCCGAGTCATACGGCTTCTGGCTGGGCGACGCCTTCGCCTCCGGCGGCTCGGCCGGCTACGACCACAAGGTCATGGGCATCACCGCCCGCGGCGCCTGGGAAGCGGTCAAGCGGCACTTCCGCGAATTGGGCAAGGACATCCAGTCCGAGCCCTTCACGGTGGTTGGCGTCGGCGACATGTCGGGCGACGTGTTCGGCAACGGCATGCTGCTGTCGACGCAGATCAGGCTGCAGGCCGCCTTCGACCACCGCCACATCTTCATCGATCCCGATCCCGACATCGCCGCCTCCTTCAAGGAGCGCGAGCGCATGTTCGCCCTGCCCCGCTCGTCGTGGGACGACTACGACCGCAAGGCCATCTCCAAGGGCGGCGGCGTGTTCTCCCGGGCGTTGAAATCGATCCCGCTCAGCCGCGAGATCAAGACCCTGCTGGGGATCGAGGCCGACACCCTGACCCCCGCCGAGCTGATGAACGCCATCCTCAAGGCGCCGGCCGAGCTGCTCTATGTCGGCGGCATCGGGACCTATGTGAAGGCGCGCACCGAGAGCCACATCGAGGTCGGCGACAAGGCCAACGACGCCATTCGGGTCAACGCCGATGAGCTGAAGGTCAAGGTCGTGGGCGAGGGCGCCAATCTCGGCCTCACCCAGGCGGGCCGCATCGCCTTCGCGCTCGGCGGCGGCCGGATCAACACCGACGCCAACGACAACTCCGCCGGGGTCGACTCCTCCGACCACGAGGTCAACATCAAGATCCTCACCGGGATGCTGGAGCGCAACGGCGTCTTCAACCGGCCCAAGCGCGACAAGCTCCTGAAATCGATGACGGAGGATGTGGGCCGCCACGTCCTGGCTCACAACTACGACCAGACCCTGGCGCTTTCGCTCATGGACCTGGACGCGGTCGGCGAGCTGGAGCCGCACGCGCGCTTCATGAGCCTGCTGGAAGCCCGCGGCCAACTGGATCGCGCGGTGGAGGGCCTGCCCGACGCCAAAGTGATCGCCGAGCGCCGCCTGGCCGGCAAGGGCCTGACCCGGCCGGAGGATGCCATCCTGCTGGCCTATGGCAAGCTGGAACTCAAGCGGCACATGGTCGAGAGCGAGGTCCCCGACGACCCGTTCTTCGAAGACATCCTGGAGGGCTATTTCCCCAAGGGCGTGCGCAAGTTCGACGAGGCCCTGCGCCGCCACCGCCTGCGTCGCGAGATCATCACAACCGTCACGGCCAACGACATCATCAACCGCTGCGGCCCTTCATTCCCCGAACGGCTGATGGCGGCGGCCTCCTGCGATGTGACGGCCTTCGTCACGGCCTATGAGGCGGCCAAGGCGGTGCTGGGCCTCACGGCCCTGTGGAATCAGGTCTCGGCGCTGGACGGCAAGGTCCCGGCGGCGGGCCAGATGGCCCTCTATCGGCGGCTGGCCTACACCCTGCGCGGCGAGACCTTCTGGTTGGCCCGGCGCGCAGCCCGCTCCGGCGGCGGGGTCGAGGCCCTGGCCAAACGCTACGGCCCCGGCGCGGCGAGCCTGAAAAAGCTGATCCCGGAAATCCTGTCGCCCGTGGAGCGCGAGCGCCTGGAGGCCCAGGTGGCGCGTCTCACCGAGGCCGGCGCGCCGGAGGATCTGGCCCGCCAGATCGCCAACCTGCAGCCCCTGACCACCGCGGTGGACCTGGTCGACCTGGCCGAGGCCTCGAGCTGGGACCTGCCCGCCGCCGCGCGGGTCTATCACCAGGTCGGCCGGGCCTTCGCCTTCGACCGGCTGCGAGCGGCGGCTGGCGGCTTCACGGCCGGCGACAGCTTCGAGCGCACCGCTGTCCGCAGGCTGGTGGAGGACCTGCTGGCCGAGCAGGCCGCGGTCACCCGCGCGGTCATGGCCTTCGCCGGCAGCGCCCAGGCCGGCGAAACGCTGGACACCGCCCAGGCGGCCATCGGCTCCTGGACCGCCCTGCGCCGCGATCTCGCCGAATCCGCCCGCAAGGCGGTGGAGGAGATCGAGGCCGCTGGCGGCGCCTGGACTTTCGCCAAGCTCACCATCGCCAACGCCGCCCTGCGCGAACTGGCGACGGTGGACGTGGGGAAGAAGCGGTAGGCCCGTTCCGGGCCTAGTGCCGGAACACCCGCACGCCGGTGAAGGCCATGGCCAGGCCGGCGGCGTCGGCGGCGTCGATCACCTCCTGGTCGCGGATGGAGCCGCCCGGCTGGATCACCGCTGTCGCGCCGGCCTCGGCGGCCTGCAGCAGCCCGTCGGCGAAGGGGAAGAAGGCGTCCGAAGCGCAGGCCGAGCCCTTGGCCAGGGACTGCGGCAGGCCCGCCGCCTCCGCCGCCTCGCCCGCGCGCAGGGCCGCGATCCGGGCCGAGTCCTTACGGTTCATCTGGCCCGCCCCGATCCCCGCCGTCTGGCCGTCCTTGGCGTAGACGATGGCGTTGGACTTCACGTGCTTGGCCACCGTGAAGGCGAACAGCATGTCGGCGATCTCGCTCGGTGTAGGCTGGCGCTTGGTGACGATCTTCAGGTCGGCGGCGGTGATGTGGGCTGTGTCGCGGCTCTGCACCAGGAAGCCGCCGGCCACTTGCTTGTAGGCGTCGCCCGCCGCGCGCGGATCGGGCAGTCCGCCGGTCAGCAGCAGCCGCAGGTCCTTCTTCTTGGCGAACAGGGCGATGGCGTCCTCGTCGGCCTCGGGCGCCACGACCACTTCGGTGAAGATCTTGATGATCTCTCGAGCGGCGGCGGCGTCGAGCCGGCGGTTCACGGCCACGATGCCGCCGAAGGCCGAGACCGGGTCGCACTGCAAGGCGCGCTCATAGGCGGTCTTCAGGTCGGGGCCCAGCGCCACGCCGCAGGGGTTGGCGTGCTTGATGATGGTCACCGCCGCGCTGGCGGCGGGATCGAACTCGGCGACCAGCTCAATGGCCGCGTCGGTATCGGCGATGTTGTTGTAGCTGAGCGCCTTGCCCTGCATCTGGCGGGCGGTGGCGACGCCGATGCGCGGCGTCTCCTCGGCGTAGAAGGCCGCGGCCTGATGAGGGTTCTCGCCGTAACGCATGGTCTGGACCAGCTTGCCGGCGAAGGCGCGCCGGGTCGGCGCGGTCTCACCGAGAGACTTCGCGAACCAGGCCGAGATGGCCGCGTCATAGGCCGCGGTCCGGGCATAGGCGCGGGCGGCGAGCTTCTTGCGCAGGCTGAGCTTGGTGGCGCCGTCCGTCTTCAGCTCGGCCAGGACCTCCTCGAGATCGGCGATCTCGGTGCAGATGGCCACATAGCCGTGGTTCTTGGCCGCCGAGCGCACCATGGCCGGGCCGCCGATGTCGATGTTCTCGACGCAGTCCTCGAAGGACCCGCCCTTCGCCACCGTGGCCTCGAACGGGTAGAGGTTCACATAGACGATATCGATGCCGCCGATGCCGTGGTCGGCCATGGCCTTGGCGTGGTCGGGCGCGTCGCGCACCCCAAGCAACCCGCCGTGGACGAGGGGGTGCAGGGTCTTCACCCGCCCGTCCATCATCTCCGGGAACCCTGTAAGGTCCGAGACATCCTTCACCGCCAGGCCGGCGCCCGCGATCGCCGCCCGCGTGCCGCCAGTGGACACCAGCTCGACGCCCAGCTCGGCCAGGACCTTGGCGGCCTCGACCAGTCCGGTCTTATCGGAGACCGAGATCAGGGCGCGCCTGGGCGCGACACGGTCGGGAGCGGGCGGGAAATTCGGCGCGGCGGGCACGGCAGTCTCCTGATGCGGTTCAAGGAAATTGCCCAGGCGAGCGGCATATGAGATCCCGAGCTCCCCGGTGGTCGCCCACCTTCATTCGCCAGTCACGCGGAATGGCCGGGGGATAGGCGCAGGGCGCCAAAAGGTCAATCCGCCAGAGTTTGACATCATGCTGTTACTGAGGCGGCGGCCACACCTCGGCGGCGGCGAGTTTCCAGCGGATGCGGGCGCCTGTCTCGACACGGGCCTGACCGCGCAGGACGATCTGCTGGGCGCGCTTGGGCTGGCCGTCCTGGAAATAGACCGAGGGTTCGACGCTGGCGTCGCCGGCGTCGTTGCGCAGCCACCAGCCGTGCTCTTCGTCGCCGGCCCGCAGCAGCACGCTCTTGCCGTCGCGGGCGAGGCTGGCCTTCACGTCGGGGTGCAGGTGGAAGCGCACGGTGAAGGGGATGAATCGCCGCCCCGCCTCGCCCAGGTCCGCGCCGGGGCGGGCGGTGACGAACCGGTCCTCGCCGCGCAATTCGTCGGCGGCGAGATCGAGATAAAGCCGGCGTTCATGGCGTAGGCCGAACCGCTTGGCCCAGCCGTCATGGGCCAGTTCCAGCCACACCGCGGCGTCGGTCTCCTGGCGCCGTGCGTCCACGGCGTCGTAGGCGCCCACCAGGCGCGGGCCCAGCACCGCGGCGCGGAAACCGCCCACGGGCTCGCCGCAGGGCGCATCGGACAGGGTGGCCGTCGAGCCCGCGTCGGCCAATCGCAAGGCCTGGGGCCCCACCGCCTCCGGCGACCAGCCGCTGGCCACGATCACCCGCCGCGCGCCGATCAGCAGCTCCATGGCGAGCGGCTGGGCGCAGGCGGCGACGCTCCAGGGCCCGCGCGCGGGCGGCGCGGCGTCGGCGATAACCTGGAGGCTGCGCCCCTCCAGCCGCTGATAGCCGTTGCGGGCCGTGGGCAGCTTGGCCGACGCGCCTTCGCTCGCCCGCGCGGCCGCCACATAGGCGGCGGTTGACGACTCCCCGCCCTGGAGGCCCGGCAGGCCTCCGTCGGCTAGGGTGAAGAACCGCACCGCGCCCGCCAGCCGGTCGATGGCCCGGAGCATCTCGTCGGGGGGCGCGATCCCGCGCTGGACCAGGGCCTCGTCCAGGGCCTGGAGATCCAGCAGCAGGTCGAGGGCGGCGCGCGGACAGCGTGAGGCGTGGCCGCCGTCCGGCTGCACAGTCAGCGGCAGCGACCGTTGCAGGCGCGACAATCCCTGGGCGATCAGCCCCTCGCCCGCATCCCCGGCCAGCGCCGCACCGGCCAGGGCGGCGGCGCAGGCCCGCTCGGCGGCGCGAACCGGCCCGTCGATGAGGGTCACCAAATGCCGAGCCTGGCGCGCCAGGTCCTGGGCGATTAGGGCGGTCTCGGCGTCCGACGCCTTGGCGCAGATCGGCCGCGCGGCGCAGGCCAGGTTGAACACCCGGCGCTCCAGCACCTCGGGCGACCAGGCGAAGCCGTTCCAACGGCCAAACAGCCGCCGCCAGTCCAGGATCAGCCGCAGGGCCTCGGCCGCGCCGTCGTCGCCCACCGCGATTAGATCGCGGGTCCAGTCGAAACGGTGCAGGGAGGCGGCGAACCGGCGCGAAGGACTGGGCCGGTCCCAGGGATCGCCGCCGACCCCAGCCTCCAGGCTCGCGCCGCCAAACTCGAACCGGCCCGCCAGGATGCGGCGGCCGGCGGCCAGGTCGACCGGGCGGGGGTCCTTGGGATGGCCAGCCAGACTTAGCGCCCGAGGTCGCGACAACAACCAGCGATGCAGCCCGGTCCCGGCCCATTCCCGGCGCAAGGCGCGTCGCCCGCCCTCCGCCAGGGCCAGGACCCAGGCCCCGCCGGGCGTGTCGAGGAGCGCCGGGAGCCCGCCGGCCAAGACCCTAGCCGCCCTTCAGCGCGGCGATGTTGGCGGCGTAGGCGTCTGGTCCGCCCTTGAACACAGCGGTGCCGGCCACCAGGGCCGTGGCGCCGGCGGCCACGCACAGGGGGGCGGTCTCGACGGTCACCCCGCCGTCGACCTCCAGCTCGATCGGCCGGCCGGTCTCGTCGATCATCTTGCGCAGGCGCTCGATCTTCCGCAGCTGCGAATGCATGAACTTCTGCCCGCCGAAACCCGGGTTGATCGACATGACCAGGATCAGGTCAACCTCATCCATCATCCACTGGATGACGCTGGGATCGGTGGAGGGGTTGAACACCACGCCGGCCTTGGCCCCCAGCTCACGAATGCGCTTCAGGGTGCGGTTGAGGTGCGGTCCGCTCTCGGGGTGGACGCTGATGATGTCGGCGCCCGCGGCGGCGAAGGCCTCCAGATAGGGGTCCACCGGCGCGATCATCAGGTGAACGTCGAAGGGGATCTTGGCGTGCGGCCGCAGGGCTTTGACGATGTCGGGGCCGAGCGTGATGTTCGGCACGAAGTGGCCGTCCATGACGTCGACGTGCACCCAGTCGGCGCCGGCCGCCTCAATGGCGGCGACCTCCTGGCCCAGCTTGGCGAAGTCGGAGGCCAGGATGGACGGGGCGATGATCGGAGCGCGGGTCATGTCCCTGGACTTAGCCAAGCCCGGCGCTCGCGCCAACCGCGAATTCTCACGAGTTACGGGTGAACCGGGCGACGTAGAATCCGTCCTGCCCGCCCGGCCGCTGGTGCGGCAGCAGACGCAGGGTCCCGTCCGGCAGGAGGCTGGCGGCGGGCGCGCCGCCCTCCCCCGCGGCCATGGGCTGGAGCGCGAAGCCCGGGTGGCGCGCCAGGAAGCCCCCGACCTGACCCTCGCCCTCCTCCGGCTCCAGGGAGCAGACGCAATAGACCAGCCGCCCGCCGATCCTTGTGCGGCGCGCGGCGGAGTCCAGCAGGCGCGACTGGACGCCAGCCAGGGCGGCCACGTCGCCAGGCCGCGCGGCCCACAGCACGTCGGGATGGCGCCGGTAGGTGCCGGTGGCGCTGCAGGGGGCGTCCAGCAGTACGGCGTCGAACTCGCGCGTATCGGCCCAGTCGCCGGCTTCGGCGGCGGCGACCTCGGCCGTGAGGCTCATGCGGGCCAAGTTCTCGCTCACCCGGATCAGCCGCGCTGCGGAGCGGTCGATGGCGGTGACGCGGGCGCCCGTCGCGGCCAGTTGCAGGGTCTTGCCGCCTGGCGCGGCGCACATGTCGAGCGCAGCCTCGCCAGCTTGGACGTCCAGCAGGCGCGCGGGAATGGCGGCGCTGGCGTCCTGCACCCACCACGAACCGTCCTCATAGGCGGGCCAGGCGGCGACGTCGCCCTTGCGGGCCGTGCGCAGGGTTCCGCCCGCAAGCACCTCGGCCTCGAGTTCGGCGGCCAGGGCCTCGACCTCGATGTCGGGCTTCACCGACAGGTCCGTGGCGGGCTCGTCGGCGATCAGGGCGGCCATGTCGTGCGCCACCTGGGCGCCGAAGGCGGCGGTCCAGCGGGCGTACAGCCAGCCGGGCGCGAGCGATTCCGGCTCGTCCAGGTTCGGCGGCTCGCGCAGCAGGCCCCGCAACACGGCGTTGACCAGGCCCTTGAAGGCCCGGGTCGAGGAGTGGCTGGCCGCCAGGTCGACGCTCGTGGTGACCGCGGCGAAGGCGGGGGTGTCCAGCACGAAGGCCTGGATGACGCCGATCCGCAGGATGTTGCGGACGGCCTCGGGTGGCGCCTTGGTGAGCCGGGCGTCCAGGGCGCGATCCACGGCGCCCAGCCGGCGCAGGGTCGCCATGGCCAGGGCCATGGCGAAGCCGCGATCGCGGGGCGGCAGGGCGCCGAAGGCGGGGCGGTTCAGCGCCTCATCCAGGCCAGCCCGGCGCGCCAGGCTGGCGGAAAGGATGTCGAGGGCCGCGCGGCGGGCCGGAAGGCCGAGGTCTGCATCTGAGGTCACGGGCGGGGCGTGCCCCTGAACGCGGCGCGACGCAAGCCCGGCGATGCTGGCGAAGACGCGGCGGAAGGCCTAAATTCACCGGATGACCGAGCAAACTCCCCCGAACGCCGCGCCGGACAAGGTGCTTACCCCCGCCGCCCGCCGGGCGCTGGAGGAGGCCGCCGCGCGTCACGCCGCCGAGGCGGAGGCCGCCCAGCGGGCCCTCGAACGCGGCGGGCCCAGCGGCCTGGAGCCCACGCGTTTCGGCGACTGGGAGCGCAAGGGCATCGCGGTTGATTTTTAACCCTAACGCTCCCGCCTGAGGGGCAAGCGGTCGCGGCGCGGCCGCCCCGGGCCTAGGTTCCGCTCGAAGTTTTGTGTGCGGAGGCGGTCATGCGTCGGATTTTGAGCGCGGTTGTCGGTCTAACCCTGGTGTGCGGCGCGGGCCAGGCCCTGGCCGGAGACCGCTATCCCGAGCTGATGGGCGGACCCGCCCACGACCAGGGACCGCGCAGCCTCTACGACGAGCGCTACGAGCGGGGCGAGTACGCTGACGACCAGCGCTACGCCTATGCCGAGCGCCGTATCCAGGATGAGGAATACGACAGCGGCTGGCGCGGGCGCTACGTCGACGATGAGCGGGTCTCGGACCGCTACGGCCCGGCGCCGCATGAACGCCGCTATGTCGAGGCGCCGCGTCATCACGAGCATCGCGACCGCGCGCGCGGCTACGGCTACCAGATCCCGACCTATGGCTATGCCTCGCAGAACTACGGCTGGCCGGGCGCGGGCTGCAACTCGGGCTGCGGCGGCTATCGGCCCAGTTCCTGCGGCTGCGGGGAACTGGTGAACAGCGGGACGATCGGCGTGCCGTCCAGCTTCTTCTACGACACCGGCGGCGTCGGCGGGTACATGGATGGCGGCGGCTATGGGGGCGGGGGCGGCTACGCCGTCTCGGGCTCAGGCGCCTTCGCCGGCGCCTCCTCGCGCGCCTCGGCCTCGGCCTACTCCTCCTCGAACGTCAGCATCCGCATCGGCGGACGCGGGGGTCACAAGGGCGGGGGCGGCGGTGGCTGCAAAGGCGGCTGCGGCGGCGGCGGGAAGCACTAGACCCCGAACATCTCCGCGGCGACCCGCAGGGCCGCCTCGCGCGGGTCGTTGGCGGCGCTGATGGGACGGCCGCAGACGATGTGGCTGGCGCCGGCCCGAAGCGCGTCGGCGGGGGTGGCCGCGCGGGCCTGATCGTTCTTGGCCGACCAGTCGGGGCGCACGCCCGGCGTCACCACCAGGAAGTCCTTGCCGCCGATGGCCCGGGCCAAGGCCGCCTCGTGCGGGCTGGCCACCACGCCGTCGCAGCCGGCCTTGACCGCATGATGGATGCGCCGTTCGACGAGCTGGCGCGCGCTCTCGTTGAAGCCCATCTCCACGAGGTCGGCGTCGCCCAGGCTGGTCAGCACAGTGACGCCCAGGACCTTCAGCGAGGACCGCCCCTTGCCGCGCACGGCGGCCTCCATCACCTGGGGCTCGGCGTGGACGGTGAGGAAGTCGCAGCCGGTGTCGGCCAGGACGCTGGCGGCGCGCTGCACGGTGGTGCCGATGTCGTGCAGCTTCCAGTCCAGGAACACCTGCTTGCCCTGGCGTTTCAGCTCCCCGGCCAAGGTCATGCCGCCGCCGGTGGCGAACAGCTCCAGCCCCACCTTGTAGAAGCTCACCGCGTCGTCCAGGGCGGCCACCAGGGCGCGGGCCTCATCGACTGTGGGCAGGTCCAGCGGCACGATCAGGCGCGGATCGCAGCGGACGGCGGCGGCGAGCGTCATGGCGGTCTCCAGGCAGGCGCGCGCGGCTCCAGGCAGGGAGTTCGGCGCGACGACGAATTGGGCTAAGAGGCAGGCATGAGCCAGTGGGACTTCGCGGTCAACTTCTTCGTCGCCCTTTTCGCCCTGATCGATCCGGTCGGGAACGTCCCGTTGTTCGCCGCGGCGACCAACGGAGTGAAGGGTCGCGAGAGCCGGCTGATCGCTTTCTACCTGGCCCTGTTCGTCCTGGGCTTCCTGACCTTCTTCTACTTCTCGGGCCTGGCGTTGCTGGAGTTCTTCGGCATCTCGCTGGCCGCGTTCCGGATCGCCGGCGGGGTGATCCTGTTCCTCCTGGGCCTCGACATGGTCCGCAACGACTTCGTCGCCAACTTCGCCCTGGAAGGCGACGACGCTCCCACCGGGGCGGGCAGCCGCGCCCTGGCCCGCGCGCGCTTCGAGCGGATGATCGTGCCCTTCGCCATGCCGCTGCTGATCGGCCCCGGCGCCATTTCCACGGTGGTGATCTACGCCAGCGAAGCCAAACGCTTCGGCCTGGGCGGCGCGGCGGTTGGGGTGGGGGTTATAGGGGCGCTGGCGCTCGCCACCATGCTGAGCTTCTGGGCGACGCCGCTGATCACGCGGCTGCTCGGCCGTATCGGCCTGACCATCGTGGTCCGGGTGCTGGGCCTGATCCTCTGCGCGCTCGCGGTGCAGTTCATCCTGGCCGGGATCGCCGAGTCGACAGCCGGCGTCATCCTGCGCGAAGCCGCCGCGCCCTACGCGAAGTAGGTCAAACCTTCCCCCGGAACCGCGGTCCCTGGCTGGCCATCAGGGCCAGCGCCCAGTCGTCGGGGATGAGCTTCACCACCGCGGCGATGGCCTTGTTCGGCGCCCCGGGGACGCAGATGGCGCGGTTGGCCTCGACCGCCTCGTAGCCGGCCGCGGCGACCTCATCGGCCCCCAACCACATCCAGACCGGGGCGCCGCGACTGATCTGGTCGCGGGTGTGATTGACGTCGTGGAACTCCGAATAGGTGAAGCCGGGGCACAGGGCGCTGACATGCACGCCGGTCGCCTGGTTCTCCAGGTGCAGGCTTTGGGACGCCTTCACGAGGTAGCTCTTGGTCGGGCCGTAGAGCGTCGCGCCCGCCGAGCCCGGGATCAGGCCCGCCAGCGACGCCACGTTGACGATCCGCCCGAAGCGGCGCTCGACCATGCCGGGCAGGACCCGGTGGATCAGTTCGGTGGGCGCGGTGAGCATGACCTGCAGGAACGCCCCATGCGCCGCCCAGGAGGTCTCCAGGAAGCCCCCGGGAATGCCGTAGCCGGCGTTATTGATCAGGGCGTCGGCCACCCGGCCGTGGGACTCGATATGCTCGAGGATCGCCGCCGGCGCCCCGGGCTCGGCCAGGTCGGCGGTGATGGTCAGGGTCTCGACGCCGAAGCGCAGGCGGATCTCCTCGGCCAGCTTGTCCAGCCGGTCGGTGCGCCGGGCCGTGAGCGCCACATCGTAGCCGTGGCTGGCGTAGATGCGCGCGAAGGCCGCGCCGATGCCGGCCGAAGCCCCCGTCACCAGCGCCAGTCTGCGATCCATGTGGCCCTCGAACCTCTCCAAGCGATCAGCTCCCGAAGGTGGCGAAAGCGCCCGGAAGGTCAAGCCACGCGCGCGGTCGGTCGTCTCGCGTCAGCGTGACGCGGCCACGCCGTCATTGTAAGGCGATGAGATTGGGTGTATCGCGCCCGCCGCGACGGCATCGGGCCGCCCAAAGGGAACCACTCTGTCGTTCCCGGAGACTTTTGATGGCTGACCCGGCCGGCGCCGCCCAAGAGGCGGCGGAGGAGTCTCACTCCCCCCACAAGATCGACAGCTTCCGCGCGCTCGCGCTGGGGGCTATCGGCGTGGTGTTCGGGGACATCGGGACCAGTCCGCTCTACGCCATGAAGGAGGCGCTGCACCACTCGCGCTCCGGCGGGGCGAGCGAGCTGGCGGTGTTGGGCGTGGTGTCTCTGGTGATCTGGGCGCTGCTGCTGATCGTCACCATCAAGTACGTCGTGTTCCTGATGCGGGCCGACAACAAGGGCGAGGGCGGGACGATGGCGCTGATGGCGCTGGCGCAGCGCCACCTGCCGAAGCGCTCGACGGCGGTGTTCTTCCTGGGGATCATCGGGGCGGCGCTGTTCTACGGCGACGGCGTGATCACCCCGGCCATCTCCGTGCTCTCGGCGGTCGAGGGGATGAAGGACGCGCCGGGACTTGGCCGGGGCGTCGAGCCCTACATCGTGCCGATCTCGGCCGCCGTGCTGGTGTGCCTGTTCATGGTCCAGGCGCGCGGC
>NZ_JANOCX010000122.1:0-7516 GCF_031412415.1 Phenylobacterium sp.
TGGGCGACCTGGACGAGGGCGAGCCGCCCTTCGAACCCGGCGACCTGGCCCTGGACCTGCCGTCCGCCATCGGGGCGTTGCAGCGGCGCTTCGAGCTGACCCGGCTGGTCAAGGCCCATGAGGGCCGTCTGAACCGCGAGCTGGACGCCTCCGCCGCCCTGGAGCTCGCCGACGCCCTGGGCGGCTTCCTGGACAGCCTGCAGATCGAGGAGGCGGAAGGCGAGGGCCTTGACGACCTGGTCTCCGGCGAACTGGCCGAGCACTGGAAGGTCAGCCGCGACTTCCTGCAGACGGCGCTCACCGAATGGCCCCGGCGCCTGGAGGCGATGGGTCTGGTGGACGTAACCCGGCGCCGGGTCGCCCTGCTGCGCAAGCTGGCCGACGCCTGGACCTTTCATCCGCCGCAGGGGGTGCTGATCGCCGCCGGCTCGACCGGCACGGCGCCGGCCACCGCCAACCTGTTGCGGGTCATCGCCGAACTGCCTCAGGGCGCCGTCGTGCTGCCGGGGCTAGACTTGAACCTGGCTGATGACGCCTGGGGCGAGGTGGGCGAGCAGCATCCTCAAGGCGCCATGAAGCGCCTGCTGGACGACGGCGACATCGCGCGGGGGCAGGTCGCGGTTTGGCCCGCCTCGAAGACGCTGGAGTCCCATGGCCGTTGGCGGCTGCGCGTCATCAATGAGGCGCTGCGCCCGCCCCAGCGCACCGCCGACTGGTTGACCGTCATCGAGACCCTCCGCACCCAAGGAGAGACCGAGGGCGTCGATCCCGTCGCCGAGGGGCTGGTGGGCTTAAGCGTCGTCACCGCCCGCGCCGAGGACGAGGCCGCCACGGTGGCGGCCCTGCTGCTGCGCGAGGTCCTGGAAACGCCCGGCAAGACCGCCGCCCTGGTGGCGCCGGACCAGACCCTGGCGCGGCGGGTGGCCGCCAAGCTTGCCCGTTGGGGCGTGGCCGCCGACTCCTCGGCCGGCTGGGCGCTGTCAGGCTGTTCCTGCGGCGTGCTGGCGGGACTGGTCGCTCGGGCGAGGGTCGATCCGCTGGACCCAATCGGCCTATTGGCGATCCTCAAGCATCCCCTGACCACGCTGGGGCTGGAGCCGGAGGCGTTGGAACGTCAGCGGGTGGCCCTGGAGCTCTGCGCCCTGCGCGGCCCGCGCAAGACCACCTGGGCGGCCCTCGAGGCCCAGCTCGAGCGGCGACGGACGGACGCGAAGTTCAGCGACGTCGATCAGGCCACGGCCCTGGCGGGGCGCCTCGGCGATCTGTTCCCGGAATCCGCCAACGAGCCGAGGGCGCCCGCCGATCTGGCGCGCCGCCTGACGCAGACGTTGGAGGCCTTGGCGCCCGGGGACGACCTCTGGTCCGGCCACGGCGGCGAGGCCCTGGCCCGGCTGCTGTCGGGCCTGATGCACGATTCCGACGGCCTGCCCGCCGCCAGCCCCCGGGGCTTCGCCGACCTGCTGACTCGGCTGATGGCGGGTGAGAGCGTGCGCACCGGCGGAGCGACCCATCCGCGCCTGCGCATCCTGGGCGCCATCGAGGCCCGCCTCACCCGCGCCGACCGGCTGATCGTGGCCGGTCTGGAGGAAGGTGTCTGGCCACAAGGCGCGCCGCTGGACCCGTTCCTGTCGCGGCCCATGCGCAAGTCCCTGGGCCTGCCGCCGCCGGAGCGCCGGGTGGGCCTCGCCGCCCACGATTTCGCCCAGGCCGCCTGCGCCCCTGAGGTGATCCTGCTGCACTCCGAGCGCCGCGAGGGCGCGCCGGCGGTGAAGTCCCGCTGGCTGTGGCGGCTGGAAACCCTGGCGCGAGGCGCGAAGATCGACCTTCCCGGACGGCCGGAGATCCTGGCCTGGGCGAGATCGCTGGACGACGCCGGCGGCTACGATCCCGTCAAGCGTCCCGCGCCAAACCCGCCCCTGGCCGACCGCCCGCGCCGCATGGCCGTGACCCGGATCGAGGCCCTGACCCGAGACCCCTACGCCGTCTGGGCCCGCGATATCCTAAAGCTGTTCCAGTTGGACCGGCCTGACGAGGCGGTGGAGGCCCGCGCGCGCGGCACGGCGATCCACGCCGCCTTCGAACGGTTCGCCACCGACCATCCCGCCGAGCTGCCTCACGATGCGGCGGAGATCTTCGAGGCCCTGTATCTCGCCGAGCTGGAGGCCGCCGGCATGCCGCACGAGGCGCTCGCCCGCGAAGCCGCCCTGGCCCGCGAGGCAGCCGCCTGGGTCGCCGACCTGGAGCAGCGCCGCCGCGCCGACGGGCGGGCCATTCATGTGGAGAAGGCCGGCGAGCTCACTCTGCCCCTGAGCGGCGGCCCGTTCACGGTCACGGCCAAGGCCGACCGCATCGAGATCGACCCCCAGGGCTTCGGCCACATCCTCGACTACAAGACAGGGGCCGCGCCTTCGCAAAAGATGGTCGATACCGGGTTCTCCCCCCAACTCACCCTGACCGCCGCCATCCTGCAGGCGGGCGGTTTCAAGGGACTGGGCCATCCGGAGCCTGGCGAACTGACCTATCTGGAGATCACCGGCCGCAAGCCAGCCGGCCGCGAGACCGTCCGCGCCATGCCCGGCGACGCCAGCGCGCTGGCCGCCGCCAAAGCCTATGAGGGCCTGAGCGAACTCATCGGCCAGTTCGACGCCGGGCGGCCCTACACCTCGCGCGTCGCCCCCCAGTTCGTGAAGCTGCACATGAGCGACTACGACCACCTGGCCCGGGTGTTCGAATGGTCGACCAGCGGCGAGGAGGATGGCGAATGAGCCTGACCCTCGTGCCCAACCCCGATCCCCAGCGGGTCGCCGCCGATCCCGGACTCTCGGCCTTCGTCACCGCCAACGCCGGGTCGGGCAAGACCAAGACCCTGATCGACCGCGTGGCGCGCCTGCTGCTGGCCGGCGCCGAGCCCGAGACCATCCTGTGCGTCACCTACACCAAGGCCGCGGCCGCCGAGATGCAGCGACGGCTGTACGACCTGCTGGGCGGCTGGTCGGTGCAGGACAGCGACGGCCTGCGCCGCGACCTGGCCGACCTGGAAGGCCTGCCGCTCGAGGGCTACGACCGCGACATCTCGAAGGCGCGAGCTCTGTTCGCCCAGGCGCTGGAGACCCCCGGCGGCCTGAAGATCCAGACCATCCATGCCTTTTGCGAGAAGCTGCTGCGGCGTTTCCCGCTGGAGGCCGGGGTCTCGCCGGGCTTCAAGGTGATGGACGACTCGGCCTCTGCAGCCATCGCCGCGGCCGCCCGCAAGGCCGTCGCCCGCCACGCCCTGCGCGGCGAGGGCCACGTGGCCGACGCCTACGCCCGGTTCAGCGTGGCCCTCGACTTCGCCAGCTTCCAGGCGATGTTCGCCGCCTTCGAGACCGCGCGTGGTCGGCTGGCGGCCTATCTCGAGGCCAAGGGCGGGCTTGAGGGCGCGGTGGCCGATGTCTGGAACGTCTGCTGTGGCGGCGAGATCGATCCCGTGGCGCTGGAAGCCGAGGCCATGGAGGACCTCGACCAAAACGGCTGGATCGCCTGCGCCGACGTCCTGCGCAACGGGACCAAGACCGACCAGGACAACGCCGGCAAGCTGCACGCCATCGCCGCCAACCCGCAGGCGACCCTCAGCGACTGTCTAAAGCTGCTCTTCACCGAGGATGGCGCGGGGACCGCGCGGACCTGGGTCGCCAAGACCAGCGGCCTCAAGAGCCGCGAGGACCTGCGGAGCTTCCTGCTGCTGGAGCAGGATCGGCTGGCCGAGGTTCGCGAACGGTTGCGCGGCGCGCAGGTGGCGCTGGACACCAGGGCCGCCCTCGTCCTGGCCCACGCCTATCTGGAGGCCTATCGCCTGGAGAAGTCCTTCTCCGGCGCGCTGGACTTCGCCGACCTGATCGAGAAGACCCGCGACCTGGTGGCCTCGGCGCCCATGGCGGCCTGGGTGCTCTACAAGCTGGACGGCGGCATCGACCACATCCTGGTGGACGAAGCCCAGGACACCGCGCCCGAGCAGTGGGAGATTGTCCGCGCCCTGACCGAGGAGTTCTTCTCCGGCGCCGGCTCGCCGGTCGGCCGGCCACGGCTGGAACGCAACATGTTCGTGGTGGGCGACGAGAAGCAGTCGATCTACTCCTTCCAGGGCGCCCGACCCGAGCTGTTGATCCGCGAGTTCGAATTCCACAAGCAACGGGCGGAGGGCGCGGGCTCGCTGTTCAAGCGCGTCGACCTGCTGACCTCCTGGCGCTCGACGCCGCAGGTCCTGGCCTTCGTCGACGCCGCCTTCGCGCCCGCCGAGCTGTCGCAGGCGATCCTGCCCCGTGCCCAGGTCGAGGTGATCCGCCATACGGCGGTGCGCGATCACGTCGGCTGCGTGGACCTATGGCCCTTGGAGCGCGAAGTTCCCGGCGACGACCGCAACGCTTGGGACGCGCCGTTGGACGAGGAGGCGGAGGGCAGCGCCAACAAACGCCTGGCGGCCAAGATCGCCGCCGAGATCGCCGCCCTGCTGTCGCGCGGCGACCGCATCTGGGACAAGGACGACAAGGCTTGGCGACCCGCCAGGCCCAAGGACGTGCTGATCCTTGTGCGCCGACGCAAGGCGCTGTTCGAGGAGATCCTGCGCGCCCTGAAGCATCGCAAGGTCCCGGTGGCCGGCGCCGACCGCCTGGCGCTCAGCGAGCACATCGTCTTCGACGACCTGCTGGCCGTGGCGCGCTTCGTGCAGTTCCCGGCCGACGAGCTGACCCTGGCGGCCCTGCTGAAGAGCCCCCTGTGCGGTCTGGACGACGACAGCCTCTACGCCCTGGCCAAGGGGCGCGAGGGAGGGCTCTGGACGACCCTGGCTGAGCGAGCGGGCGAACGGCCGGTGTGGGGCGAGGCCTATGCCCTCCTGGCCGACCTGCGGTCTCAAGGCGCGACCCGTCGGCCCTTCGAGTTCTACGCCCGTCTGCTGGGCTCCCAGGGATCTGACGGCCGCTCCATGCGCCAGCGGCTGCTGCGACGTCTGGGAAGCGAGGCCGAGGACGCGCTGGACGAATTCCTGGCCCAGGTCCTGGCGGCCGAGGGGCGCGGCGTGGACGACCTGGAAAGCCTGGCCGCCGCCTTCGCCAGCCTCGACATCGTGGTCAAGCGCGAGATGGAGGCCGGCCGCGACGAGGTCCGGGTGATGACCGCCCACGGCGCCAAGGGCCTGGAGGCGCCCATCGTCTTCCTGCCGGAGACGACCCTGTCGCGTGGCGCGCGCGGTTCGCCCCTGATGCCCACCGAGCGGGGCGGCTTCCTGTGGAGCGCGTCGAAGACCGGCGACTGCGAGGCCTCGGCGGCGGCCCGCGAGTGGCGGGCGCGCAAGGAGGACGACGAGGCCTATCGCCTGCTCTACGTGGCGCTGACCCGCGCTCGCGACCGGCTGGTCTTGTGCGGCCGGGTCGCGGCCAACGCCAAGGAGGAGAACCTGAAGGGCTGGTGGGGCGCGCTGACCGCGGCCTTCGAGCATGCGCAGGTCTCGCCGGACAAGCGCCATGTGAACCAGGGCGGCATGGAGATCCTGCGCTTCGGCGACGACCCGGTTCCCATGGGCGCGGCGGCGGCGGGTCTGGCGCAGGTCCGCCCGGCGCCGGCCTGGACCACCGCGCCCGCCCGCGCCGAGGCCTATGCCCGCTACGCCTCCCCGTCCCAGCTCGGCGAGGACGTGGCGGCGCCCGCCGCCTCGCCCTTGGCCGTCCAGGGCGGCCTTGGCCGGTTCCGGCGCGGAGACCTGATCCACCGTCTGCTCCAGATCCTGCCTGACCTTCCGCAGGCCGAGCGTCCGGACGCGGCCGCGAGCATCCTGCGTAGAGAACGGGACCTGACCGACGCTCAGCGCACGGAGATGATCGAAGCAGCGCTCGCCGTGTTGAACGACGTCCGCTTCGCCGAGGTGTTCGGGCCCGGCAGCCGCGCCGAGGTGTCGGTTGCCGGGCCGGCCAGGGCCCTGCCCGCCGGCCTGAACATTTCCGGTCGCGTCGACCGTTTGGTCGTGCTTGAGGACCGGGTCCTGGTGGTGGATTTCAAGACCAATCGCCCCTCCCCCGACCGCATCGAGGAAGCCGACCCCGCCTACCTCATTCAGATGGCGGTCTACGCCGCCGTGCTGGCCGAGGTGTTCCCCGGCAAGGCGATCGAGGCCGCCCTTGTGTGGACGGACGGCCCGAAACTGATGGCGGTTCCAGAAAACGTGTTGGTCCAAGCCCTTGCCGACCTGCGTCGCGGCGGTTGATACCGGAGCATGGGCCGCTTACATCGCGGATCGAGAGTCGTGGTTGGGCGTTCCCAAAGCCACGCTATGAGGAGCTTTTTATGAGCACCGTTACGGTCACCGACGAGTCCTTCGAGAAGGACGTCCTGCAGGCTTCCAAGCCCGTGCTGGTGGATTTCTGGGCCGAGTGGTGCGGTCCCTGCAAGCAGATCGCCCCGGCCCTGGAGCAGATCGCCGGCGAACTGGCCGGACAGGTCACCGTGGCCAAGCTGAATATCGAGGATTCGCCCACGACCCCCTCGCGCTACGGCGTGCGCGGCATCCCCACCATGATGCTGTTCAAGGACGGCCAGATGGCCTCCATGAAGGTCGGCGCCATGCCCAAGCAGAAGATCCTGGATTGGCTGAGCGAGGCGGGGGTCTAACCACCGCTTCGGCCTAACTCGGCCACGTCTCCGGGCTCATGGCCAGCACTTCGCCGG
The DNA here is from genome assembly GCF_031412415.1 of Phenylobacterium sp. GTDB lineage: Bacteria > Pseudomonadota > Alphaproteobacteria > Caulobacterales > Caulobacteraceae > Phenylobacterium. Next base: position 6,697 of record NZ_JANOCX010000122.1, read on the forward strand.
CGAAGTCCAGCCCGCCGCAGATCAGGACATGCGGCGGGGGACCGGAGCCTTCCAGCGCCCGCCGCAGTCCGGCTTCCACATCCGACACGATCTCTGCCTCCAGCCCCGCGGCCTGCGCCGCGGTGGCGAGGTCGTGGGCGTCCGCCGCGTTGCCGGAGTCGAAGGTGGTTGTGAACACCTTGGCGTTCAGGTCGGCGAAGGGTTGGAAGAAGCCGAGCGCGTCCTTGCGGGCGAACATGGCGGTCACCAGGACCAACGGCCGCGGATCGCGGGCGACCAGACGCCCCGCCGCCTCGGCAAGGGCCCGGCCGGCGTGGGGATTATGCCCCCCGTCCAACCAGAGATCGGCGCCACGCGCCTGGGCCAGGGCCGCCATCGGCCCTTCCGTCAGCCGCTGGAACCGCGCCGGCCAGACCGCCGAGGATACGCCCTTGGCCAGGGCCGCTTCGTCGATGCGCGGATCGCCGAGCGCGAGCGCGGCGGCCACCACCAGCCCCGCATTGGCGAACTGATAGCCGCCGAACAGGCTGGGCGCCGGCAGGTCGTAGAGTTGATCTGCCATCTGGACCATCAGCCGGCCGCGTTCCTCCCAGGCGTCGAAGTCGCGTCCCATCAGGGTGACCGGGGCGGCGAGCTGCTCCGCCTCCGCCAGGATCACCGCCTCGCCCTCTTCAAGCTGGCGCGCGACGACCACCGGACGTCCGGCCTTGATGATCCCGGCCTTCTCCCAGGCGATCTTGCCGAGTTCAGGGCCCAGCATCTCGAGATGGTCGTAGTCCACGGGGGTGATCACGCTGACCGCCGGGGCGTCGAAGATGTT
>NZ_JANOCX010000123.1:0-6629 GCF_031412415.1 Phenylobacterium sp.
GACAGGGATTGAACCTGTGACCCCCTCGGTGTGAACGAGGTGCTCTCCCGCTGAGCTACACATCCTCCGGAAGGGATGCGCCTATAGCCCGGTGAGGCGCCCGGTTCAAGCGGTGAGAAGACGAACGCACGCATCGGGCAGCTCGTCGAAGTGGTGGATGAGGATGTCGGGGTTCAGTTCGGCCGCCGGGATCTCGGTGTAGCCGAAGCTGACCAGGATGAGCGGGACCTTCGCCGCCCGCGCCGCGCCGGCGTCGGTGGAGGCGTCGCCGACCATCAGGGCCCGGTCCATGCTCCCCCCCGCGGCCTCCACGGCGGCGATCAGGTGGCGCGCGTCGGGCTTGGGCGCCGGCGCGAGGTCGGCGCCGATCACCGCGTCGAACAGCCAGGCGATATCCAGCTTGGCGAGGATCGGCGTGGACAGGCTGGTGAGCTTGTTGGTGCAGACCGTCAGCTTGGCCCCCGCCGTCTTCATGACGCTCAACGCCTCGACGCAGCCCGGAAAGGGCCGGGTCAGGTCGGCGCTGTGGTCGTTGTAGTGGGCGATGAAGCGGGCGAAGAGATCGTCCATCCGGTCGGTCGGGATCGGATGGCCCTGGGCGGCGAAGCCTCGCTCGATCAGACGCCGGGCGCCATGGCCGATGAAGGGCCGCGCGTCCTCGAGGGGCAGGGCCGCGATCCCCTCCTGAGCCAGAAGCACGTTCAAGGTCCCGATCAGGTCGGGTGCGGAATCGACCAGGGTGCCGTCCAGGTCGAAGGCCAGCGTCGCGCCGTCCAGCATTGAGAGGTCGGCCAAGGTGCGCGCTCCATCGAAACCGCTCGCCGTTTCCGCTAAAGGCCGCAAGATTGCAATGACCGCCCCGACTCGAAGGACCGCTCGATGACCGCACGCGCCGCAGTGATCATGGCCGCCGGCCAAGGCACGCGCATGAAGTCGCCCCTGCCCAAGGTGCTGCACAAGGTGGGCGGGCGCACCCTGCTGGACCGAGTGATCGACACCGTGCAAGCGACCGGCTGCGAGAAGATCGTCGTGGTGGTGGGGACCCACAGCGCCGCGGTGCGTGAGCTGGTGGTGCGCCGCCTGGGCGAGGCCGCCGTGGCCGTGCAGGACCCGCCGCTGGGCACGGGGCACGCGGTGCTGGCGGCCAAGGCTGCGCTGGCGGACTTCGACGGCGACGTGCTGGTTGTGAACGGCGACTGCCCGCTGCTGGAGGCCCAGGACCTCGATCCGCTGTTCAAGCTGCGGGCTGAAGGCGCGCCGCTGGCCCTGCTTGGCTTCGAGCCGGCCGATCCCCTGCTGTACGGACGCCTGATCCGCGGCGCGGACGGGCATGTGCTTCGCATCGTCGAGGCCAAGGACTGCACGCCCGAGCAGAAGGCGGTCCGCGCCTGCTACGCGGGAATGCTGGCCGCCGACCGGGCGACGCTGTTCGGTTGGCTGGACAGGGTCACCAACGACAATGCGAAGGGCGAGTACTACCTGACCGATATCGTGGGCCTGGCCACGGCGGAGGAAGCGATGGTCCGCGCCGCCTTCGCCCCCGAAAGCGCGGTCATGGGTTGCGACACGCCCATGCAGCTCTCGCAGGCCGAGGCGATCTTCCAGCACCGGAAGCGCGCGCACTTCCTGGCGCAGGGCGTGCAGATGCTGGCGCCCGAGACGGCGCACTTCTCGTGGGACACTCAGATCGCCGCCGGCGCCGTGATCGAGCAGTTCGTGGTCTTCGCCCCCGGCGTGACCGTCGAAACCGGGGCGGTGATCCGCGCCTTCAGCCACCTGGAGGGCGCCAAGGTGATGGCCGGAGCCCTGATCGGGCCCTACGCCCGCCTGCGTCTCGGCGCGGAGATCGGCGAGGAGGCCCACATCGGCAACTTCGTCGAGGTCAAGAAGGTCAAGGTCGGCGCGGGCGCCAAGGCCAACCACCTGGCCTATTTGGGCGACGGCTCCATCGGCGCGAAGGCCAACATCGGGGCCGGCACGATCTTCTGCAACTATGACGGCTTCGACAAGCACGAGACCCATGTGGGAGAAGGCGCCTTCGTCGGCTCGAACTCCGCCCTGGTGGCGCCGGTGAAGATCGGGGCGGGCGCCTATACGGGCTCCGGCTCAGTGATCACCCGCGACGTGGCGGCGGACGCGCTCGCGCTCGAACGCGGGACGCAGGTGGAGAAGCAAGGTTGGGCGGCGCGCTTCCGGGCGGCCAAGCTCGCCAAGAAGGCGAAAAAATAACGTCGCGGGCCGCGCTGGCTTCGCCTATGTCACCGCCATGAGCGCAGCGATCGATGATCAGAAGCGAGCCAGCGGCGAGGCCGCCGCGGCTCTGGTGGAATCCGGGATGGTCGTGGGTCTGGGCACTGGCTCGACCGCGGCCTGGTTCGTCAAGGCCTTGGCGGCGCGAGGGCTCGACATCGTTGGCGTGCCCACCTCGGTGGCCACCGGCGAGCTCGCCGCGAGCCTCGGAATCCGGCTGACGGAGCTCGATCAGGTGGGTTCCATCGACCTGACGGTCGACGGCGCCGACGAGATCGGCCCGGCCCTGTCGCTGATCAAGGGCGCCGGTGGCGCCCTGCTGCGCGAGAAGCTGGTCTGGGAGGCCTCCAAGCGCTGCGTGGTCATCGCCGACGCCGCCAAGCGGGTGAAGACGCTGGGTCAGTTCCCCTTGTCGATCGAGGTCGTGGCCTTCGGCCACCAGACCACGGCTCTGCGGATCTGCGACGCCCTGGCCGAATGCGACCTGGGGGTCGCCCCGCGCCTGAGACTGAAGGATGGCGCCCCGATGAAAACCGACGGCGGCAACCTCATCTATGACGCGGCGTGCGGGCGCATCGAGGAGCCTGCCCTGCTGGCCGCCGCGTTGAAGAGCGTGACCGGCGTGGTCGATCATGGCCTGTTCCTCGACCTGGCCGACCTGGCCCTGGTGGGAACGCCCGACGGCGTCGTCACCTTCGAACCCTAAGGAGCGCCCGTCTTGGCGAACTACGACTACGACCTCTTCGTCATCGGCGCGGGCTCAGGGGGCGTGCGCGCGGCCAGGCTCGCGGCCATGAGCGGCGCCAAGGTCGCCGTCGCCGAGGAGCATCGCGTCGGCGGCACCTGCGTGATCCGCGGCTGCGTGCCCAAGAAGTTCATGGTCTACGCCTCGGAGTTCGCCCACTACGCGCAGACCGCTGAGGGTTACGGCTGGTCGGCCAGCCAGGCGACCTTCGAGTGGAAGACCTTCCTGGACGCCAAGGACCGCGAGATCGCCCGGCTGTCGGGGATCTATGTCACCAACCTCTCCAACGCCGGCGCCGAGATCGTTCACGCCAAGGCGCGGCTCAAGGACGCCCACACGGTCGAACTGGAAGGCAAGGGGACGCTGACGGCGGGCAAGATCCTGATCGCCACTGGCGGGCGCCCCTGGAAGCCGACGGACTTCGAGGGCGCCGAGCACATCATCACCTCGGAAGAGGCCTTCCACCTGCCCGAACTGCCCAAGTCGATCATGATCGCCGGCGGTGGCTATATCGCCGTGGAGTTCGCCGGAATCTTCAATGGCCTGGGGGTGGACACGACCCTGGTCTATCGCGGGGCCAATATCCTGCGCGGTTTCGACGACGATATCCGCGCCCACGTGACTGAGGAGATGAAGAAGCGCGGGATCAAGATCGTCCTGGGCTGCCAGCACGAGCGCATCGAGAAGACGGCGAGCGGCTATGTCAGCCACATGACTTCAGGCTCGGCGATCGAGACCGGCCTCGTGATGTTCGCCACTGGCCGCAAGCCCTACACCGATGGCCTGGGCCTGGAGAAGGCCGGCGTGGCGCTGAACGAGGCGGGCGCGGTGGCGGTGGACAAGTTCTCCAAGACCAATGTCGCCAACATCTGGGCGGTCGGCGACGTCACCGACCGGATCAACCTGACCCCGGTGGCGATCCGCGAGGGCGCGGCCTTCGCCCAGACCGAGTTCTACGACAACCCAACCAGTTTCGATCATGACATGGTGGCCTCGGCGGTGTTCTCGCAGCCGCCGGTCGGCTCGGTGGGTCTGTCAGAGGCCGACGCGCGCCATCAGCACGGCAAGATCGACATCTACCTCTCCCGCTTCCGGCCGATGAAGACCACCTTCTACGGCGGCGACGAGCGTTGCCTGATCAAGCTGGTGGTCGAGGCCGCGAACCAGCGGGTCGTGGGCTGCCATGTGGTGGGGCCAGATTCGCCTGAGATCATCCAGATGGCGGCCATCGCCTTGAAGATGGGCGTGACCAAGCAGCAGTGGGATTCCACCTGCGCCGTCCACCCGACCTTGGCCGAGGAACTGGTCACCATGCGCGACAAGTACGTGGCTCCGGGGCTCGGCGCCGCCGCATGACGCAAGGGGCGTCGATCCCCGAGGCGCGAGTCTCGGTCTGGTCCGGCTGGATCCTGGTCGGGCTGTTCGCCCTGATCCCTTTCGCCGCCTGGGGTGGGCCGCTGGCCTTCGCGCCGCTGGTCGGCCTTGCGGGCCTGATGACCCTGCGCGGCCTTCGGATCATCGACGCCGACCGCCCGGCGGCCATCGCCGTGGTGGTGATCCTGGCCTGGGCGTTGGCTTCGACCTCTTGGAGCCCCTACACGCCGGAGGATCTGGAGGGCGCCACCGCCTTCAAATTGATCGCCCAGGCCGCGCTCTACTGGGCCGTGATCTGCGCGGCCCGAGACGCCGCCGCCGGACCGCGGACGATCGCTTTGCGTGTCCTGGTGTGGGGCCTGGCGGCCCTGGGACTGCTGCTCAGCATCGAGACCGCCACCGGCGCGGCGGTCTACCGGACCCTGCGTGACGCGCTTGGCGATCCGATCCGAGCCGATCTGGCGGTGAAGAACGTCGCCCAGGCCGGATTCGTCCTGGCGCTCCTGACACCGGCCGCGACGCTCGCGGCGATCCGACTGGGGGAGAGCCGCTGGCTGATCCTGCCGATGGGGGCCGGCTGCATCGGTGTGGGCCTGCTGTTCGCCACGGACGCGCCGATGGTGGCCCTGATCGCCGCGATCCTCGCTGGACTGACGGTTTGGGCCTGGCCCCGCATCGGACCGCGGGTGCTGGCCGGTTTCGCCGCGGCCTTCTTCCTGGGCGCGCCGGGTTTCGTCTGGGCGGCTCAGAAGATTGGCCTCTACGCGCAGGTCGAGGCCAGCATGCCGCTCTCCTGGGCCTTGCGGATGGGCTACTGGCGGCGCGCGGCGACCTGGATCGGCGACCACCCGTCGCGGGGCTGGGGCCTGGACGCCAGCCGCATGTTCTCGCCGGGCATCAAGCTGCACCCGCACGATGCGGCGCTGCAGATCTGGCTGGAGCTGGGCCTCATCGGCGCGATGGCGGCGGCGGTGTTCTGGGCGTCGATCCTGGCCGGGCTCAGCCATCGCGAGCGCGATCTCGGCCGCGCTGTCGGCGCGGCCACGGCGGCGGCCTATCTCACCTACTCGGCGTTTTCCTTCGGCGTCTGGCAGGAATGGTTCCTGGCCATAGGCGCCCTGGCGACGGCGGCCTGCCTGTTGGCGGCGCGCGCCCCATCGACGCCGCGACCCTAATCGGAGTAGAAGGCGCGGTTTCGTTTGCCCGCAAACCCGCGTGCAGGCGCGGAGTTGAGACATGACCGAACACTGGACGCCCGCTTCGTGGAGAAAAAAACCCGCAAAGCATCTCCCCACCGACTATCCGGACATGGCGGCCCTGGCCGGCGTGGAGCAGACCCTGCGCGGCATGCCGCCGCTGGTGTTCGCCGGCGAGGCGCGGCGCCTGAAGAGCCTGCTGGGCGACGTCGCCGCGGGTAAGGCTTTCCTGCTGCAGGGTGGCGACTGCGCCGAAAGCTTCAAGGAATTCCACGCCGACAACATCCGCGACACCTTCCGACTGATCCTGCAGATGGCGGTGGTCCTGACCTTCGCCGGCGGCAAGCCGGTGGTGAAGGTGGGGCGCATGGCCGGCCAGTTCGCCAAGCCGCGCTCGTCACCGGTCGAGACCATCGACGGCGTCGAGCTGCCGTCCTATCGCGGCGACATCATCAACGGCATGGACTTCGACGCCGCCAGCCGCGTGCCTGATCCTCAGCGCCTGCTACAGGCCTATGGCCAGTCGGCTTCGACCCTGAACCTGCTGCGGGCCTTCGCCGGCGGCGGCTATGCCGACCTCTACAACATCCACCGCTGGACGCTGGGCTTCGTGGCCGACAGCCCACAAGGCGCGCGCTACCGCGAGGTCGCCGACAAGATCAGCGAGACCCTGGCGTTCATGCAGGCGATCGGCGTGACGCCCGAGAGCCAGCCGGCACTGCACCAGGTGGAGTTCTTCACCTCCCACGAAGGCCTGCTGCTGGGCTTCGAAGAGGCGATGACCCGCGTCGATAGCACCTCGGGCGAATGGTACGACACCTCGGCCCACCTGCTCTGGATCGGCGAGCGGACGCGCCAGCTCGACGGCGCCCACGTGGAGTTCTTCCGCGGCATCCGCAACCCGATCGGCATCAAGTGCGGCCCGACGATGGAGGCGGACGACATCCTGCGCCTCATCGACGTGCTGAACCCGAAGGACGAGGCCGGCCGCATCACGCTCTACGGCCGCTTCGGTTACGACAAGATCGAGAAGCGCCTGCCGGGCCTGCTGGCCGCCACCAAGG
>NZ_JANOCX010000124.1:0-20625 GCF_031412415.1 Phenylobacterium sp.
GGCCTGGCCGTGTCGGGATTGCGATCCAGATCGACGTCGGTCTGGCGAACCCGGGCGCGGACGGTGAACACCCCGTCGCCCGACAGCACGCCGCCGCGCGCGAACAGTCGCCCATGCTCCCAGTTGGAAAGGCCGAGTTCCGGCCGGTCCAGGGCGAACTGGCCGTCCACCCAGCGGGTGAAGCCGTCGCCGACGAAGGGGGCGTTGATCGCCGCATAGAACCGCTCGTGCGCCTCGGCGTCTTCCGCGATCAGGCTAGCGGCGAACTGCGGGCTGTAGCGGTTGAACAGGCCGACCGCCTCCTCGACATTCTCCACGAAGACCAGGGAGAGTTCGGGCGTCTCCTCCCACTCCCATTCGCGGCCCAGGTCCTCACGGGACAGGATCTCGATCTGGGCTTCATCGCAGGGTCCCTGGGCGCGGCCGACCACGACGCGCGCGTCGCGCCAGGCGGCGGGCAGCAGGGCCTCGCCGCCCGCGACCACGTGCAGCTTGACCCCCCGACGGCGCTCGCCGGCGGCGGTGAGCGCCTCCAGGAAGGCTGGCAGATGGTCGGCGGCCCGGTCCCGAAGGATGGCGCAGACATTGAGGGTGTTGCAGACCTTGCGGTCCAGTGAGTGATAGACGGCGGCCTTCAACCGCTCAGGATCGGCGCTGGCGTCGGCCACGATCCAGGCGCCGCCCGTGCCGTGCAGGCTGACCGGCGTGCCGACCTGGCGGGCGATGGCGCCGAGCTGGGCTACCGCGGGACCGGAGCCTCGCGCCACCGCCAGCGCCAAGCGCGGATCGGAGAACATCGCCCAGCCGGCGGCGTGGGCGGGGCTGTCCACCAGGGCCGCGGCTCCAACGGGCAGGCCGGCGGCCCTCAGGGCGGGGTTCAGCGCGTGCTCGACGATGGCGCGGGCGGTGCCCAGGGCGTCCGAACCGATGCGGAACACGACCGTGTTGCCGGTGCGCAGCACGCCGGTGGCGTCGGCGAACACATTGGGCCGGCCCTCGAAGATGAAGCCCACCACGCCCAGGGGGGCGGCGACCTGTTCGACGCTCCAGCCCGCATGCTCGACCCGTTCCAGCACCCGGCCACGGCTGGCCGGCGCGTCGCGCCAGACCTCCAGCCCCGCGATCATGTCGCGGCGCATCGCCTCGCTGACCGCCAGGCGGGTGGTGGAACGTCCGCGCGCCCGCGCGGTGGCCACATCTGCGGCGTTGGCCGCGCTGATCGCCGCCCAGACGCCCTCGTCGGCGAGATTGGCGGCGAAGACCTCGAAGAACTGCGTGATCGCCGCGTCGCTGACCGCAGCCAGGGCTTGGAAGGCCTTGTGGGCGCGGCCCACCGCGTCGGCCGCCAGGGTCTGGATCCCGGCGGGCACGTGCAGCAACTCGCCCTCGACCACCACCAGCCGGTCGCCGGCCTCGAAGGCGGCCGCAAGGGCCTCGGAGACAAAGGCGACACGGTCGCCGCCGAAGGGGATTGCCTGGCCCGGGGCGAGCCTCTCCAGCCGCCCGGTGCGGGGCGCCGCCGTTTCAGCCGTGGGTATCGCCGCCGCGTCGTCCATCACGCGCCCATATGCTCAAGTTGAGGTTTACTAGGCCGCTTTCGGCGGGGCCGCAAATCAGGTCGGCGTCCGCACCGCGGCCAGCGCCAGGTCGTCGGCGTGGATCAGCGGGCCGCTGGTGAAGCCCAGCACCGCCTCGATGGCGTCGGACTTGAGCCCACGGATCTTCTCGGCGTCGCCTGCGTCGTAGCGCGCCAGGCCCCGGCCGATCTCCAGCCCAGCCTCGTCGACCACACGCACGGCGTCGCCCTTCCCGAACCGCCCCTCGACGGCGCGGACTCCGGCGGCCAGGAGGCTCTTGCCCGTTGAGAGCGCGCGCGCGGCCCCGGCGTCGATGACCACGGCGCCCGACGGCGACAGCGATCCGGCGATCCAGGCCTTGTAGGCCGCGGCGACCGAGACCGAGGGCTCGATGATGGTTGCGGTTTCGCCCGCCTCGATGGCGGCCAGGGGAGAGGGGCGGCGGCCCAGCGTGATCACCGTGGCGCAGCCCGCGCCCTGGGCGATGCGGGCGGCGGCGATCTTGGTGGCCATGCCGCCGGTGCCGACCCCGGCGCGGGCGGTCGCGCCGCCGGCCATGGCCTCGATCTCAGGGGTCAGGTGGCTGACCCGGGGACGGTGCTTGGCGTCCGGGGCGTGACGCGGGTCGGCGGTGTAGAGGCCGTCGATGTCCGACAGCAGCACCAGCACGTCGGCGCCGATCATCTGGGCCACGCGGGCCGCCAGACGGTCGTTGTCGCCGTAGCGGATTTCCTCGGTGACCACGGTGTCGTTCTCGTTGATCACCGGCACGCAGCCGAGAGCCAGCAGCGTCGACAGCGTCGCGTGGGCGTTGAGCCAGCGGCGGCGAACCTCGGTGTCGTCGCGGGTCAGCAGCACCTGGGCGGCGGCCAGGCCGTGCGGCTCCAGCGCCTCTTCCCAGGCCCGCATCAGGGCCGATTGGCCGGCGGCGGCGCAGGCCTGCTTCTCGGGCAAGGTGAGGGCCTTGCGGGTGATGGAGAGCCGGCGGCGGCCCAGGGCCACGGCGCCGGAGGAGACGATCAGCACCTGCTGGCCGCGCGCGTTCAGCCGGGCGAGGTCGGCGGCGAAGGCGGCCAGCCAGGCGCGGTCGGGACCATCGGGGCCGGCCACCAGGGCCGAACCGACCTTCACCACAACCCGCTTGGCCTGGGTGAGGCCGCTCATCAGGGGATCCAGCCCGTATTGGCCTCGTCGGTGGGATCGGCCTGGGCGGCGGCGGACTTGCGCTCGCGCACCAGGGCGTAGGCCTCGCGCAGCAACTCCACCACGCCCTTGCCCGAGACACCGGAGACCAGCCGGACCTCGGCGCCCGACGCCTCGGCCAAGGCCTCGCGCTGCATCTCCACCGTGCTCTCGTCCAGGGCGTCGATCTTGTTCAGCGCCAGGATCTCGACCTTGTCGCCCAGCTCGTCGGCATAGGCTTCCAGCTCGGTGCGCACCGTCTTCCAGGCCTCGACCACGTCGGTCTGGGTGGCGTCCACCAGGTGAATCAGGGTCGCGGTGCGCTCCACGTGGCCCAGGAAGCGCGTGCCGAGGCCCGCGCCGTCGGAGGCGCCCTCGATCAGGCCGGGGATATCGGCGATGACGAACCGCTCGTTGGTCGACAGGTCCACCACGCCCAGGTTCGGCGAGATGGTGGTGAAGGGATAGTCGGCGATCTTCGGCTTGGCGGCGCTGGCGGCGGCCAGAAAGGTGGACTTGCCCGCATTGGGCAGGCCCACCAGGCCCACGTCGGCGATCAGCTTCAGCCGCAGCCAGATCCAGCGCTCCTCGCCCTCCTGGCCGGGGTTGGCGTGCTTGGGCGCCTGGTTGATCGGCCCCTTGAACCGGTCGTTGCCCCAGCCGCCGTTGCCGCCCTTGGCCAGCAGGAACCGCTCGCCCGCCTTATCCATGTCGGCGATCAGGGTTTCCTTGTCCTCGTCCAGCACCTGTGTGCCGACCGGGACTTTCAGCACGATGTCCTCGCCCGCGGCGCCATGGCGGTTGCGGCCCATGCCGTGGGTGCCGGTGTCGGCGCGGAAATGCTGGGCGTAGCGGAAATCGATTAAGGTGTTGAGGCCCTCGACCGCCTCGATCCAGACGTCGCCGCCGCGGCCGCCGTCGCCGCCGTCGGGGCCGCCGTATTCGATGTACTTCTCACGCCGGAACGACACAGCGCCGCCACCACCGTTTCCGGAGCGGATGTAGATCTTGCACTGGTCGAGAAATTTCATCGGGGCCTTTTGTAACACAGAGCAGCGGAGGTCGAGTGTCCTCTCCCCTGGGAGGAGGAGAGGACGGGGCAAGTCGTCACGCCAGCCACACCATCATGCGCACCGGCGTCTCGCCCTTCCGCGCCGCCGACGGCTGCAGCTTGACCTCGCCGGTGTAGAGGAACCCCACCTTGCAGAGGACCTGGCCCGAGGCCGGGTTGTCGCTGGCGTGGCCCGCCACGACGAAGCGTCGGCCCCAGGTCTCGTGCGCCCAGACCAGCGTCCGGTCGGCCGCCTCGGTGGCGTAGCCGCGTCCCCAGTGAGGCCGGCCCAGCCAGTAGCCGATCTCCGAGCGGCCCTCCGGGTTCTCGAACAGGCTGACCACACCCATGAACCCCTCGTCCGGATGCTCGATGGCGAAGGTCGCCTCCCGATCGGCGTCCTTGAGGTCCTGGCGGTCGAGGAAGGCGTTGGCGTCCTCGATCCCGTAAGGGTGGGGAATGCGCGACGTCATCCGGGCGACGTCGTAGTCGCCGCAATATTCGGCGATGCGAGCGGCGTCGGCCCGGCGCGGGCGGCGGAGCCGCAGGCGTGGCGTGCTCAGGATGGGTTCGATCTCGATCGCGCACATGGTCTACCTCCCGGCCCTCTGGTGGGACCCTGAAAACAACGAGGGGGAGTCCGGCGATCCGGACTCCCCCTCGGAAGTTCTCTGCCCGGTTCGCCTTGCGACGAACCCGGAATGAGGCTCGTCTTACTTCGCGGTGGTCTCGGCCGGCACCACGTTCACGTAGGTGCGGTCGTTGCGCTTGGTGATGAACTTCACGGCGCCGGCGGCCATGGCGAAGAGGGTGTGATCCTTGCCCATGCCCACATTGTCGCCGGCGAAGAACTTGGTGCCGCGCTGACGAATGATGATGTTGCCGCCGACGACGGACTCGCCGCCGAACTTCTTCACGCCAAGGCGCCGACCGGCCGAGTCGCGGCCGTTACGCGAGGAGCCGCCAGATTTCTTGTGAGCCATTGTGCTCTCCTAAACTTAGTGGACGCCGGGCCTATTCGGCGGCGTCGTCGGATTTCTTGGCGGCGGCCTTCTTCGGCGCTGCCTTCGGGGCGGCTTCGGCCTTGGGAGCCGCGGCCTTCTTCGGAGCGGCGGCCTTGGCCGGAGCATCCTCGGAGACCGAAGCGGCGGCCTTCGGAGCCGCCTTGGCCTTGGCCGGCGCGGCGACCGGCGCGGCGCCGGCTTCCAGGGTCGTGATCACGTGCTTCAGGTTGCGGGCGCGAGCGTCCAGCATGGCCTTGGTCGTCAGGTCGACGACGCCGTCCCACTTGTCGGTCTTGCCGGCGCCTTCGACGGAGGTCACGCGCAGCACGGTTTCGTGCTGGCGATGGCCCTTCGTGCGGCGATAGCCCTGGCGGCGGATCTTCTTGAAGATCTTCACCTTATCGCCCTTGCGGGTCTCGATGAGGGTCGCCGAGACGGTCGCGCCGTCCACGATCGGGGCGCCGAGGGTCACGGCGTCGCCGTCGCCCAGCATCAGCACGTCGCCGAAAGCGACATTCGCGCCGGGTTCACCGTCGAGCTTCTCGACAACAAGCAGATCGCCAGGTTGGACCCGGTACTGCTTTCCGCCGGTTTTGATCACCGCGTACATCGTTAGCGCCTTGGACTTTAGCAAAAGGAATTGCGCCCGCGAGAAGCCCCGCGGGCGAGAGGGCCGGACTTATACAGCGAGGTCCGTCTAAGTCAACGCGAGTCCCGCGTTTCCACGGTCACATGACTCAAGCCCTGCAGGCCGGCGAGGCGCGCGCGATAGGCGCTGGGCGCCAGAGGGCCTTTCGCCTCGATGACCACGATGGCGGCGTGGTGGCCGGGGCCGAGGCGCCAGACGTGCAGGTCCAGCAGACGCTCGTCGCCCGTGACCAACCGCGACCGGATCGCGGCGGTGAGTTCGTCCGAGGGATTCATGTCCAGCAGAACCGCGCCGGCCCGCACCATCAGGCGCCAGGCGAAGTGGGCGACCAGGACCGCGCCGGCCAGCCCCGCGAGGCTGTCGGCCCAGGCCCAGCCGAACAGGCGCCCGAGGCCCAGGCCCAGTATGGCAAGCCCCGAAACCGCCGCGTCGGCCGCCAGGTGCAGGTGGGCGGCCGAGAGGTTCAGGTCCCCGTCTCGGTCATGGGCGTGGGCGTGGGCCGGCCGCAGCAGCCACATGCAGATCAGGTTGACCACCAGGGCGCCGGCGGCCAGCGCGAGCGCCGCGTCATAGGCGACCTCGGCGGGACTCAGCAGGCGCGCGACGCTTTCGAAAGCGATGAACAGGGCGGTGAGCGCCAGGACCGCGGCGTTGGCGAACCCCGCCAGGTAGCCGATCTTGCCCGTGCCGAAGGAAAATCGCGGATCGTCGGCGAACCTGCGCGCCAGGCCATAGGCGCCGGCCGCCACCACCAGGGCCGCCACGTGCGCGGCCAGGTGAAGGCCGTTGGCCACCAGGGCCATGGAGTTGAAGACGATCCCGCCGCCGATCTGAGCCGCCAGGGTCGCCAGGCAGATGGCCGCCACCATCCAGGTCCGGCGCTCGTTGCGCGCGTGGTCTGCGCCCAGATAGACACGATCGCCCCGGAAGGCGTCGATCTGTCCCTGGGTCTCGGGGGCGGCGGCGGTCACGACGGGCGTCTTCCCATATCTTCGCACTCCCGATCAGGTGTTATATGATAACACTAGAGACCGCAAGCGCGGCGCCTGTTCCCTTCGGACCCTGCAATGACTAGATGTCCGTCATGACCGATAAGACCCCCGTCACCGTCCTCACCGGCTATCTCGGCGCCGGCAAGACCACCCTGCTGAACCGCATCCTCACCGAGGACCACGGCAAGCGCTACGCCGTCATCGTCAATGAGTTCGGCGAGGTGGGCATCGACAACGACCTGATCGTCGGCGCCGACGAAGAAGTGTTCGAGATGAACAATGGCTGCGTCTGCTGCACGGTGCGCGGCGACTTGATCCGGGTTCTGTCGGGCCTGATGAAGCGCAAGGGCAAGTTCGACGCGATCATCGTGGAGACCACGGGCCTGGCCGATCCCGGCCCGGTGGCCCAGACCTTCTTCGTCGACGACGACGTCAAGGCCAAGACCCAGCTCGACAGCGTCACCACCGTGGTCGACGCCAAGCACCTGATGCTGCGGCTGGCCGATTCCCGCGAGGCCGTCGAGCAAATCGCCTTCGCCGATCAGATCGTGCTGAACAAGACCGACCTGGTCACCGAGGCGGAGCTGAAGAGCGTCGAGGCGGCGATCCGCCGGCTCAATCCGCTGGCCCCCATCCACCGCGCCCAGCGTTCCAATGTGTCCCTGGACAAGATCCTGGGCCGCGGCGGCTTCGATCTCGCCCGGATCACCGAGGTGAATCCGGAATTCCTGAACCCTCCCCATGGCGAGGAGGGTCACGTTCACGATGAGGATTGCGACCATGATCACGACCATCATCATCACGGCGATCATGACCACGGTCACCACGGCCATGATCACCAGGACCATGCGGCCGCGGCGGGTATCCGCGGCGTCTCGCTCACCCTCGACAAGCCGATCGACGGCCAGCGAGTCACGACCTGGCTGAACAAGGTGCTGGAGGAGCAGGGCCCCGATATCCTTCGCGCCAAGGGTATACTCGACGTGTCGGGCGAGGATCGCCGCCTGGTGTTCCAGGCGGTCCACATGATCCTGGAAGGCGACTTCCAGGGTGACTGGAAGGCCGGCGACAAGCGCTACAGCCGCATGGTGTTCATCGGCCGCAACCTCGACGAGGCCAAGCTGAAGGCCGGCTTCGAGGCCTGCGCGGCCTAAGGGCGGACAAGAAAAAGCCCGCCCCGGTTTCCCTGGGCGGGCCGTTTCAGAATGTGCGAAGCGCCTAGAGCTCTTCGTTGATCAGGGCGACTTGGAAGAAGCCGTTGCCCTGCAGGGTGTTCATCACCGCCATGAAGTCGCCGTAGCGCACGGTCCGGTCGGCGCGGATGTAGACGCGCTCGGCCGTCGGCTCGGGCTTGGTCTGCAGCAGAATCCGCGTCAGGTCGGCCGGCAGGGTGTCCAGGGTGGTGGGCACGTCCCCGATATAGAGGCCGGCTTCCTGAATGTTGATGAGGGTCGGTTCCTCGATCTTCGAGCCAGGCGGCGGCGGAATGGCCGGCGGCAGGTCGAGCTTGATGGAAACCGTGGCGGCCGGAATGGCCACCATGAAGATGATAAGGAGCACCAGCATCACGTCGACGAACGGCGTGACGTTGATGTCGCTGTTCTGGCCGAGATCGAACTTGCCGCTCCCCCCGCCGCCCAGCTTCGCACCCATATGAGATTCCTTCCCTAGGGCCCCTTGGATCCGGGGCCGCCACGTGGTCGCCGAAACCCTTCGCCAAACAAAAGCCGATTGTAAAGAGCCAACCGCCGCGACTTGGCCGCCAAGTTCGCGCGGTGAACGTTTCGACGGCGGCGGGGCTTGGATTTCCGGCCCTCGCCAAAACCGGTGTTAGGCGGCTAAGACGCGCCATGACTTTCGATTTCGACGCCTATGTCACCGCCGCCCTGTTCGGAAAGGACGGCAAGGCCGCCTTCGCCCTTGGGGACGGCAGCATCCGATTCGAGACCGGCGAGCAGGTCGAGGCCCACGACGGGGCGATCCTGGCCGCCTGCCTGCATCCCTCCGGCGACGGTGTGCTGAGCGGCGGTGACGACGGCCGTCTGGTCTGGACGCGGCCCAGCGGCGCCGAGGAAGTCGCCAAGGTCGCCGGCCGCTGGATCGATTCGGTGGCGGCCAGCGCCGACTCCAAGCTGATCGCCTTCGGGGCCGGCAAGGAGTTGCACGTCCGCGACGCCGCCGACCCGGCCTTCGCCCGGGTCTTCACCCATGAGAAGTCGGTGGCGGACGTGGCCTTCGACCCTAAGGGGCGGCGGATCGCCACGGCCACGTATAACGGCGCCTGGCTCTGGTACGGCCGCATCGCCGAGCAGAAACCCTACGTCCTGAAGTGGGCTGGCAGCCATGTCGGCCTGGCCTGGAGCCCCGACGGCAAGTTCTTGATGTCATCCATGCAGGAGAACCAGCTGCACGGCTGGCGGGTCGCCGACGAGAAGAACCTGAAGATGGGCGGCTATCCCGGCAAGGTGAAGAGCATGGCCTTCCTCGCCAAGGGCGGCCTGCTGGCCACCTCGGGCGCGCCGGGCGTGGTCATCTGGCCCTTCGCGGGGTCCACCGGCCCCATGGGCAAGCAGGCCGCCGAGATCGGGTTCGACGAAAGCGCCATGGTGACGCGGGTCGCCGGGACTGCCAACGGCCAGCTCGTCACCGCCGGCCTCGACGACGGCCGGGTCTGGTGGTGCGACTTGGCCGGCCAGAGAATCGTTCCGGTCAAGGCCGAAAAGGGCTCGCCCATCGCCGCCCTCGCCATGAGCTCCGACGGCAAGCGCCTGGCCTGGGGCGACGAGGACGGCGGCGCCGGCGTCGCGGACATCAGCTAGTCGAAGCCGCGCAGTTCGGCCCAGGTCTCGAAGGGGTCGCGGGCCGAACGCAGGGTGTTGATCGGAGCGGCCTCGTCGCGCCAGCCCAGGGCCATGCCGGAGAACACCATGTGGTCTTCCGGCAGGTTCAGCAGCCTGGCCAGGGTCTGGGGATAGCGGGCCCAGTATTCCTGGGCGCAGGTGTCCAGGCCCTGCTCGACCGCCAGCAACATGACCGTCTGCATGTACATGCCCAGGTCCGACCACTGGGGCGGCCCCAGCTTGCGGTCCAGGCAGAAGAACAGCCCCACCGGCGCGCCGAACAGCTCGCCGTTCTTGGCCAGTTGGCGCAGGCGGGCGGGCTTGTCCTCCCGGGGGATGCCGAGGGTGGCGTAAAGGTCCTCGCCGTTCTGGAACCGTCGGGTGCGGAACGGGTCCCAGAGATTGGGCGGATAGACCTCGTATTCCGGGGTCTCGCCGAAGGGATTGGCGGCGACCTGACCCTTGAGCTCGGCCAGCGCCGAACCGGCCAGCGCATAGACCCGCCACGGCTGCAGGTTTCCGCCAGAGGGCGCGCGGGCGGCGGCCTGTAGGATCCCGCGCACGATCTCAGCGGAGGGGGTCTGCGGCTTGAAGGCCCGGATGGAAACCCGTCGTTCGACGGCGTCTGAAACGTTCACGGCGATGCGTCCTTCGGGCGGCTTGACCAGGTCGGCGGCTCACAGCATCGCTAGCATCTCGCCGTCACCTAGAGGCAAGCAAGCTTGGCCAAGCAGAGAGGGTTCTTCGGGCGGCTCTTCCGGGGCCTGTTCCTGCTGGTTCTGGTGTTTGGCCTGATCGGCCCGATCCTGACCACGGCGATCTATCGCTTCGTGCCCCCGCCGATCACCTGGCTGATGATCCAGCGGGTGGTGGAGGGCAAGGGCTTCGACCGGCGCTGGCGGTCCCTGGACGACATCTCGCCCCGGTTGGTCCGCGCGGTGATCGCGGCCGAGGACGCCAAGTTCTGCGATCACAACGGCTTCGATTTCGAAGCCTTGGAGAAGGCGGCGGCGAACAACGCCAAGGGCCGCAAGATCCGCGGCGGCTCCACCATCAGCCAGCAGACGGCCAAGAACGTCTTTCTCTGGCCCGATCGCTCCTATGTCCGCAAAGGGCTCGAAGCCTATTTCACCGTCCTGATCGAGGTCATCTGGGGCAAGCCGCGGATCATGGAAGTCTATCTGAACTCCATCGAGTGGGGGCCGGGGGTCTATGGCGCCGAGGCCGCCGCACGGAAGAACTTCGGGGTAGGCGCCGACAAGCTCACCCCGGCCCAGGCCGCGCGGCTGGCCGCCATCCTGCCCAGCCCGCTCAAGTGGCGCGCGGCCAAGCCCGGTCCCTATGTGAAGCGGCGCTCCGGCAAGATCACGCGGGCGGCCGGGACCATCAACCGCGAGGGTATGGCGGCCTGCGTCTTGGGCTAGGTCAGGCCGCCCAGCGGGCCAGGTCCTGGCGGCCTTGGGTGATGTCCAGCACGTCTTCCATCGCGAAGCCCGGATCGGCCGAGTGCAGGGCGTCGTATACAGCGCGGGCGAAGGCGAAGTCGGCCGGTGTCTTCACCCGCCAATCCAGCCGGGAGAGATCGCGCCGCGCCAGGCAGTGGGCCTGGGGATAGCGGCTCTCCAATGTGCGGATCTGCGCCAGCGGCGAGGTGACGGCGGCGGTCCGGGGATCTGTCTCGGCGGCCGCGCTGGCCAGGGCCTGCGCGGTGACCACCTCGACCTCCAGACCCTTGGGGAACGAGCGTTGCACCCGGTTGGAGGCGTAGGCGGCGCGGGTGGAGAGCGCCAGGCGCACGGTCTCGTCGATGATCGCCGGGTCCACGAAGGGCGAGTCGCCCTTGATGCGCACCACATGAGTCACCGGGCCGGCGGCCTCGACACAGCGCATGAAGCGTTCGGAAAGGTTCGCAGAGGCGCCGCGGAACACGGTCTGGCCGCGGGAGACCAGGAAGCTCGCCAACGGGTCGTCGGAGGGCTCTGCGCTGGTGGCGACCACCAGCTTGGAGATGCAGCGCGAGAGCCGGATTCGCTCCACCTGCCGCCAGATCATCGGCTCGCCCCGCAGCGGCGCCATCGCCTTGCCGGGAAGGCGAGGGGAGGTCATCCGGACCTGCAGGACAGCGAGGATCATGACATTCGTTAGCCTCTAGGCGGCGGCCCATGCGCGGGGATCGAGCGCCACGGGATCGTCCAGCGCCATCTCGTCCCAATCGAGGTCGGGGGGCGGGCTGGAGGCCGCGGCGATCACGGCCGAGAGTTCGGCGGGCGAGGAAACGCCGACCAGGACCGTGGCGGCTTCGGGTCGCGACAAGGCGAAGCCCAGCGCGGCTTGCAGGGGATCGGACTTGCCCTCGGCGATCAAGCGACGGGCGCGGCTGATGCGGCTGGCGGCGGCCTTCAGATGGTTCGGCGCGCGGTCAGGGGGCAGGAACAACAGGCCGTTCAGGAAGATCGAGCGCAGGTGGACCTCGATCCCGTAACCGGTGAGCGCCGCCAGCGTGCCGTCGATCAGCAGGCGCTGGTCCAGCAGGGAGGCCGGGGCCTGGACGATGTCGGGACGGAACCGGCGGGCGACGCCTAGCGGATCGTCGGAGGCGAAGACCGAGACGCCGATCTTCCGGGTCAGACCCTGGTCCTTCAACGACTTCAAGCGATCCCACAAGGCCATGCCATGCGGGCCGAACAGGTCCGAGGCGGCGGGCACCAGGATGGCGTCGGCCTGTTCCACGCCCATGCGGCGCAGGGCGGCGCGGGCTTCCTGCTCGACGAAGTCGGGACCGCGGTCGGCGCGGACGGTGGAGATGGAGATACGGAACGGGTTGGGGCGCGGCAGCACCTCGCCCAGCGCGGTCTCGGCCATGGCCGAATGGCCCGTGACGTCGAAGACCGCCAGCTGCGAACGCGCGGCGATGTCGAGGATGTCGCGAGCGTCGGCCTGGGGCGAGCGGCCACGGACGCCGACCGAGTGGTCGAGACCGAACTGCGCGGAGCCGAGGCCGAGCTTGGAAAGAGGTGAGGTCATGAAGCCGGTGAGCTGGATACGAACCCGAAGAGCCACCATCTTTGTCGAAAGGCCTAAAGAACCCGTGTCTAGGACGTTTATGGGGGGTTAAGCTCGATCCATGCGTGAACCCCTGCCCGAGTGGCCCCTGTTCGGCCTGGCCGACGATGTGCGCCCCGCCCTAGCCCAAGCCCGGCAACGGAAAATCCCGATGGCGCTCGCCACCCTGATCGCCGTCGAGGGCGGCGGGCCGCGGCCGGTGGGAACCCAGATGGCCTTCGCCGACGGGATCGTCGCCGGATATTTTTCGGGCGGCTGCGTGGAAAGCGACGTCGCCGACCACGCCTTCGCCTGCCTGGAGGACGGGGAGCCCCGGCGGCTGATCTATGGCGAAGGCAGTCCCTGGCCGGACATCACCTTGCTGTGCGGCGCGCGGATCGAGATCTTCGTGGAGAAGGTCGACGCCGGCGACCTGGCGCTGATCGAGCTTCTGGAAGCGCGCGACCAGCGCCGCCCCACCACCTGGGTCAGCGACGGGCATCGCCGGGTCTGCGCCCTGGAGGCCGAGCCCTGGGACGGGGCGGTCGTTCGACGGCACGAGCCGGTCCCGCGCCTGGTGGTGTTCGGCTCCGACCCGACGGCGCTGGCCATCGCCCAACTCGGCGTGCTGAGCGGCTTGGAAACCACCTTCGTGCGCTCGAAGGGCCCTGAAGCGCCGCCGCCCATCGACGGCCTCGGCTACCGCCGGGATGATCCGCAGGCCGCGCTCGACGCCATCGGCTGCGACGCCTGGACCTCCATCGCCGTCGCCACCCACAATATCGACACCGACCGCGAGGCCCTGGCCGCGGCCCTGCCGTCCGCCGCGGGCTATGTGGGACTGCTGGGCGCGCGCAAGCGCCTGCAGGAAAGGCTCGCGCCGATGCGCGCGGCCGGCGTGCCCGAGGAAGTTCTGGCGCGCGTTCATGCGCCCATCGGCCTCGACATCGGCGGCAAGGCGCCCTGGGAGGTCGCGGTCTCGGTGATCGGCGAGATCATCAGCCTGCGCTACGCGCGGACGCCCGAGCCTTCGCGGGATGCGACCTCGAAGCGTGGCAAGGCGGCCGTCGTCTAGCGAGTTTGTGCGTCCCGAACGTGCTATGCTGGGCCTTCGCCACCCGTGGACCTCCACGCGGCGCGGCCCGAAAGGCCTAGCTCATGAAAATCTACTCCACCAAGCCCCCGGCGCCCGCGCGGCGGGACCTGCTCGACACGCGGTCCTCGACCGGCTCGGCGCCTCCGCCCAGCCGGCCGCTACTCAACGACCGCCGCAGCACGCGCTAGGGCGCGCCGCCTGAGGTCGGTCCCTGGCCAGCTTGATCGTCATCAACGAAAACTCGCTCGAAGCCGCCAAGGTCGTCCTGTCGCCGATTGCAAACTTATCAATGATCACTCACGATCCGGCGATCTCAGAAGCATAGCGACGGTGACCCTCACGGGCGCCGTCGCCGACTGACAGGGCAGGAAGACATGAGCGCCACAGCCACCCTCGAGCGGACGCAGTCCCAGACAGTCGAGCACTTCGACGTCATCATCGTGGGCGCGGGAATCTCCGGAATCGGCGGCGCCTACCATCTGGCCACGCAACGGCCTGGAACCAGCTATGTCGTGCTCGAGACCCAGGAGAGCTTCGGCGGGACCTGGCTGACCCACAAGTATCCCGGCATTCGGTCCGACAGCGACCTCTACACCTTCGGCTACCGGTTCAAGCCCTGGACCGGGACGCCCATCGCCACGGCGGCGGAAATCCTCGCCTATATGAACGAGGTGATCGAGGACAACGACCTCGGCGGCCACATCCGCTACGGCCACAGGATCACCTCGGCCAAGTGGTCCAGCCAGGACAATCTCTGGAGCCTCGAAGCGGTCCGATCCGACACCGGCGAGACCGTGCGGCTGACCACGAATTTTCTGTGGATGTGCCAGGGCTATTACCGGCACTCGACAGGCTACACGCCCGAGTGGGAGGGCATGGCCGACTACAAGGGCCAGATCGTCCATCCCCAGACCTGGCCCGAAAACCTCGACTACAAGGGCAAGAAGGTCATCGTCATCGGATCTGGCGCCACCGCGGCGACCTTGGCCCCGGCCATCGCTGGCGATTGCGAGCATGTGACCGTGCTGCAGCGATCGCCGACCTATTTCATTCCCGGCCGTAACGCCAACGAACTGGCCGACACTCTGCGACAGTTGCAGATCGACGAGACCTGGATCCACGAGATCGTGCGACGGAAGATCCTGTTCGACCAGGCGGGGTTCACGAAGCGCGCGCTGGAAGAGCCGGAAGTCGTCAAACAGGAACTGCTGGCGGGAGTCCGCGCCTTCCTGCCCGAGGACCAGGTGGTCAAGCACTTCATGCCCACCTACCGCCCCTGGCGGCAGCGCATCGCCTTCATTCCGGATGGCGACCTTTTCCAGGGCATCCGGGCGGGCAAGGCCTCGGTGGTCACCGACGAGATCGACCGCTTCACGGAGAATGGGATCCTGCTGAAGTCGGGCGAGACCCTGGAGGCCGACATCATCGTCACGGCCACCGGCTTCGACCTCAACGTGCTGGGCGACATCGACTTCGCCATCGACGGCCAACCGCTCGATTTCTCCAAGACCGTCACCTATCGCGGCATGATGTTCACCGGCGTGCCGAACCTGATCTGGGTCTTCGGCTATTTCCGGGCCAGCTGGACGTTGCGGGCCGACCTTATCGGCGACTTCGTGGCGAGGCTGCTGACCCACATGGAGGCCAAGGGCGCCAAGCGGGTGACGCCGGCCCTGCGGCCTGAAGACAAGGACATGCCGCTGCTGCCCTGGATCGACCCGGAGAACTTCAATCCCGGATACCTGATGCGCGGCATGCATCTGCTGCCCCGCAGCGGCGACAAGGACGACTGGCGCCACACCCAGGACTACTGGGCGGAGAAGGACGCCTTGCCGGCCATCGACCTGGATGACCCGGCCTTTGTCTACGAGTAAGTCAGGCGCGGGCTAGGGGCAGGATGTCCACAAGGTCGCCCGCCGCCAGGGCCGGGGCGCCGGGCCGGCGCCGCAGCAGGGCGTCGGCGGCGGCGAAGACCCCGACCAAGGAGCTGTCCTGGTCGCCATAGGGTTGGACCAGGATCGATCCCTCGTCATAGCTGAGCTTGGCCCGCATCCAGTGCTCGCGAGGTCCGTTGGCGGCCAGCGGCTGCCTCAGGCGCGCGGTAGTCATCGCGGGCTCCGCCGTGGTTCCGCAATAGGCGGCGATCAGAGGCTTCAGGAACAGCTCGGCGCAGACGAAGGCCGAGGCGGGGTTGCCGGGCAGACCCAGCAGGCGTCGCCCATCGGCCAGGACCCCGAAGAAGGTCGGCTTGCCCGGCCGCACCGCCACGCTCTCAACCCGCAGCGACAGGCCCAGCGCCTGGGCCGCGGCGCGGACCAGGTCATGATCGCCCACCGAGGCGCCGCCGACCGTGACGATCAGGTCGGCCTGCGCGGTCTCCATGGCCTCGATCACCGCGTCCAGCCGGTCGCGGATGCCTGAGCGCTTGGTCGCTCGCGCGCCCCAGCCCTCGACCATGACCTTCAGCGCCGGCGACCCGGAATCGTAGATTTGGAACGGTCCGGGCGTGGCCGGCGCCTCGACGATCTCCTCGCCGGTGGAAAGGATGGCGATGGTCGGACGGCGATGGACGGCGACCTCGGCGCGGCCGGCCGAGGCGGCCAGGGACAGGCGCCACGAATCGATGCGGGTTCCCTTCCGGAGCAGCACGTCGCCCACGCGAAAGTCCTTGCCGGCGGCGCGGATATTGTCGCCAGGCGTGGCGGCGGGGACGGTGATCTGGTCGCCCTGCCGCGTCGCGTCCTCCTGGATCACCACGCTGTCGGCGCCGGCGGGCAGGGCCGCGCCGGTGAAGATGCGCACCGCCTGGCCGGGCTGGAGTTCGGCGTCGTAGCCATGTCCCGCGGCGCTTTCGCCGACGATCCGCAAACTCCCCGGTCCGTCGGCGGCGCGGACGGCCCAGCCGTCCATGGCCGAGTTGGTGAAAGGCGGTTGGTCGCGGACGGCGGCGACATCTTCCGCCAGCACCCGGCCGACGGCTTCGATCAGCAGGACCGTCTCGGCGGGCAGGGCGGAGACCTCGGCCAGCATGGCGGCGCGGGCGGCCTCCACCGTCATCAGCTTCATGGGCGCGTCCAGTCGCCGGACTTGCCCCCGGACTTCTTCATCAGGCGGACCGTCTCGATGGTCATGGCCTTATCGGCGGCCTTCAACATGTCATAGACGGTGAGGCAGGCCACCGAGACGGCGGTCAGGGCCTCCATCTCCACGCCGGTCTGGCCGGTGGTGCGGACCCGCGCGGTCACCGCCAGCCCGCCGTCGCCCGGCTCGACCCGCACCTCGACCTTGCTGAGCGCGAGCGGGTGACACAGCGGGATCAGGTCGGAGGTCTTCTTTGCCGCCATGATCCCGGCGATCTCGGCGGTGGCCCGGACGTCGCCTTTCTTGGCGTCGCCGGAGAGGGCCAGCGCAAGCGTTTCGGGCGTCATGCGCACGAAACCCTCGGCGACAGCCTCTCGGGCGGTGATCGCCTTGGCCGAAACATCGACCATGTTGGCGCGGCCGGTCTCGTCGATGTGGGTGAGCTTGCTCATTGCCCCAGGAGGCTCACTTTTCAAGCAGTCTGGGCATGAGCTCGACCATGTTGCAGGGGCCATGGCGGCTGTCGAGCTGGGCGGAGATCACCTTGTCCCAGCCGTCCTTCACCGCGCCGTTGGAGCCCGGCAGGCAGAAGACGAAGACCCCGCCGATCAAGCCCGCCGTGGCGCGGCTCTGCAGGGTGGAGAGTCCTACCGACTGGTAGGAGACCAGGTGGAAGATAACCGAGAACCCGTCGATCTTCTTGTCGAACAGCGGCTCTACCGCCTCGGGGGTCACGTCGCGGCCGGTGATGCCGGTGCCGCCGGTGGTGATGATGGCGTCGACGGTTCCGGAGGCTACCCAGGCTTTGATCTGCTCGCGGATCTGGGCGACGTCGTCCTTGACGATGCCCTTGGCCGCCAGCTCGTGGCCGGCGCCGGTGATCCGCTCGGCCAGGACGTGGCCGGAGGTGTCGCTCTCCTCGTCGCGGGTGTCGGAAACGGTAAGCACCGCGATCCGCACGGGCGTGATGATCTGCTTTTCATCGATCCGACCACCGGGGGTGAAGGCGTTCATGATCTCAGGTCTCCCAACGGGCGATATCGGCGTGGTCTTGGGGTTTCGGCTCGATCCAGCGCGCGCCGTCCGGGCCGGTCTCCTTCTTCCAGAAGGGCGCGCGGCTCTTCAAGTAGTCCATCAGGAAATCGCAGGCCTCGAACGCGGCCCGGCGATGGGTGGCGGCGGTGGCCACGAAGACGATGGATTCGCCTGGCGCGATCTGGCCC
This sequence comes from Phenylobacterium sp., assembly GCF_031412415.1. Taxonomy (GTDB): domain Bacteria; phylum Pseudomonadota; class Alphaproteobacteria; order Caulobacterales; family Caulobacteraceae; genus Phenylobacterium. Next base: position 17,738 of record NZ_JANOCX010000124.1, read on the forward strand.
ACCCGATGGACGACGGCGAAGTCGTCCAGGCTGAAACGGTCGACGGCCTGCTGGGCGATGCGGTTGATCTCGCCCTCCGTGAAGCCTGGATAGGCCTCCAGCTCCAGGATAGCGGCGGCGCCCAGCTCGGCGCGGGCCAGGCCCACGAAACTGGCCACAGCGCCGGTCTCGGTGCGGTCCCGGCAGAACGCGCTCAGCAGGACGCCGGGGTCGAAGGGCTGGTCGGTCAGGGTGATCATCCGCCGCTCATGGGCGGCAGGAAGGCGACCTCGGATCGGGGGCCGAGCGCAGCGTCGCCGCGTACGATGGCCTGGTCCAGAGCGACCTGGACGCCGGGCGCGCGCAGCGCCTCGGCCAGGTGGGCGTCCTCTCCGCAGAGCAGGTCGCGCAGGGCCGTGAGCGTGTCGCTGGCGATGTCCCGCGACCGCCATCCGGCCACGTCACTCAGGCGTCCGAACAGCAGGACCCTGGCCATCGGCCTAGCCTCCCGTGGTCGACATGTGGCGAGCCACCGCCGGCGCCGAGGCGCGGGAGATCTGGAAGTCGTGGCCCTTGGGCTTGGCGTCGACCGCCAGCCGCACGGCGTCGATCAGGGCCGCGTCGTCGGCGCCGGCTCGGATCACAGCGCGAAGATCGCTGGCGTCCTCGCGGCCCAGGCAGGTGTGCAGGGTGCCGGTGCAGGTCAGCCGAACCCGGTTGCAGGCTTCGCAGAAATTGTGGCTCAGCGGGGTGATGAAGCCTAGCCGGCCGCCGGTCTCGGCGATGCGGACGTAGCGGGCCGGGCCGCCGGTGACATGGTCGCTGTCTGTGAGCGTCCAGAAGCTTTCCAGATCGCGGCGGACGTCCTTCAGCGACAGGAACTGGTCGGTGCGGTCGACCTCGATCTCGCCCAGGGGCATGGCCTCGATCAGGGTGGCGTCGCAGCCGCGCGCATGGGCCCAGGCGATCAGGTCGGGCAGTTCGGCGGCGTTGTCGTCCTTCAGCGCCACGGCGTTGATCTTGACCGCGATGCCGGCGGCGAGCGCCGCGTCGATGCCGCCGATCACCTTGGCGAGATCGCCGCCGCGGGTCAGCTTGCGGAACAGGTCGGGCTTCAGCGTGTCCATCGACACATTGATCCGCCGCACGCCGTGGAGGGCCAATTCCTGGGCGAACTCGGCAAGCCTGGTGCCATTGGTGGTCAGGGTCAGCTCGTCCAGGGCGCCCGAGCGCAGATGTCGCGACAGGCTCTCGACCAGCCCCATGAAACCCTTGCGCACTAGCGGTTCGCCGCCGGTCAGCCGAAGCTTTCGCACCCCTTGGCCGATGAAGGCCGAGGCGATGCGGTCCAGCTCTTCCAAGGTGAGTACTTCGGCCTTCGGCAGGAAGGTCATGTGCTCGGCCATGCAATAGACGCAGCGCAGGTCGCAACGGTCCGTCACCGAGACCCGCAGATAGGTCACCGCCCGGCCGAAACCGTCGATCAGCACCGGCGTCGCGCGCGCGGCCTCTTGCGGGAGTGGGGCGTCATAGGGCGTCATGTAGTCGCTAACATAGAGGGGAACACAGGGCCGTGACAGGGGCGGGGGCGTTCGAAGCCATCGTTTTGGCCGCTGGGTCCGGCTCGCGCTTCGGCGGCGGCAAGCTGCTCGCGCCCTATGCGGGCGGGGTCCTGCTGGACGCCGCCTTGGCGGCGGCCTTCGCCGCGCCGGTTCGCCGGGTGATCGTGGTGACCGGGGCGGACGCCGACGCGGTGGCCGCCGCGGTTCGCGCCTTCGCCGCCACCGACGAACGTCTGCGACTGGTCCACGCCGCCGATCACGCCGAAGGCATGGGGGCGTCGCTGCGCCGGGGTGCGGTCGAGTTGAGCCCCGATTGCGAGGGCGCCTTTGTCCTGCTGGGCGACATGCCGCGCGTGCCGCCCGCGATCTTCAGCCCTCTCGTCGCGGCGGTTCGCGCCGGAGCGCTCGCCGCCGCGCCGGTGTTCGAAGGCCAGCGGGGCCATCCGGCCCTGCTGGGCGCGGCGCTCCTGCCCCAACTCCTGGCCCTCACCGGCGACGCCGGCGCCCGGGCGATCCTCAAGGGCCTGGGCGACCGTCTCGCCCTGGTCGAGACGGCCGATGACGGCGTGCTGTTCGACGTGGACGAGCGCGGCGACCTGCCGGCCTAGGCCTTGACGAACGGCTGGCTGGTGGTGGCCTGGCCCGATATGGCGAGCAGGGCGTTGGCTACGGCCGGGGCGATCACTGGGGTGCCGGGCTCGCCGACCCCGCTGGGGACCGCGCCGGACGGCACGATGTGGGTTTCGACCGTCGGGGCCTCGGTGTTGCGCAAGACCCGGTAGGTGTCGAAGTTGGTCTGCTCGACCACACCGTCCTTGATGGTCACCGCGCCATAGAGCGCCGCCGACAGGCCGTAGCAGGTGCCGCCCTCGACTTGCGAGGCGATCTGGTCGGGCGAGATCGCCGTGCCGCAGTCGATGGCGCTGACCACGCGCCCCACCTTCGGAACCCCGTCCACCAGCTTCACCTCGGCGATCTGGGCCACGACCGAGCCGAAGCTTTCGTGGACCGCGACGCCACGCGTCCAGCCGGCGGGGGCGGGGGTCCCCCAGCCCGCCTTCTCGGCGGCGAGGTTCAGCACAGCCAGGTGTCGGGTTGCGCCCGCCTTGGTGTAGAGCGCCCGGCGATAGTCCACAGGGTCCTTGCCCGCTCGCTTGGCGAGCTGGTCGATGGTGTGCTCCATCACGAAGGCCGTGTGGGTCGCGCCCACCGATCGCCACCACAGCACCGGGATGCCGTTATCGGGCTGGATCAGCTGGGCGTCCACGACGGGCGTCGCTTTCAGATAGGGCGAACCCTTGGCGCCCTCGACGGCGGTTTCGTCCAGTTCCGGCTCGCCGGTGGGCG
>NZ_JANOCX010000125.1:0-5875 GCF_031412415.1 Phenylobacterium sp.
GGCTGAGCGCTTCGCCGGGCTGCGCGACCAGGCGTGCTGTCCAGTCGGCGAGAAAGGCGCGATTGCCGGGATTGTCGGCGAGTTGGAGGGGATTGAACCCCGTCGACTGACCAGGTCGAATGGCATCATAGCGGCCGCCGATGGCGCGCAGGAAAATCTCGGCCCCGCGATCCTTGTCGAAGAAGACGATCCTGGGGTCGTACTTCCGCGCCTGCGCCAACAGGAATCCGAGGACCACGGTCTTGCCCGAACCCGAGGGCCCGATGATGGTGAAGTTGCCGAGGTCGCCCTTGTGGAAATTGAAATGGTAGGGACCTGCCGAGGTCGTTTCCAGCACGGTCAGCGCCGGACCCCAGTGGTTGGCCTGGGCTTGACCCACGGGGAAGTTATGCCCCGACGCGAAGCCCGCGAAGTTGGCGGTCGAGATCAGGGCGCGCCGGGCGATATCCTTGAAGTTGCCTGGGAACTGCGCCCAGAAGGCGGGCTCCAGATTGACGTCCTCGCGCACCGCGATGACACCCATCTCGGTAAAGGTCGCCTGGACGTCCGCGACGGCCTCGTCGAGCGCCGCGATGCTGGAGGCGCGCACCATGACCGTGAGGTGGTGTTCCCCGAACGCGGCACGCCCTGCAGCCACGTCGTCCTTCGCCGCGGCGAGGCCCAGCCGCAGCGACACCGCCTCATCATCGGCCGCGCGCATCCGGCGCAGGGCGAGGTTCATGCGGTCAAGGCTGGCCTGCCGGTCGACATAGCCGAAACTCTGGCTGACGGTCAGCTCGTACGGGAGCCGCAGGAGATCGTCGAGCATGCCGGGCGAGGTCTGAGGGGGATAGTCCTTGATCGAGACCATGGCGGCGAAGCTGCGCTCGAGCGGCCCGGCGCGCGAGAGCTCCAGCGTTTCGGCCCCGAAGCTCACGCGTCGATAAGGCAGATATTCGCCGAGGTCGGCGCGCGGCAGCAGCACCGGACGCATCTCGCCGTTGTAGAGGTTCGACAGGAATTCCAAGGGTTCGGAACAGGGGCCGTTGGCGGTGTCGTAGACGCCAAGCACCCGCGCGCCGTAGGGCGCAAGAGTCGCCAGCAGCGCGTCTCGGGCGGCGTTGAGATCGCGCAAGTCGATCGCCTGGGCCGCGGCCGCATGGGCCGCGCCACCGGCCGCGCCCGTCAGGGCGCGCGTGAAACCGTCCAGGAGGCCGACGCGCCCTTGGAGCGGACGACGCACCAGAGTGATGAAGAGCTCATTGGCGTAAAGTCGCTTGGCGGCCAATCGCCGCTTCCAAGCCGCGTCCAGGGTCCGGCTGAAATCGTCGTTGAACTCGCCCTCCAAGCGCGGCGCGACCTCACTTCGAACGATATGGTGGTAGAGTGCGAACCGCGAATTGGCGATGGCGCGCATCGCCCCGTCGCGCAGCGCCTTGCGATAGTTGATCTCGTCGGTATCGGCGGTCTCGAACGGCAGGCCCCGCAGGTGAAGCACCTGCAACAGCATGCCGTCGCGGGTCTCGAGCGTCTGGTCGTCCACATGCCGTCCATACGGCAGGCGCGCGCCGGCCCGGGCTTCCCTGGCCGGTTCGACGCGACGCGCGCCGGGCGCCTGGGCGGTTCCGAGGTTCATGGGCGATAGGAGTTGCAGCGCCACACCGACCAGTTCCTCACCCGCGGACTGCGGCTCACGCGGGTCAGCCAGAGGTCGAAGATTCGCGGCTCCTTCAGGCAGGCCATATAGCCCGCCGCATGGAGCAGCACCGCCGCCAACAGAGCCCAAAAGGACTTGGTGATCAGAAACAGCTCGGCGGTGACCACCGCGTTCAACACGAAATAGCTGTAGGTGACGCCGGCGAACATCTGCGGGCGGGTCATGGCCCCGAAGACCACGTCGCGGTCCAGTTGGGCGGACATTTGCTAGAACCCCACGGCGGTCTGACGGATGCCGGCGACAATCGCGCCCGCGCCGAACAACACGAAACAGCCCAGGATCACGGTCGCGCCGTAGCGCCAGTTCAGACGGCCGGTCAGCATCATGAACCCGATCGCCGCGACCGCGATCACCGCGGCCACGGTTGCGACCGTACCCAGCAGGGTCCCCTGCACCCAACTGAGCGCGCCCACCACGACATTGGAGCCGGCGGGATCCACCACCTGCGCGTGGGCGACGCCGCTCGAGATGCCCGCGCCGAGCGTGGCGAGAACGGCGGAAAAGCGGCGTGGAATTCGCATGGGGTGCTCCTAGCGGCCAGCGACGATGACGGGGTCGGCGATCAGGGCCCGATCGGAAAGATGCGAGAGCACGGCGGCCACATAGGCCTGGGTCTCCCGGAACGGCGGCACGCCACGATGTCGATCCACGGCGCCCGGCCCGGCGTTATAGGCCGCGAGCGCCAAGCGGATGTCGCCGCCGTATCGGTTCAGCATCCGGCTGAGATAGGCCGCGCCACCATTGATGTTTTGATCCAGATCGTAGCGGTCGACCCCCAGATCGCGCGCCGTGCCGTCCATGAGCTGCATGACACCCACCGCGCCGGCGGCGGACACCGCGGCTTGCCGAAACCGCGACTCCCGCCAGGCGACGGCTTCGACGAGATGAGGACTCACCGCGTGCCGCGCGGCGGCTTCAAAGATGGACTGCGTGACGCGGGCCGGGATCGCAGCGGATCGGGCGGGGCGGCTGACCACTTCGGGCGTGAGCGATCGTGCTCCCTCGCCGTTGAAGAGGGTCGGCGCGGCATAGACCACGACGGCCCCGTCCGGCGCGATCTCGAGAACATCGGACCAAGCAGGGGACGCCCAAAGGACAACGCCTAGCGCCAGGATTCCGAGCGGCGCTCCGGCCTTGCCTTGCTGGATAACCCCCTCGCCCATGCGTCCTCCGAAATCTGCGCTCTGAACAGGTACGTCGCCCGAACGTGGAAAGACGCCGAGCGCGGAGACGATCCGCGCTCGGCGCCGTTTTCGAGAATCCGATCCTAGGGAACGGGCGTCGGATCTGTTGTCGCCGAGACCGCGACGATGTCGGCGGGAGCCGGCTCGCGGGGATCGGTGTTGGGCGCATTGCGATAGGACGTCGCGAACCCTGCGCCGAAGCCGTCCTCCAGCCGCGCCGTCGGCGGGGGTGGCGTGACCACCCCCCCGTCGCCGCCGCCGCCGCCGCCGCCGCAGGCCGAGAGGCCGAGCGTCAGCACGATCGCGGTCGTGACCTTGCCGATGGGACCGATCATTGGCTCAACCTCGCATCATGGCCGGGCGCGCCGCGCAGGGGGGTGTTGAGATAGGGGAAGGCGTTGCCCACTTCGCGGGCGTCGAAGGGCGCCCCATCGGTGAAGGCCACGGTTCCCACCGGAGCATTGGCCGGCGTGCAAAGGCCAAGCTGGGTCGGGGTCCCGTTGATCGGCACGGGGTGGCAGAGCCGGCCCATCGCGACGCGAAGGGTGATGTCGACGGTGTCATCGCCGGGCCGCCGACCGTTCGGATAGCCCGCAAGGTCGTCGCCCGCCACGCCGAGCGCGTTCTGGCTCGCCCGCGGGGTGGGGTTGATGCCCATGTTCAGGCGCATCATTTCCGACGGCTTGACCGTGCTTTGCTGGTTCAGGGTCGCGATCCCGGTGAGAAAGGTCGCCACCAGGTCGTTACGCGGGAAATTCGTCGGCGCCAGGTTGGGGATGTTGGTGCCCAGGGTGGCGTTCACCGGCGCGCGGAAGAGCGCGTCGAGGATCGCCGGGAAGGTGGGGTTGGTCACGTAGTCGGCCAGAGCTGCGTCGCCGGGCGGCTCGGCGGCGTTGAACAGATCCTTCTGCGGAAGCCCAATGACCAACTCGTTGACCAGGGGCGCCGAGAGACGCGACACCTGGACATAGGCCCCGCCGTGAAGGGCGGGCGAACTGTAGCTCGGCGTCGGATCGAGGATGCGGGCCTGCGGCAGGCTGGCGGTCATCCAACCGCCGATGACACCGTTGCCGGCCCCCCGGAGACAGGCGATGGGAACCTCAAGCGCCAGCGAGGTGATGTTCTTCTTTCCCACCAGGTCGTCGTTGGCGCGGCTCTGGGTGATCCCGCCCGGGAAGGTCGTGCCGTCGATGGGGACATAGTTCACCAGGTCGAAAGACGGCCCCAGATTGACCGCGAAAGCCTCGGCGCGCTGGCCGACGAAGACCTTGCCGGGCGTGGCGCAGCCCGGAAGGGTCACCGAATAGATGAACTGGTTGGCGTAGGCGTCGTAGTTGGGCAGGGTCTTGGTCCCGGCGTAGTCGAACGGCTTGCGGAACATGGTCGCCCCGCCCGAGGCGTTGGCCACGGCCGCGCGGGTTCCGGTGCGGCGATCCCCGGTCACCAGGGTTAGAGAGTACTCTTCAACCTCGCCGAGATTGGGATCGCCCCCGGCGCCGATCGGGCCCACCGCGCGGAGCGGGATCGGCAGGGTCTTGCCGCCGACGTTCAGCGTGATGCCCGTGCCGCCCTTGAGGGTGTTGGTGAACTTGAACTGGTAGGTCAGGTTCTCGACGGCGTCACCGTCGTTGTCGATGTGGATCTCGTAGATGGCGTCGGGATCCATGGTGAAATAATTGGGTCCGTAGCCAGGCCCCTGCAGCGGCTGGAAGTTCGCGATCAGCGTGACGAACGCGTCCCGACCGGGCTCATAGCTGCGGAACATGTAGAAGTCGGTGCCGTCGACCTTGGGCATCTCGGTGATGGCCGGCGCCTCGCGGTGGCTCGACGCCAGCCCTGGTGTCGCGACCGCCAAGGTGGTCAAGGCGGCGATGGCGCTCGCCACCCCGTATCCATAGCGCCTAGTCATGCCGAGCCCTCTGATCCTGAAATGGACGGGCGAGTTCCGGATCGCGATCGAAAGGTGCGATCCCAACCCACCTCATGACTCCGATTACGCAGGTCCGCGGCGAGAGGACGCAGGCCCGCACAATTAATCTTCGCGCCAGGCCTCAGGCCCCTGGCGCCCCGGCCTCCGGCAACAGGTCCGACCATTTCCAGACCCCAGATCCCACCGCCAGGAGCGTGGTTCCGAAGCGATCGGGTACGGCGATCAACAGGGGGCCGCGCAAGGTCTCGTCGCGGCAGGCCGCCGGGGCGGTCCGGACGCCCAGGATGATGGCCTCGCGGATCGGCGCCGACTGGCGAGCGCTCATGGACGCGCTCTCCACCCACCGGCCGTCCCAAAGCATGATCGCATTGGCCAGAGAGCGCGCTTCCCGCGGGATGGCCGACAACGCCGCGCGGACTGTCGCGTCCTCTCGCAGGGCGCCCTGGATCCATTGGGTCAATTGGCAGGACTCGCCGACGGCGGCGGCCCGGGTCGCAGAGGCGGCGAGCGGTTGTTCGACGCTTGGGCGCTCCGACTCGGTGTCGGGCTGGGGCGGCGTATCGGGCAGGTCCAGCGCGATCAGGATCGGCGCCAACGCGCTCGGGGCCGCCGGCGCGATCTTAAGGTCGGGCAGGACGTCGAGCACCTCGACCGGGGTGAGACTGAGGGGGGCGACAGCCCGGGGCGGCGCCACCGCCAGGCCATCCTGCAGCGAGATGTAGAGGGCGCCCGCCGCGGCGGCGGTCGGCGGCGGCGGCGGCGCGAGCGCGAAGACCCCGAGCAGCGCCAGATGGGCGGCGAGGCTTAGGGGCAGGACCAGGAGGCGTGGCTTCGACCGCATGGACTGGGGATGACGCGTTGAAGACCGGTGAGAGAGGCCCAACCCAACTACGCCTGACGCGGCCGATCGGACGCGGGCGGCCGACAAACTTTGTCGCCGATCTCCGATCAGGGCCGAGGCGAAAGGTGAATATGGCCAGCGTGGCCGTGGCCGGGATCGCCGGCATGTTCATCGTTGGGTTCGACCGAAATCAGGTTCACGCTGCCATGGCGAACGCCGCGCTC
>NZ_JANOCX010000126.1:0-5966 GCF_031412415.1 Phenylobacterium sp.
CTGGGGGTTCGACGCCGACTTCCAGGTGGAGAGCTATCTGCGCCACCAGGGCGCCAGCTTCGTCGACCGCTTCGACGCCAACTCCTACCTCTACATCACCCGGGCGCTGGACTATTTCGACCTGGCCGGCGGCCATGGCGGGGTACTGGCCAAAGCGTTCCAGCGCGCGCGCGCCGTGCGCTTCTGCGTGCTCTCGTTCTCCTCGGACTGGCTCTACTCGACCGCCGAAAGCCGCGACATCGTACGGGCGCTGAACGCCGCCGGCTGCCGCGCCAGCTTCGCCGAGATCGAGACCGACAAGGGCCACGACGCCTTCTTCCTCGATGAGCCGGCGCTGGATTCGGCGCTGCGAGGGTTCCTTGAGTCCAACGCCGAGAAGCGGGGCCTGGCGTGAGCGGTCCCCTGCGCGACGACTTCCGCGAGATTCTGCGGCTCGTGCGGCCCGACGCGCGGGTGCTGGACGTCGGTTGCGGCGAGGGCGAGCTGCTGGAGCTTCTGACCCGGGAAAAAAACATCGACGGCCAGGGGCTGGAGCTGTCGTCCGACGGCGTCGGCGCCTGCCTGGCGCGCGGCTTGGCGGTTGTGCAGGGCGACGCCGACCGCGACCTGGACCACTTCCCGACCAAGGCGTTCGACTACGCCATCCTGTCCAAGACCCTGCAGCAGGTCCGCGATCCCAAGCACGTGCTGTCGGAACTGCTGCGGATCGCCGATCGCGCCGTGGTCTCGGTGCCGAACTTCGGCCACTGGCGGGTGCGGATGGCCCTGATCACCACGGGACGGATGCCGGAGACCCAGGCCCTCCCCGAGCCCTGGTGGTCGACGCCCAACATCCACCTCTGCACCCTGCGGGACTTCACCTCGCTGTGCGCGGACCTGAACCTGAGAATCGATTCCTGCGTCTCGCTGGCGCCAGGCAAGCCGCCCCGCCAGATCGACGCTGAGGGACCGCTGGAGAACTGGCGCGCGGAGACGGCGCTGTTTCTGTTGAGCCGCAGGGCGGAGTCCGAGCCGCCGCCTCCTGCCGCCAAGGCGGACCTGTTCGGCTAGAGCAGCCAGGCCGGCGCGGCATGGCCGCGGGCGGCGCGCAGGCTGATCAGGGCCATGCCGCCCTCGAACAGGCAGTAGGCGGCGACGAACAGCACCGGCGTCTCAATCAGGGCCATGGGGTCGACGATCACCAGGGCGACGGCCAGCGACAAACAGACGCAGGCGCCGAAGAAGGCGACTTTCGAGCGCCAGAGCGGCGGGCGGCCCGCCGTCCGTCTGGCGAGACTCACCAGCACTGCGGCCACCGCCAAGAGCCCTCCGACCAAGAGCGTCATACCTAAGTCCTTACTCTAAAACAGGAATCTCGCGATCACGCGGCCGTCATAGGCCTCATAATCATCGCGAATCTCCCCGCCAGCTTCGACCGCGAAGTCGAAATATTCTGCTTGGCCCCGAAGCGCCAACCGCAGAACAGGTCCGCCGCCGGAAAGTTCCGGGGCGGCCAGGCTGAACGAGGGGCCCCCGGCGACGAAGCGGGCGGTCGTGACATCCGCCCCGTCGCCGGAGACCTGACGCCAACCGGCGGTCACTTCCGGAACCCAGACGAAGGCGCTCTCCTCGCCCAGCCGCGCTCCGAAGGTGACGCCGGCGAAGGCGCCAAGCTGTGAACTCGAACGTTTGTCGATCTCAAGATCCACCGCCGCGCCGCCGCCGCTTTCGGTGCGTCCGTCTTCCTTCAGCAGGAAGAAATCAGCGCTGAGCTGGGGCTTGGCGAAGAAGGCGCCGGCCTCGAACAGGTAGCTGGCGTTGGCGTGGACAGCGAAGGTGGCGCCGCTCCAATCCGACTTGGTGATCCGCGACAGACTGGTGGCGGCGTCCGACAGCACCCGCGTGCTCTTCAGGTCCGCATAGCCGCCGGTCACGCCCAGATTCGCGGTCAGGCCGCCCACCGAGTCGCGCCAGTAGACGCCCGCCGAAAACACTTGGCCGCCGAGGGTCTCGGCGGTGGAGGAGCCGGTCTGGTCGACATCGACGTTCACGAAGCTTGTCAGCAGGCCGAGCGTCCCCAGGCTGGTGTCGGGCGCCTCGATCCCGCCGGCCAGGCCGAAGCCGTCGGCCTCGTAGCTGGCGCTACGGTCGATGTCGCGCTTGATCAGCAGGCCGACCTCCTGGGTCCAGACCCGCAGGCCGTCGCGGGAGAGCAGGGGCTGCTCCTCCTCGATGGCGCGATTGGTGGCGTCCGAGGCGGCGGCCAGCACCTGGAACAGGCCCCCGGAATAGTCCGGCAGGAACTGGTCGTAGAGACCGGCGAAGGTCCCGGCCTCCGTCTTGCCCAGTAGGGCGTCGCGCACGCCGGCGTCGCGGTCGAAGTTGGCGAACACCGCCTCGTAGGCCGAGGCCTCGGCGGCGTTCAGCCCGGCCTCTGTGGCGGTGCGGCGACGGACATCGGCGAAGATGGTGTTCTGGGCCGCGTCAACCCGCAGTTCGGCCTTGTAGAGCCAGGGCGTCGAGCCCAGCAGGCTCTGGTCCAGCGTGCCCACGGTCAGCGATCCCGCCTTCACCAGGCTGAAACTGGCGGGCGAGGTCAGCTTGGTGGCGAACCGCAGGCCGAGCTTGGCGCCCGTGGCCACATTGGCCGCGCCCGCCACGTTGAGCAGGGTCGACTTGCCGGCCACGGAATCGGCGGTCAGCACCAGCTCGCCGGTCGCGCCGACGTTCAGGCTGGTGAGGTTCAGCGTGTCGGTGTTGGTGGCCGTCAGCCGGCCCTTGACGATGTTCATGGTCAGGCCGCCGCCGGCGTCGGTCAGGGCGCCGGTCATCTTTGCCCCGCCGTCGATCACCAGGGTGTCGGCGCCCGAACCGAAGGCCACCTTGCCGTTCAGCACGCCGGCCAGCAGTTCCAGCCGCGCCGCGCCCGATCCGAACAGCACGTCGCCGGTGATGGTCGGCGTGATCTTGTCCGAGACGTTCGCCCCCTGGCGCACCGTGACGCCGGCGGTGTTGGCCCGCAGATCCAGCGCCACGCGGCTGCCGGTGACTGCCGCGGAGTCCGTTGGGGTGATCGTCGCGGCGATCGTGTGGACGTTCTCGATCAGTCGCAGGCCGCCCGCGGAGTCCAGGACCGCCGTGGCCGAGCCCTTGGTTCCGCTGATGGCCGCCGAGATCACGCCCGAATTGCCGAGATAGGCGGCCGAGGCGCCGGCGTCGATCTGGATGGCGCGGACGTCCACCGCCTCGGTGCTGGCGCCCGTGGCCTTGATCGAGCCGCCCTCGTTGCGGATCAGCGGCGTGGTGGTCCCGGCGCCAAGGCGCAGAGCCGTCGCATTGGCCTTGGCCGCGTCGGCGGCGATGGACCCCGAGACCCGGATGCCGCCGTCGATGACCACCTTGCCGCCAAGGCCGCCGAACTGGACGCCCATCGCGCTGGCGCCGTCATAGATGCCCAGGCCCTGGACCGTGCCCTTGATGTTCAGGCCATAGGCGTTGACGCCGGTCCCGCCCAGACCCAGCCGGATGTCGCGGGCGGTGTCGCCCACCAAAATGGCGGGGGCCGTGCCGAACGAGCTGATCGAGCCGGTGGCTTCAGACGCGTCGGCGACGCCATCGTCATCCTCGTCGGTATCCTTGGGGTCCAGGTCGGCCGGCGGCGCGTCGACCACGATGCCGCCGAACACATCGCCGCGCACCCGCACGGCCGGGCCGCCGACCAGCAGGTCATCGGCGTCCAACTTGGCGATCACGGCGGCCGTCGGCCGGCTTGCGTAGCGATAGCCCGTGGCCGTGACGGTGTTGCCCAGGATCAGCTTCCCGCCGACCCCCTGGTCAACGGCGACGCCCACGGCGTCCTTGCCCTGGACCAGGACGGAGGAGACGATCGCCACATCGCCCCCCACGGTTCCCGTGGTGTGGACACCGTACGATCGATCGCCGCTGACGGTGATCGCGCCGGCGGTGCGCAGGGCGCCGTCCAGCGCCGTCTCCACCGATATGCCCGCCGAGTCGTTGCCTTCGACCGCGATGCTCCCGCCGCTCATGATGATCTGGCCGTGGAAGGGCTGCGTGCCCGTGACCCGCACGCCGAACCGGCGATTTCCGGTGGCGAACGGACCGTCGTTGTCGCCGTCGGAGTCGGTGTCCTTGATCTCGGTGGTTTCGTCGATCTGGATGCTGCCGCTGATCTTGACCTCGGCCGTGGCGCCCCCTTGGACCAGGATGCCCGTGGCGTCGTCGGCGTTCTGGATCAGGATCGAGCCCTCGTGGGTGACATTGTTGTTGCTGTTCAAGGTGATCGCTGCGCCCGAGGTGAGCTTCAGCGAGCCCGCGCTGGTCACCTTGATGCTGTCGGGAGCGCCGCTGGCCGCCGTGGCCGTGGTGATCGCCGTGGTCCGCTCGTTGGCGATCGACGTTTCAGCGTGAGCCGCGCCCGCCAACAGGCACAGGGGAGAGGCGGCGGCGAGCAGGACGTGGCGCAAGGGCATGGAGTCTCCGGAACGGTGGCGTGCGCCTGTGGAACCATGCTATGGCTACGACAAGGCGTTATACGTGGCGTATCTACGCGTTTCATAATTACTGTACATAGCCCGTCGGGATGTTGCAAGATGGCTTTGCGGGCCATTGGCGCTCGCGGTCATGGAGTTGAGACAGATGCCAAGAAGCGCGGTCGATCCGGCGCGGGCCGCGGCGACCAAAAGCCTGCGCCAGGAAGCGGGGCGGTGGTTGAAGGCCGGGCGCGAAGCCGCCGGCCTGACCCAGGCCGAGCTCGCCGTGCAGGTGGGCCTGCGGTACTACACCTTCGTCTCCCAGGTGGAGAGCGGCCTTGGCCGGGTGCCGATCGAGACTCAGGGCGCCTGGGCCCAGGCGGTCGGCCTTGATCCCGCCGAATTTGCCCGCACCTTACTGCGATATTATGAGCCGGAACTCTTCCGGCTGCTGTTCGGGGATGTTGTCCAGGATGCGCCCAGCGCGCGTCTGGCCAACCGGGCTTAGGGACCTGCCGTTGTCATGACCAACGTCGTGCCGTTCACGCCGCGCGCCAGCGCCGGCGGCGGGTGGACCGCCGCCGAACGCGAACGGCTGGCGGACCTGGCCGATCGGCTCTCGGCCGGCGGCGGCAAGGTCGAGGCCGTCTACGGCGTCAGCGACGACGGCGATCCCTGGTGCGTGATCAAGGACGACAACGAAGAGGTCCTGGTTCACATCGCCCGGATCGACGGCCAGTTCGTGATCCATGACGCCGCGGCCGACGCGATCCAGGAGGGTGACACCCTATGGAGCGCCTGTGACCGCCTGCTGGGCCCCGACTGGCGCGAGCAGCGCGGCGACGTGGTCGTCTCGCTGAGCGGACGCCAGGCGCAGTTCGTCGTCGCCCTGGTGGTGGCCGCCGCCTTCATGCATGACGTCGAACAGGCCGACGCCGCGACCCTCCCCCATTCCCCAGCGCCCTCCGTGGTTCTGGGCGCGGTCGCCGCCCTCGCGCCGCTGGCCGCCACCGCCCAAACGCCGGATGACCCGCGCCACGAGTTGCTGGGCGCGCAGGACAACGCCGAGAAGCCCGCGCCCGCCGGGAGCGAAATCGAGTCGGAACCGATGGAGCCGCAGACCGCCACCCCCGCGGTGGTCGCGGCCACCGCAGCGCTGGAGCCCGTGGCCCGGGACGCCACCCTGCTTGAACCCCCGCCGGCGCCAGAGGACGACGTCCAGGTCCTGCGCGGCGGCGCGGGTGGCGACACCCTGCAAGGCGGAGACGGCGGCGACGAGATCTTCGGCGAGGGCGGAAACGACAGCCTCGACGGCGGGGCTGGGACCGACACCCTGCACGGCGGCGACGGGAACGACACCCTGAGCGGTGGCGGCGCGGACCTTGGTCAGTTCGATCTGCTGAGCGGCGGGGCCGGCGACGACAGGATCTTCCTGGCTTTCGACGCCGTCGCCACCGGCGGCGCGGGCGCCGACACCTTCGTGATCTCGGGCCAGGC
>NZ_JANOCX010000127.1:0-9076 GCF_031412415.1 Phenylobacterium sp.
GCCGCGGTGCTGCAGGGCGTGCACGACAACTACGATGTCGACCTGTTCCGCTCGCTCATGGCCGCGTCGCGCGAGCTCGTGGGCGGGCCCGGCGGAGCCTCCAACGGCGCCTCACACCGGGTGATCGCCGACCACCTGCGCTCGTCCAGCTTCCTGATCGCCGACGGCGTGACACCGTCGAACGAGGGGCGCGGCTATGTGCTGCGCCGGATCATGCGCCGCGCCATGCGCCACGCCCACCTGCTGGGCGCGGAAGAGCCGTTGATGCACCGCCTGGCGCCGGTGCTGGTGGCCGAGATGGGGCAGGCCTATCCCGAGCTGCGCCGCGCCGAGCCGGTGATCGTCGAGACCCTGCGCCAGGAGGAGGAACGCTTCCGCCGCACGCTGGGCCGCGGCATGACCCTGCTGGACGAGGCGACGGCGAATATGGAGGCCGGCGGCGTGCTGCCCGGCGAGACCGCCTTCAAGCTCTACGACACCTATGGCTTCCCGTTGGACCTCACCCAGGACGCTGTGCGCAACAAGGGCCTGACCGTCGACCTGGATGGGTTCGATGCGGCCATGAAGCGCCAGAAGGACCAGGCGCGCGAGGCCTGGACCGGATCTGGCCAGGCCAGCCAGGGCGCCGAATGGTTCGCCCTGCGCGAGCGGCTCGGCGCGACCGAGTTCCTGGGCTACGAGACCACGGAGGCGACCGGAAAGCTGCTGGCCCTGGTGGCGTCGGCGGCCGAGATCACCGAAGCCGAGGCGGGCCAGACCGTGCTGGCGGTGTTCGACCGCACGCCCTTCTATGCCGAGAGCGGCGGCCAGGCCGGCGACATCGGCGAGATCGAGTGGACGGGCGGCCGCGCCAAGGTGCTCGACACCCAGAAGCAGGCCGGCGACCTCTTCGTCCATGAGATCGAGATCCTGCAGGGCGTGCTCGCGGTCGGCGCCGACGCGCGCCTGGAGGTCGACGCCCAGGTCCGCACCACGACCCGCTCCAATCACTCCGCCGCTCACCTGCTGCACGCGGCCCTGCACCATGTGCTGGGTCCCCACGTTTCGCAGAAGGGCCAGATGGTCGACGGCGAGCGCATGCGCTTCGACTTCAGCCATGGCGGCCCGCTGACCCCCGTCGAGATCGACAGGATCGAGGCCGAGGTGAACGCGGTGATCCGCCAGAACCTGCCCGCCGTCACCAAGGAGATGGCGCCCGACGAGGCGATCGCCGCCGGCGCGGTGGCCCTGTTTGGCGAGAAGTACGGCGACAAGGTCCGCGTCCTGGCTCTCGGCCACGCCTTGGACGGCGACGGCGACTATTCCGTGGAGCTGTGCGGCGGCACCCACGTGGCGCGCACCGGCGACATCGCCCTGTTCAAGATCGTCAGCGAAGGCGGCGTCGCGGCGGGTGTCCGCCGGATCGAGGCCCTGACCGGCGAGGCGGCGCGCCGCTGGCTGGTGGAGCAGGCCGGCGTCGCCAAGGCGCTGGCTGACCAGTTCAAGACCCCGGTCTCCGAGGTCCTGGCCCGGGTCGACGCCCTCGACGCCCAGCGCCGCAAGCTGGAGAAGGAGCTCTCCGAGGCCAAGCGCCAGCTCGCCATGGGCGGCGGCGCCTCGGGCGGCGCGCCTTCGGGGCCTGAGGATATTGGCGGTGTCCAGGCGATCGCGCGGGTCATGGACGGCGTGGGCGGCAAGGATCTGCGGCCGATGGTCGAGGAGTTCCGCAAGCAGGTGCCCAACGGCGTCATCGCCCTGATCGGCGTGGCCGACGGCAAGGGCGCGGTGGCCGTGGCGGTGACCGGTGAGGCTTCCGCCAAATTCAACGCCGTGGACCTGACCAAGGCCGCCGTGCTGGCCATGGGCGGGCAGGGGGCGGGCGGCCGTCCCGACTTCGCCCAGGGCGGCGCCCCGGACGGCGGCAAGGCCGGCGAGGGCCTCGCGGCGATCAAGGCCCTGCTGGGCGCCTAAGGCGTCTTGCAGAGCACCCGGTCGATCCGCGCGCCCTTGGCGTTGCGTGTCAGCTCGGTGTCGTAGAGGAACCCCGAGCCATCCGGGAGCCACGCGGCCGCCTCTTGCTGGGGCATGGTGTTGAGCGGCACGACCTGATGGGGACCATCCAGTCCCTTGGCCAGGTCGAAGTCCAGCACAAGGGCGGCGATGTAGGTCAGCAGCACGGCTCGCTTGCCGTCCGCGCTGATGTCCAGGGCCGTGGCGATGGCGCCGGGGAAGGGGTGCTGGGCCATGATCGCCGGCAGGTCGATCTCGCCGAGCTTGGCGAAGGTCTGGATGTCCTTGCCGTCCCGAAGCTGTGCGGCGGCCAGGCGGTAGACCAGGGCCGGTCCCGGCTTCGTCATCCTGGCGTCGATCGGCTTGGTGACCAGATAGAGGTCGCCATTGGGATGCACCGCGAAGGCTTCGGCGTTGTGCGGCCCGTCCGGATAGCGGGCGCGGACCACGCGCAGGGCCTTCACCTTGTCCTTGAAGGCCTTCTTCTCGACCACCAGAGTGAAGGCCACCTCGTCGCGCTTGCCCGGATTGTCGCCGATGTCGCCGAGATAGAGGCAGGTCTTGCGGCCGCAGGGACCGAGGGACATCTCCTCGATGTCACGGGGCTTTGGCCCCTCGATCTCGACGGCCCGCGTCGACTGGCCGGTCAGGTCGGAGACATAGAACCGCAGGCCGTCGCCGCTGTCGTTGTTGTGGTAGAGCCGGTCGCCGTAGCGGTCTGAGACCTCCAGGCCGCTGGCCTCGTCGACCAGCGTGGTGTCGAGCGCGCCGAAGGGTCCGGCCGGCCCCCAGGCCTTGCAAGCCTCGGCCGCGGCGGCGGGATTGGCGAGGAGAAGGGCGCAGAGCAGGCTGGCGACGGCGCGCATGGGCGGGGCTCCGGACCTCGAGAACAGAGGCGACGATGGGGGCCTGACCCAGAGCGGTCAAGCCGGTGGAATGGCCGGCCTCGGGGCCCTCGGCCCCAGACAGCCTCAGCGCGCTGATTCGAGGATAACACCCGGCAAGGTAGCGGCGAGGCCGGGCCGCCGCCGCTTCTGTCGCCCAGCGGGCAAGGTTTTTTCGCCTGTGAGGGGAAACTTGGTCACTAAACCCCAGATGGGATTAACCATGTTTGCATACTGCCGAGCTTGTTTGTATTCGGGGGCCAACATTTCTGGCCCGTCTCTTGAAGCGCGACGGGAAACAACCGTGGGGACCGTTCCATTATGCGCCAGTTTCTGACCATCGCCGCCGCCGCCGCGACCCTCGCCGTCGCGGCCGCTCCGGCCCAAGCCGCCATCCTGTTCACCGGCGACCACAGCGTCACGGTGAACCAGGCCGAACCCGGCCTGGTGGTGAGGACCCAGGAGATCGCCAGCACCCTGAACTTCTCGCTGGATCTCAATCAAACGACGACGGTCGACCTCTTTAAGCTCTACACGCTGGAGACCTCGGTCAATCCCGACGACCTTTCCCAGAAGGCGATTTCGGTGGGCTTCACCTTCACCGTGCCGGAAGTCTTCGGGGGCGCGGTCGGCGGAACGACCGTCGGCCAATACTTCTTCGGTATCTTCGACAAGGGCGTCGTCACCTGGAACAATGGCGGCACCCACACCTTCGACTTCGGCAATGGCGGCAAGTTGATGGTTGACCTCGACAACGCCGACTTCAATGGCGGCTTCGTTGACCTCAACCCCGGCAAGGCCCACGGCGCCAAGATCAAGGCCGACTTCACCCTGACCCAACTCCCGTCGGCGGTGCCCGAGCCCGCCACCTGGGCGATGATGATCACGGGCTTCGGCTTGGCCGGCACGGCGCTTCGCCGCCGCCGCGCGACCGCCGTCTTCGCCTAGGCGATCACGCTAAGACACTGAAAAGGCCGGGGCTCGCCCCGGCCTTTTTTGTTGTCGGTCGTTTGGATCGTCAGGCTTTGGCGAAGACAGCGAACTTGTTGCCGGTAGGGTCGCGCATGTAAGCCGCGTAGAAGCTGGTGGATTCCGGCGGCCGCGGACCCGGCGCACCCTCGTCGGATCCGCCATGGGCGAGGGCCGCGGCGTAAGCGGCGTCCACCGAGGCGTTATCGACGCCCTTGAAGGCGATCATGATCCCATTACCACCCTGGGCCGGCCTTCCATTTTCAGGCGGACATACAAAGGTGTTGGCCTCGGCGTCCCTGGGTCCGTAGCCAGCCCAGCCGCCGTCCAGAAACTTACGCTCATAGCCGATGGCGCCCAGCACCGCGTCGTAGAAGGGCGTCGCCGCCTCCACGTCGAGTGCACCAATAGTCACATATCCAATCATGCGATCCTCCCGTCCCTTGGAGACTCCAGCCTAACCCGGCGGATGGAACGAAACAAGAACATACGCGGGCGCCGAGCGTCACGCGGGATCTGGTCAGAACCGTCGAGCAACCGCGAAAGTGACCCGCGCGCTGGTTTCGTCGGCAAACCTGGCGCCGACGCCCGCCCGCCATCCGAAACCGGCGGTCTCTCCGGCGAGGGCGAGCTCCGCGACCGCGTAGTCGTCGGCCAACGAAGGCAGGCTGAGCGACTGAGTCGCCATCACGTGATCGGCGGAAGCCAGCCTTGATCCGACCGTCTCGTCGTCGTCCGACTCCGAGACATAGCCCAGCCGCAGCGATGGGAGGACGTTTCCGAGCCGGCCGCTGGCCTCGACACCGGCTGTGAACCAGGTGCGATTGGTGGAGTGCTCGCCGATAGTCGCGTTGCCAAGTGACGCGCCGGTCTCGGTATAGGCGTTGGTCTCAATGCGGCTGACGCCCACGCCGATGTAGGGACCCAGGCGGAAGGCGCCGAGTTGTGGAGCCCAGCCGGCCTCGGCGCTGAAGGAACCGCCCTGCGCGGTGGTCTCTCCGCTCGCGATGAGGCCATATGCGCCAGGTCGGGCGATCTCGTCGAAGTCGACCTTGCCGACCAAGGCGGCGGCTGCCTGAACATAGAGGCCCTGAGCGTCTGCGTAGCCGCCATAGAGGCTGAAAGACATGGCGTCGGCTTCGAGGCTGTAGCCCGCGCCGAAGTCGCCATCGAGGCTCCGATATGCGGCGGCCGCGCCGAGTCGGATGTGTCCGCTCAGGCTCCAGTCGACGCCGAACGCGAAGCCGGCGCCATCGGCGGAAAGCGCCGCCAAGCCGCCGCCGGCCGGGGTTTCCAGGCTCGACCAATCGCCTTGCACCCAGATCCGCGGCGCGGCATCGGCGAAACCGCCGGCGCGGCGCAGGGCCGAGATATCCTCCAGGGCGGCGGTGGACGCCGCCGAACCAAGATCGAGCGCCGCCGCGCCGGCGACGACGGTTGCGGCAGGGACCGCGGCCTTCATCGCAGACAGGGCCATCGGATCGACATAGGTCGGTAGGGTCAGGCGGTAGACCAGGACTAGGCTGTCGTTGTTGCCAGTACCTCCGGCGCCGCTCAGCGATGCGTCGAAGTCCTGGCCGTTGATGCGGCCGTTGTTGGCCATGAAGTCATTGTCGTTGCCGACCAGCAGGAAGAAGTCGCGGGGAGCGTTTTCCTCGAGAACCGGGACCAGACCCATGGCCTCCCACTTCTCGGAGACGGACAGGATGTCGGACGGCGCCGTCTTCAGGTTGAGGCCGAACTTGCCGAGCTGCACCGGGTTCAGCATGTTGACCAACTGGACCTGTTGCACCGGCTTGATCGTCGTGTTCAGCACGCCGCCAGGCGAGACCGCGCCGGTCGCCGTGTTCTCGAAAGCCGTGCCGGCTAGGTTGGTGGCGCCCGTCGTATCGACCAATAAGACGCTCTTGTAGACGGGCGAATTGGCGGCGTTGGCGCCTGAGCCGCGACCCACCCCATCTCGCGACAGGACCAGAAACTGGTTAGCGTTGAGCGCCAACATCTCAGATTGGGCGGCGGCGGCGGTCGGCGCCCCACCGATGCCTGGCGCGCTGACGATCGGCAATTGCAGGACATAATGCTCGACCGGGTTCGTCGGTGTCCGGCTGCTAGCGATGTCGTAGACCAGGATGCGGGTGTTGTTGCGGCCTTGGTTGCCCGGGCCGGTGTCCTGCACCGTAGCGCTTTGCAAGATTGTCACCAGCTTGCCGCCGTCGGGTGTGACCGCCAGAGCCTCGAGACCCTGGTTATTGCGACGGCCGCTCGCGGGTGGGTTGACGCCGTTCATGTCGACGACGCCCGCCGTGCGTGGCAGCAGGGCGCTCACGGTCTGGATGGCTCCGATCTGCCGGCCGGTGCGGTCGAAATAGTAGATCCCGGCGGCGTATTCGTCCGAGATATAGAAGGACCCGTCACCGAGAAAGGCGATGGCCTCCGAGTCCATGCTGATCCGGCCTGCGCCCTCGCCGGTGGCGGGACTGGGATACTGGATACCGCCCCGGGTGATCACATTGGAACCGGCGTCCTTGCCCGTGAAATTCTGACCATTGGCGTCGGTCAGCAGGAAGCCGCCCGTCGGCGTGATCGCGAGCTGGTTCTGCGAGGCGGTGGCGGCGGGCAGGTTGGCCGATCCCGTGTAGGGCGCCAGAACTAGATCGTGGGTATGCACACGATTGCGATAGTTGGTGGTTCCGACAAAGGGGCCGACGTCATTGGGGCCGCGGTCGGGCAGGGTGAACATCTTGCCGGAGTAGGTTCCATCGGCGCGTCGCCGCCATGATCCCAGATCCATCGCCATCCCGGAGAATGAGCCAAGCGTCTCGCCGGCGAAGTCTCGCGTCGTCGCCGCAAGCCGCCCGACCCCCACAAGACCCTGGTTGGTGAACGTCTGACCGCCCAGGCTGACCGACTGAGCGCCGGTCGCGGTCGTCAGGTTCGGCGTGGTGTAGACGGTGGATTGGGCATGGGCCTGTCCGCACGCGAAAAGCGCAAAGGCTGAGGCCGCGGCGAGCGCGCCCTGACGGGTCGAGATCATGGATAGTCCCCCTGAGTTGGGACTCGCCTAACAGTGGTTCATGTCGGAGCGGCGAAGGTTGTTTGTCGCTCGCGTGACAGGCTATCGCCTCACGATCCGCCGCGGGGGGCCCGGATCTGGACCAGTTTCCAAGTGAACAGGTCGCGGCGCTGGAAGCTGAACACCACGGGTTCGGCCGCGCCCGGCGCCGCCACGGCGAAGCGCGCGCGGTTGGGTCCCCAGTATCGCAGCTTGGGGAAGGCGGCCTTGGCGTCGGCGGGCGCCTTGCCCGGCGCATAGCCGCGGGTGAGATCATAGAGGCCCGCGGCGTCGAGGTAAGGCTCGACGGCCGGCGGCGGCGGGGTCAGCGGCTCGATGGCGCGGCGCACCGCGCCGATGGGATCGGACCAGATGTCCGGCGGCGCCGGTGCGGCCACGGGTTTCGCGGCCATCTGGGGACGCAGGCCCTCGCGCACGGCGCGGTAATCGACGAGTTCGGCCAGGGCCTGTCCATCGCCGTCGCGGGCGGCGGCCTTCAGGGCCCGGAACGCGAAGAACGGCGCGACCGCGAAGGTCAGCGCCGTTCCCAGCATCAAGACGACGATCAAGCGGAACACCGCCCGCGCCAGGCTCCAGCCGTGGGGCGCGCGGGGGTCCATGACCTTAGGCGGCGGGCGACTCGGCCAGCGCCTTCTCGAGATTGGCCGCGACCTTGTCGATGAAGCCCTCGGTGGTCAGCCACCCTTGGGTGTCGCCGACCAGCAGGGCGAGATCCTTGGTCATCGAGCCGCTCTCGACGGTGGAGACGCAGACCTTCTCCAGGGTGTCGGCGAAGTGGTCGAGTTCCGGGTTGCCGTCCAGCTTGGCGCGGTGCTTCAGGCCTTGGGTCCAGGCGAAGATCGAGGCGATGGAGTTGGTCGAGGTGCTCTCGCCGCGCTGATGCTGGCGGAAGTGGCGCGTGACGGTGCCGTGGGCGGCCTCGGCCTCCATGGTCTTGCCGTCCGGGGTGATCAGCACCGAGGTCATCAGGCCCAGCGAACCGAAGCCCTGGGCCACTTCGTCGGACTGCACGTCGCCGTCATAGTTCTTGCAGGCCCAGATGAAGCCGCCGGACCACTTGAGCGCGGAGGCCACCATGTCGTCGATGAGGCGGTGCTCGTAGACGATGCCGGCTTCCTTGAACTGGGCTTCGTAGTCCTTGAAGACCTCGGCGAAGATGTCCTTGAAGCGCCCGTCATAGGCCTTGAGGATGGTGTTCTTGGTCGAGAGGTACAGCGGGTACTTGCGCTTCACGGCGTAGGCGAAGCTGGCGTGGGCGAACTCGCGGATCGAGTCGTCGAGGTTGTACATGGCCATGGCCACGCCGGAGCTGGGGTACTTGAACACCTCGTGCTCGATGGTCTGGCCGTCGTCGCCGACCCACTTGATGGTCATGGTGCCGGGGCCGGGGACCAGGAAGTCGGTAGCCCGGTACTGGTCGCCGAAGGCGTGGCGGCCGATGATGATCGGCTGGGTCCAGCCCGGGATCAGGCGGGGCACGTTCTTGCAGATGATCGGTTCACGGAAGACCACGCCGCCCAGGATGTTGCGGATGGTGCCGTTCGGCGACTTCCACATCTTCTTCAGCTTGAATTCTTCGACCCGGGCTTCGTCCGGGGTGATGGTGGCGCACTTGACGCCGACACCGTGGCGCTTGATCGCCTCGGCCGCCTCGATTGTCACCTTGTCGTCGGTGGCGTCGCGATGCTCCATGCCGAGGTCGTAATAGTCGAGCTCGATATCGAGGTAGGGGAAGATCAGCTTGTCCTTGATCCACTTCCAGATGATGCGCGTCATCTCGTCCCCGTCGAGGTCGACGACAGGGTTGGCGACTTTGATCTTCTTGGCCATGAGGGCGAAGCGCTCCGAGGGCGTAACGATAAGGTTGGTCGCCGTATACTAGGCCCGCGCCACGAGGCAAAGGCCCTGGGGGGTTGCACGGCCGCCGCATCGGAATGAAAACGCCGCATGACCCCGCCCTGCATCATCCTCGACAAGCCGCAACTGGCCCAGAACATCGGCGCGGTGGCCCGCGCCATGGCCAATTTCGGCCTGGCGGACCTTCGCCTGGTCAATCCGCGCGATGGCTGGCCGCAGGACCATGCCTGGGCCGCGGCCTCCGGCGCCGAGTGGCCGCTGAACGCGGCGCGGATCTATGAGAGCGTCGAGGCGGCCATCGCCG
>NZ_JANOCX010000128.1:0-17214 GCF_031412415.1 Phenylobacterium sp.
GTCGGCCGATTCCGGGCAGGCCATGCAGAAGCCGGCCACCAGCGCTTGCGCATAGTTCAGGTAATGGTCGCCGACCCAGGCGAGCGGCAGATAGGCCAGCACCTCGTCGCGGTCGGTAAGCTTGTCGAAGACGACGGTGTCGCGGGCCGCGGCAATGCAGCGCCCGGCCGACAGCACGACGCCTTTGGAGCGGCCGGTGGTGCCGGATGTGTAGATGATCGAGGCGAGATCGGCGTCGTCGCGCGGCACGGATGCGGTGAGAGGCGCGCGCGAGCGGGCGTCGGCCACGAAGGCCTCTGCGTCCTCCACGAACAGCACCGGCTCGGCGTCGTCGAGGAAGTAGTCGACCTCGCTTTCCGTATAGGCGGTGTTCAGCGGCAGGAAGACGGCGCCGACCTTGAGCGTCGCCAGATAGACCACTACGGCGGCGACGCTCTTCTCCGACTGCAGGGCGATGCGGTCGCCGGGCTCGACCTCGTGCTCGATCAGCAGGGCGGCGGTGCGGGCGATGTCGTCCTCGAAGGCGCCGTAGGAGATGACTGAGCCATCGGCGAGCAAGAATGCGGGCTTGGCGCGGTCGTCGGGAAAGCGGGCGGCTAGCAGGTCGTGGAGGTTCATCGTCCCTCAGAGCGGCAGAGCGGTGGTGAACTTGATCTGCTCCATGGCGAAGGCGGAGGAGACGTCGTTCAACGGCGCGGTGGCGATCAGGCGTTTATAGAAGCGGTCATAGGCCGCGATATCGGAGACCACCACCTTCAGCAGATAGTCGGTTTCGCCCGCCATGCGGTAGAACTCCACCACCTCGGGCAGGGCCGCCGCGCCCTTGGCGAAGGCCGCGATCCAGGCCTCGTCGTGGTGGCTGGTCTTGATCGAGACGAAGACCACCAGGCCCAGGTCCAGCTTCTCCCGCGCCAGCAGGGCCACGCGGCGCTCGATGACGCCTTCGTCTGTCAGACGCTTGACCCGCTTCCAGCAGGGCGTCTGGGACAGACCGACCCGTTCGGCGAGTTCGGCCACAGGGATGGTGGCGTCGGCCTGGAGCTCACGAAGGATTCGCCGATCTATCTGGTCGAGGAGAATGTCTGGCACGTTGAAGGTCACCCGAAGAGAATGATGTTCTCCATTCTGCCGTTGCGACGGCAAACGAGACAATGCCTTTCTCGTGCTCGCGCCGCACTCTTTGGGACAGTGGCATTCCTGAGGGGGCGAGATGTTCGACGCGTTCAACCGGCATCCGAGCGATGTGGGCGAGTCCTATGGTGAGCACCTGGGCCAAGCCTCGCGGTTCGGCGCGACCATGATCGTCGCGGGCCTGGCCTGCATCGTCCACGCCGTCTTCCCCTTCTGGTTTGAGAAGACCGCCAGTCTCTGCGTCCAGCGCTTGCATGCGCGGATGAGCGCCCGGCATCGACCGCAGGCCTCGTCCGGCGGCGAGGTTCTGCGCGCTTGACCCACATCCCCGCCCTGCCCCGCGTCCGCCTGATCGCCCATCCGGCGGTGGGGTTCGCGCTGGTCGGAGCCTTTGCCCTGGCTTGCTGGGGCGTCGGGCGCGCGACGGGCTTCCCGGCGCCGATCCTGGCGGCCCTGGCGGGCATGGGTCTGGCGGTGGCCGGTGTCTCGGCGTCGGTGAAGACCGGCCTGTGCTGGTGGTCGAAGCCCGGCCTGAAGATCGGCGTGGCCCTGCTGGGCGCCCAGATCGCCTGGGTCGAGCTCGCCGCCCTGGGCCTGCCCGTGGCGCTCGCCAGCGGCGCACTCGTGATGACCAGTCTCGGCATCGGAACCGCCATCGGCGCCCTGGCCGGCCTGCCGCTGGTCGAGGCCCTGATCGCCGCCAGCGCGGTTTCCATCTGCGGCGCTTCGGCGGCCATGGCCGCGGCCAGCGCCCTGCCCGACACTGAGAAGAGCCGCAAGACCACCGCCCTGGTGGTGGTCGGGGTGAACCTGCTCTCCACCGTGGCCATGGTGGCCTATCCCCTGATCGCCGCCAGCCTCGACTTCAGCCCGCGCCAGATCGGCGTGTTCCTCGGCCTCTCGATCCACGATGTCGCACAGGTGGTGGCCGCCGGCTCGTCGGTCTCGCCAGCCACGGAGGCCTCGGCGGCCCTGGCCAAGCTGTCGCGGATCCTGTGGCTGGGTCCGGTGGTGATCGCCATCGCGCTCAGCATGCGCGGAACGGGCGCGACCCGTTTCCCTGGCCCGCCGTTGTTCGTCTGGGGGTTCGCGGCGCTGATGACGGCGCGGAACTTCGGTCTGATCCCCGAGGCGATGCTGCCGGCCATGGCGACGGCCTCGCAAATCCTTTTGCTGGGCGGCGTCTGCGCGATCTCGGCCCAGGTCGCCCCGCGCGACCTGCTGAGGATCGAGCCGCGGCTGGCGATTACGCTGGTGGCGGCGACCGTGGTGATCGCCGGCCTCGCGGCGGCGGTGAGCCGGTTTCTGGTGGCCTAGGCGCCGGTCGCCTGTTCCAAGGCCGCGTGGGCCGCCCGCGCCTGCGCCCACAGGTCCGGATTGGCGAGATCGCCCGGCGCGACAGCCTCAGGCCAATGGACTTCCACCGTCCGCATCAACCGCTCCCAGCGGGCTTCGTCCAGCAGATAGCGCGGGTCGATCCCGGCCTTGGCCGCCTCGTCCACCGGAACGCGAAGCCGCAGGCAGGCAGGGCCGCCGCCGTTGCGCATGCTCTCGCGGACATCGACCACGAAAGCGCGAGAGATCGGGTTTTTGGCGGCGACGATACGCTCGACCTCGGTCCAGACAGCGGCGTTCTCCTGGGCCTCGATGGGCAGGACCAGGGCCATGGCCCCGTCCGGCAGGGTCACGAGCTGGGAGTTGAACAGATAAGAGCCGATGGCGTCGGCCAGGCTGATCCCTCGCGTCTCCACCACCTGCAGGTTGGGCAGACGGCCATGCAGGGCGGCGTAGAGACCTTGGGCGTCCTCGAAGGCGTCCGGATGGGTCAGCAGCACGCTCTCGTTGGCCACGGCGACCACGTCGTTGTGGAAGGCGCCGGCCTGGACGGCCTTGGCGTTCTGCAGGGCGTAGAGCGGATCGGCGAGCCCAGCGAGGCGGGCGACGGCCTCGCTGGCGCGCCGGCTCTGGCGCTCGGGGAAAGCTCCGCCGCGCAGTTCGCCATGGGCGAAGACATTGATCCCGGCCGCGCCGTGGCTGGAGGCCAGCCGCATGTGGTTGGCCGCGCCTTCGTCGCCGAAATGGCGGGCGGACGGCAGGGGTGGATGGACAGCGAAGCGGGTGTCGTCACGGAACACACGGCGCAGAAGCGCGTGGGTTTCGGGGCCCTCGAAGCTGCGATGGAGCATGCCGGCGAGATTGGCTGTGACCATGTGAACGCGGCCGTCGGCGGTGTCGGGAGCGGACAGGATGGTCGCGGCGTTGGCGCGCCACATGCTGGACGCCGAGCAGACCGCGCGGAACAGGGCGAGATCCTCCGAGGCGGCCCGGGCCAGGATCTCGTCGTCCGAACCCGCGAAGCCGAAGGCGCGCAAGGCGCCGGCGGCCGGGCGCAGAGGCGGCGGCAGGAAGCCCTGGGTCAGGCCCAGGTCCATGACCGCGCGCATCTTGGCCAGGCCTTGCAGGGCCGCGGCGCGGGGATAGGCGGTCTCGCCGAAATTGCTCTGCGAGGCGACATTGCCCGGCGAGAGGCCAGCATAGTTATGGGTCGGCCCGACCAGGCCGTCGAAGTTGATCTCGACGGTGGTCGTGGAGATGGGCGTCACGCGGCCAGGCCCGTACCGATGCGGAACTGGGTTGTGTCGGCCTCGATGCTGGCCACCGGATAGGCGCAATAGTCGGCGGCGTAGTAGGCGCTGGGACGGTGGTTGCCCGACAGCCCGGGCCCGCCGAAGGGGGCCGTGGCCGCAGCGCCCGTGGTCGGACGGTTCCAGTTGACGATGCCGGCGCGGACTTCCCTCCAGAACCGGCGATAGAGGGCTTCGTCGTCGCTGAGCAGACCCGCGGCCAAGCCGAAACGGGTGGCGTTGGCGGTGGCGATGGCCGTGTCGAAGTCCGCCACGCGAATGAGCTGGAGCAAGGGGCCGAAATTCTCACTGTCGGCGACCCCGACGCCGGTGACGTCCACGAGACCGGGGGTCAGGTAGGGCCGGTCCGGCGTGGTGGGCGCGAGTTCACGGATCGCCTTGCCGCCCAGCCGCTGTTGGGCCAGCAGCAGGCCCCTTGACGAGGCCAGGTCGATCACAGGCCCCATGAAGGGCTGGGGATCGCCGAATGGCGCGCCGACCTTGATGCGGTCGATGAGCGCGGTGAGCGCCTCGACGATGGTATCGCCCGCCGCGCCCTGCGGCACGATCAGGCGGCGGGCGCAGGAACAACGCTGCCCGGCCGAGACATAGGCCGACTGGACGATCAGGTGGGCCGCGCTTTCGGCGTCGGCCAGATCCCAGGCGATCAGCGGGTTGTTGCCGCCCAGCTCCAGGGCCACGATCTTCTGCGGCTGGTCGGCGAGCGCGACATGGATCGCCTTACCCGCCGCGACGCCGCCGGTGAACAGGACGCCATCGACGGCCTCGTGGGCGACCAAGGCCTTGGCGGTCTCCGCGCCGCCGGTCAGCACCTGCAAGACGTCGTGAGGGACGCCAGCCTCGCGCCACAGGTCGACAAGCATGACACCGCTGGCAGGGGTCTTCTCGCTAGGCTTGAACACCACCGCGTTGCCGGCCAGCAGCGCCGGCGCCATATGGCCGTTGGGCAGGTGCATGGGGAAATTGAACGGCCCCACCACCGCCAGCACGCCGTGCGGCCGATGGGCCAGGCGCGCCCGGGCTCCGGCCGCCTCCCCACTCCGCTCGCCGGCGCGTTCAGCCTGGGCGCGGATGGAGACCTCGATCTTGGAGCTGACGGTGTCGGCCTCGGTCAGGGTTTCCCAGAACGGCTTGCCGGTCTCGCGGCTGATTAGCCGCGCGATGTCCTCGCGGCGCTCGCGGGCGAGATCGGCGAAGGCGCGGGCGATGCGGCAGCGGTCTTCCAGCGGCGTCGCCGACCAGACCGCGAAGCCTTCGCGCGCGCGGAGCAGGGCGGCGTCCACCTGCCCCGCCGAAGCTGCCGGGCCGCGCCAGACAACCTCGTCTGTGCAGGGGTCGGTGGAGATCAGCTCAGAACTCGACATGACGCACCCGGTCTCCAACTTGAACATCGAGCGCCTGCGCCAAGTCCGGCGGCAGGGTGAGGCCGCCCTCGCCGCGCCAGATCCGGCCGCGCGAGGCGCGGAACCCAGCGCCGTGGCCCGTGGCCACCAGCATCTCGGGGCCGTCTTCGCAGGCGCTGATGGCCGCCACGGTGGCGACCCGGCTGTCGCGCACGGCCTTCAGGCTGTCGATGTCGGCGACCATGGTCGGACCGCCGTCGAAAATGTCGACGCAACCCTCAAATCGGAAACCCTCCTCCATCAGCAGGGTCTGGGCGCGCTGGCCGTCGGGATGGCAGCGGCCGACGGCCGCGGCGGCTTCCGGCGATAGCAGGTTCAGATAGATCGGGTACTTGGGGCCCAGGTCGGCGATCACCTGCTTGCCGGCGCCGACGCTGATCTTGTCGGCTTCGGAGAACTCCAGGCCGTAGAACCGCTTGCCCACCGCCTCCCAGAAGGGCGAGACGCCGTCCTCGTCCTGGAAGCCGCGAAGCTCGGAGACCACCCGATCGCCGAACCAGTCGCGATGGTCGGCCATGAACAGGTAGCGGCTGCGCGCCATCAGACGCCCGCCCGCCACGCCGCGCAGGCCCGGCCGCACGAACAGGCCGCCGACCTCGGCTGAGCCGTCATAGTCGTTGACCGGAGTCAGGAGGGTGTTCTCGACCGTCTTGCCGAGCGCCTGGGAGCTCTGGCGGATGCGGCCGATGCGGTAGGAGTAGAACGGCCAGTCGCCGCCCACGCTGGGGAAGATGCAGCCCGTGCCGACCACCTCGCCGTCATTCTCGAGCACCAGCAGCATCTGGCTGTGGCCGCGCGCGCCGGCGAAGGCCGCGGCGCTGCCGGCCAGCAAGGCGGCTAGTTTGTCGCGGCAGGACGGCAGATTGGTCATGCCCAGGCCCGCGGACTTGGCCAGGGTGTGCAGGGCCTCGAGATCGTTGGCTCCCGCGGCTCGGATAACGACGCCGGTGGCGATCATGAAATCCTCCGCAGAATGATCGAAGCTCAGGAGGCTTATTGTGCTAGGGTTTGTGCGAAATGGGCGGCGGAAGACCGGGGGTCTCGCCGCAGATCATGCGGCGAAACATGGCCTTGGACGGATATTCTACGCTCGACCGTTTGGACCTGAGGATCCTGGCGATTCTCCAGGCCGACGGGCGGATCACCAACCAGGCTCTGGCCCAGCAGGTGGCGCTGTCGGCGAGCGCTTGCCTGGCCCGTGTGCGGCGGCTGGAGGCCGATGGCCTGATCCAAGGCTATCACGCCCGCCTGGACATCGAACGCATACGCCCGACGGTGACCGTCTATGGCGAGGTGACGCTGAAGAGCCATCGTCCGGCCGACCTGCTGGCCTTCGAGGCTGTGCTGGCTGAGATCCCCGAGGTGGTGGAGGCCGCCCAGGTCTCGGGCTCCTTCGACTACTTGATCAAGGTGGTGGCGCCCGACGTCCGGGCGTGGGGAGACCTGGCCGACCGGCTGCTGCAGGAAGGCTTGGGTGTCGACAAGATCGCTAGCCACATCCTGATGAAGGACGCGAAGCCCTACCGCGGGACGCCGGTCACGCCTGTCCCATCGCGGCCTTGAT
Organism: Phenylobacterium sp.; assembly: GCF_031412415.1. GTDB lineage: Bacteria > Pseudomonadota > Alphaproteobacteria > Caulobacterales > Caulobacteraceae > Phenylobacterium. The sequence goes on from NZ_JANOCX010000128.1 coordinate 6,744, forward strand.
CTGCGCCGCCGGGATGTCGCCGGTGGCAAGCTTGGCGAGGATCAGGGCGGAGAGTTGGGCGCGTTCAACGAAGCTTTCGGGCCAGGCGTGCTCGTCCTCGCTGTGGATGTCGCCGCCGCGGACGCCCAGGGTGTCCACATTGGGCAGGCCGGCGGCGAAAAGGTTGTTGCCCTCGCAGACTCCTCCGGAGGAAGCCCAGGTGATCTCCTGGCCGAGCAACGCGCCGGCTTCCTTCACCGCGCCAAACAGCTGCTCCTGGGCCGGGGTGAAGGGCTTTGCGGGGCGCGTGAAGCCGCCATGCAGGTGCGCCTCAATGCCCTCGCAGGCGGTGGCGGCCACGGCGTCCTGCACGAACTTCAGCGCCCACTCCCCGGCCTCGCGGTCCGGCAGTCGGATATTGAACCGCACCACAGCGCGGTCAGGCACCATGTTCAGCGGTCCGCCGCCGTCGATACGGGCCACGTTGAGGGTGACGCCCTCGCGCGCGCCATTGGCGGCGACCAGGCGCACGGCGAGGTCGGCCGCGGCGGCGATGGCGTTGCGGCCCTTGTCGAAGTCGCGCCCGGCATGAGCGGCGCGGCCCTTCACCACCACATGGAAGTTGCCGGACCCTTTGCGTTGAGCGGCCAGCGCGCCGCCGGCCATGGCCGGTTCGTAGGTCAGGCCCACGTGACCGCCGCGCGCCAGCGCGGCCAGGTGCGGAGCCGAGGCAAGGGAGCCGATCTCTTCATCGGGCGAGAGTAGGACGTTGTAGCCGAGGCCGCCGCGGGCTGGGTGATGCTCGAAGGCCGCCAGGGCCGCCAACATGACGCTGATGCCGCCCTTCATGTCGGCGATGCCCGGGCCGTTCAGCGCCCCGTCCGGGCGGATCACCACCTGGGTGAAGCCGCTCTCCGCCGGATAGACCGTGTCGTAGTGGCCCGTCAGCACGACCTGGACCGGGGCCTCGGGGCGTACGGTCAGCCGCAGGCAGGGCGTATGGCGCTGGGCCTTGAGCTCGCCGTCGGCGGCGACCTCATGGCTGTCGGCCAGGGCCAGGGCCGCGACCTCGCCCGGCAGGTCGGCGAGCACGGCTTGGAAGACCGCGCATTGGGCCTCCAGGCCCGCCAGGTTGCGGCTGCCCGAGCCGATGGCGCACCAAGCGATGGCGCGGTCGATCAGCTCGGTCTCCTGGTTTGCGAGCGTGTCGAGGATGGCGGAGTCGGCGGAATCCAGTTTCATGCGCGCGAGCCTCGCGCCGAAGGACCCCCTCGCGCAAGACCGGAGGACCGAATGACGATTCCGTTTCTCTCGCGCCTGGACGCTGGCCCGACCAAGCTCTGGCGCGAGCTGCTGGCGCAGTCCCTGGGCGAACCGATCATCGCCGGCCTGCCGGACGACCGGGCGTCGGTTGAGATCGCCGTCGTCGCCAATCCTGCGCCCGGTGAGTTGGCGACCCTGCCGAACCTTAAGTTCATCCAGTCCGCCTGGGCCGGGGTCGACGGCCTGATGACCGACCCTGCCCTGCCCCGCCATGCCGTGCTGGCGCGCCTGATCGACCCCACCCTGGCGGCCCAGATGGCCGAGGCGGTGACGGCCCACGTCCTGGCCCTCCACCGCCAGGCGCCGGCCTATGCCGTCCAGCAGGCGAAGGGCCTTTGGAACAAGCTGCCGCAACCGCCCACCACCGCGCGGCAAGTTGGCCTGCTGGGTTACGGCGAGATGGGAAGAGCCTGCGCCAAGATGCTGGAAGCAGTCGGATTTCCGGTCTCGCACTGGACGCGCAGCCAGGGCGATCTCGGCGATCTGCTGGCCCGCAGCGAGATCGTCGTGAACCTGCTGCCGCTGACGCCGGAGACCCAAGGAATTCTTGGCGCCGAGACCTTCGAGCGAATGCGACCGGGGGCGGCGATCATCAGTGTGGGACGCGGTGGTCATCTGGTCGAGGCCGACCTGATCCCGGCTCTGGACTCCGGGCGGCTTAGCCACGCCGTCCTTGACGTGTTCGCCGTCGAGCCCCTGCCCACGGATCATCCGTTCTGGCGTCACCCGCGGATCACCGTCACGCCCCACGCGGCGGCGATCACAGACCCCGCCAGCGGCGCGCGTCAGGTCGCCTCGAACATCGCGCGCTTCCGGGCGGGTGAGCCGGTCGTGGGCCGGGTGTCGTTCGACGCTGGCTACTGAGCGAACTCGCCAGCCACGAAGCGGTCGCGCAGGACGAACCGCTGGATCTTGCCCGAGCCGGTGAGCGGCCACTCATTGACCTCGATCCAGTGCGCCGGGGTCTTCTGAGGCGCGATATTGGCGCGACAGTGTGCGACCAGCGCCGGCGTGTCGAGTTGGGCGCCCGGGGTCAGCCGCAGGAAACAGATCACGATCTCGCCCCACCGCGCATCGGGGGCGCCGACGATGGCGACCTCGGCCACATCGGGGTGTTCCAGCAGGACGTTCTCGATCTCGGCGGGGAACAGGTTCTCTCCACCCCGGATGATCATCTCCTTCACCCGCCCAGTGATCTTCAGATAGCCACGAGCATCCATCGTGCCGAGATCGCCGGTGTGAAGCCAGCCCTGGGGATCGATCGTGGCCGCCGTCGCCGCCGGATTCCCGTTGTATTCCAGCATGATATTGTAGCCCCGCGCGCAGATCTCGCCCACGGCGCCGATTGGCTGAACAGCGTCGGTCTTCGGGTCGCGGATAGAGAGCTCGGTCTGGGGCATAGCCTGGCCGACCGTCTCGCAGAGGTCTTCCACGGAATCCTCGCTGCGGGTCTGGGTCAGCAGGGGCGAGGCCTCCGTCTGGCCGTAGACGGTCTGGAAACCGCAGTCGAACACCGATCGGATGCGGCGCACCAGCTCAGGAGGCACCATCGAACCGCCCGAGGCCGCGACGCGGACGGAGGAGACGTCACGCGCCCGATCGGCCTGGGCCTCCAGCAGGCCGACCAGCATGGTGGGCACGCCCAGCATGATGTTCACCCGCTCGGCCTCGATGATGTCCAGCATCCGGCCGGGATCGAACAATCGGGCGAGGATCATGCAGCATCCGAACTGGACCGCCCCCAGGGTGGCCAGTCCGCAGCCGGCGGTGTGGAACATCGGCATGTAGTTGAGGGTGACATCGCCCAGCCGGGCGCCGATGCGCACGTAGGAGTAGCGTGCGTTGTTGGTGATCCCGCGGTGATGCAGCACCGCGCCCTTGGGGAAACCTGTCGTGCCCGAGGTATATTGAATCTGGGCCGGGTCTCCCGAGGCCACGTCTGGCAGGACGGCCCCGCCATTCTCGTCGACGAACAGCGCGGCGTGATCCTCCAGGTCGACCACCTCGCGCAGGGCAGGCAGGTCGGCCGCCACCTGGGCGGCGATCTGGCCCATCGGGTTACCGCGATACTCGTTGACGATGAACAGGCCCACGGCGCCCGATTGTTCGAGAACATAGGCCAGCTCGCGAGGGCGGTAGGCCGGGTTGGCCGTGACGAGCGTCAAACCTGCGAGCCCTGCGGCATATTCCAGGATCACCCATTCGGGCAGGTTCGGCGCCCAGACGGCGATGCGCTCGCCCGGGCGGTAGCGCGACATCAGCGCGCGGGCGAGGCGCTCGGAGTCCCTCAGCAGTTCGGCATAGGTCCAGCGCCGGCCAAGGGCGCCGGCCATGTCGACCTCGACGAGAGCCGGCGCGTCAGGCGATGTGCCTGCACGCGCGCGCAACACGCCGCCGACCGTGGTCTCCAGGACATGGTCGTCCGCCTGGGCGGGGAAGTACGACGCGGTGAGATTGACCTTGTACATAGCCCTGCCCCCAAGCTGCGCCTTGTGGGCAGGCTAGCAGACAAACCGGCGTTCGGCGAACTTGAGATGTTCAAGCTAGACCGGCAACTCGGTCACCGACTTCACCTCTTCCAGCACCGCGTAGGTGCGGGTCTCGCGCACGCCTGGCATCCGCACCAGGACATCGCCCAGGAAGCCGCGATAGGCTTCCATGTCGCGCACGCGGGCCTTGATCAGGTAGTCGAAGCCGCCGGCCACCATGTGGCATTCGAGGATTTCCGGACTGCGCTGGGCGGCCTGGGCGAACTCGTTGAAGGTGTCGCCGGTGGTGCGATCGAGCTGGACCTCGACGAAGATCAGCAGCGCCCGGTCTATGGCCATCGGATCTAGCAACGCCGAGTAACCCAGGATGACGCCGCGATCCTTCAGGCGGCGCACCCGATCGGAACAGGCCGAGGGCGAGAGGTGGCATTGCTGCGCCAGGTCGAGATTGCTGATCCGCCCGTCGCGCTGCAGGACCCGCAGCAGTCGGCGGTCGATGTCGTCCAACTGCACAGTGTTCGTCATGATGTGCTCGTTTGGTGATTTCGTACGGAGATACGCCTCGATCTCCGCAGGACATTCGATAGCATAAGCTTTACGCCGGACGATGGAAGTTCACATCTCTCAAGGCCGCGAACCATGACCTCCTGGACCGCTCTCGACGACCTTTCCGCCAAGTACCGGGACGAGACCGAGGCGGTCACCGCCCTGCTGGCCGCCCAGCCCCTGTCGGGGCAGCAGCGCGCCGCGGTCCGGACCCAGGCGGAGGATTTGGTGCGGGCGGCGAGGAAGTCGGCCAACCGTCAGGGCGTGGTCGAGAGCTTCCTGCAGGAATTCAGCCTGGGCACCCGCGAGGGCCTGGCCCTGATGTGCCTGGCCGAGGCCCTGCTGCGCACCCCCGACCCGGAAACACGCGACCGGCTGATCGCCGAGAAGATCGGCAACGCCGACTGGGCGAGCCACCTGGGCCAATCCGACAGCCTGTTCGTCAATGCTTCGACGTGGGGCCTGATGCTGACCGGCAAGCTGGTGGAGGTGGACGATCAGGCCCGCAACGACCTGCCGGGCTTCCTCAAGCGCCTGGTGGAACGGATCGGCGAGCCGGTGGTGCGTAAGGCCGTGGCCCAGGCTATCGGCATCATGGGCGAGCAGTTCGTGCTGGGCCGGACGATCGCCCTGGCCTTGAAGCGCGCGGCCAAGGAGGGTCAGGTCTGCTCCTTCGACATGCTGGGCGAAGGGGCGCGGACGGCCGCCGACGCGGCGCGTTATGAGCAGGCCTACGCGGACGCCCTGGAGGCCGTGGGCCAGGCCTCGAAGGGCGCGGGGCCGGAGGCCGGGCATGGGGTGTCGGTGAAGCTGTCGGCCCTGTCGCCGCGCTACGAGGCCACCCACGAGGAGCGCGTTTGGGACGAGCTCTATCCGCGCACCAAGCGCCTAGCGCTGATCGCGGCCAAGCACGACATCAACTTCACCATCGACGCCGAGGAGGCCGACCGGCTGACCCTGTCGCTGAAGCTGCTGGACCGCCTGGCGCGGGAGCCTGAACTGGGCGAGTGGCAGGGCCTCGGCTTGGCGGTGCAGGCCTATCAGAAGCGTGCACGGCTCGCGGTCGAGCGGGTGGCCGAGATCGCGCGCGGCAGCGGCCGGCGGTTGATGGTGCGGCTGGTCAAGGGCGCCTATTGGGACAGCGAGATCAAGCGCGCCCAGGTGGCCGGCCGACCCGACTATCCGGTGTTCAGCACGAAGGCGGCCACCGACCTCTCGTATCTGGTCTGCGCCCGCGCCCTGATCGGCGCCGCGCCGAACCTCTACGCGCAGTTCGCCACTCACAACGCCCATACGCTCGCCGCCGTCCAGACCATGGCGGCGGAGGCCGGCGTGAAGATCGAGTTCCAGCGCCTGCACGGCATGGGCGAGGCGCTCTACAAGGCCGCTGGCGAGCTGCATGCGGGCGCCGTGGTGCGTACATACGCCCCCGTCGGCGGACATGAGGACCTGTTGCCCTATCTGGTGCGCCGCCTGCTGGAGAACGGCGCCAACACCTCCTTTGTCCATGCCCTGCTGGACGAGCGGGTGCCGGCCCAGGACGTGGTGATCGATCCGGTCGCCGCCGTGGAGAAGGCCGGCATCGGACCGCACCCGAAAATCCCCCGCCCCGCCGACATCTATGGCGGCGAGCGGAAAAACTCTCTGGGCGTCGATCTCTCGATCCCCGACGAGGCCGCGCGCCTGACGGCGGCCTGCCGCGCACTGGAGCCGCTTTCAGCCGGTCCGCTGGTGGCGGGCAAGTCGCTTGCGGGCCTTGATCTACGGCCGGTGTGCAGCCCCGCCGACAGCGCCCTGGTCATCGGCAAGGCCAGTGAAGCCTCGCCCGCCGACATCGATGCGGCCTTCGCCGCCGCCAGGGCGGCGCAGCCGGCCTGGGACGCGCTCGGCGGGTTCCGCCGCGCCGAGGTGCTGCGGGCCATGGGAGACATCCTGGAGGCCAACCGCGACAGGCTGATCGCCATCTGCACGCGCGAGGCGGGCAAGACCCTAGCCGACGGTGTGGCCGAGGTGCGCGAGGCCGCCGACTTCTGCCGCTACTACGCCCATCTGGCCCAGGCCAAGTTCGGTGCGGCGGAAATCCTGAGGGGCCCGGTGGGCGAGACCAATACGTTGGAGCTGCACGGGCGCGGGGTGTTCGTCTGCATCAGCCCGTGGAACTTCCCCTTGGCCATCTTCACCGGCCAGATCGCCGCGGCCCTGGCCGCCGGCAACGGCGTGGTCGCCAAGCCCGCCGAACAGACGCCGCTGATCGCGGCCGAGGCCGTGAAACTGTTTCATGAGGCCGGCCTGCCCCCCGCCCTGCTGGCGCTCACGCCCGGTCGGGGCGAAACCGTCGGCGCCGCGCTTACCGCCCACCCCGGCTGCGACGGCGTGGCGTTCACCGGCGGCACCGACACCGCCCGGCGGATCAACCAGGCCCTGGCGGGCCGCGAAGGCCCCATCGTGCCGTTCATCGCCGAGACGGGGGGCCTGAACGGCATGTTCGTCGACACCACGGCGCTGAAGGAACAGGTGGTCGACGACGTGATCGCCTCGGCCTTCGGCTCGGCCGGTCAAAGATGTTCGGCGCTGCGCATCCTGTTCGTGCCCACGGACACCGCCGACATGCTGATCGACGGGATCAAGGGCGCCATGGACGCCCTTGTCCTGGGCGATCCGGCCAAGGCGGCCACCGACATCGGCCCGGTGATCGACGCCGAGGCCCATGGAGCGCTGGCGACCCATCTGGAGCGTCTGGAGCGGGAGGCAAAGGTGCTGCACCGACTGGCCGCGCCGGCTGGCGGGACCTTCTTCGGCCCGGTCTTGGCCGAAATCCCGTCGGCGAGCTTCCTCGAACGCGAGGTATTCGGCCCCGTGCTGCATGTGGTGCGCTATCGCCCCGCCGACCTGGCCAAGGTCGCCGGCGAGTTGGCGGCGTCGCGATATGGCCTGACCCTGGGCGTCCATTCGCGGATCGACGCCTTCGCCGTCCAGGTCCGCGACCTGGTCCCCGCGGGCAACGCCTATGTGAACCGCTCGATCATCGGCGCCGTGGTGGGCGTCCAGCCGTTCGGCGGCGAGGGCCTGTCTGGAACCGGACCCAAGGCCGGCGGCCCCAATGCGCTCACCCGCTACGCCATCGAGCGCGCGATCAGCGTCAACATCACCGCCCAGGGCGGCGACCCGGCGCTGCTCAATCTGAGCCTATAGGAATGTTGGGAACCGGCCTTCCGGACGCCGCGATGGTACCACCTCTCGGGCTCGAACCGAGGACCTCTAGATCCACAATCTAGCGCTCTAACCAACTGAGCTAAGGCGGCGCATCGCGCGAGGCGTTCTTCTAGTCGCGCGGGACGGTTCGATCAAGCGCCCACCGATCTAGGAGCCTGTCGGATCAAAGAAAAACCCCGGAGGCTCGCGCCGCCGGGGTTGGATCCTTGGTCGATGGTCGGCGTCAGCCCTTGGGGAGTTGCCAACGGAGCGGGATCCGCACCGTACCCCCTTCAACAGGGGCGCCGTCCTGAGTCTTAGGCCGCATCTTGAACAGCTTGCTGGCCCGGATGGTCGCGGTTCCGAAATCCTGATCGGCCGGATCTTCGGACACGATGGAGCAGCCTTCCAGCGTCCCCTTCGACGTCACCGTGCAACTGATCGTCGCCCGGCCCTCGACGCCCATCCGCTGGGCCCGTTCCGGGTAGTACCGGGCGAGGGCTTCAGCATCGGGACGGCGCGACCAGTCGGGGTTCGTGATGACCGACGGACGCGGCGGGGTCGGGGGCGCAGCCCGCGGGGGCTCCGGAACCTCGATCCGCTTTTCGACCGGCGGAACCGGCAGAGGCGGGATCGTCGGGATGTCGCTCGGCACGTTCACCGGAGGCCGCGGTTGCAGCTTCGGCGGCGGTGGCGGCGGCGTGTTCGGAGGCGGAGGCGGAGGCGGCGGAGGCGGCGGAGGCGCGGGCTTGATAATCGCCACGTCCGTCACGTCATCCGAGTACTCCTTGTACTTCGGCTCGAACTTCGACTTCCAGAGGTAGACCCCAAGCGCCCCGTGCACGATCACGGAGAGGACAATGGCGACCGTTACGCCAGTGTTCCGCTTCTTGACCGGCTCATCGAAGACGCTGCGGTGGGTCGTGTCGGTGGTTTCAGCCATTCGTCACGCCCTCACTCTTCAAGGCCAATGAGGGCCACGCTGTAGAACCCGTTGTCCTGCAGCATGTTCATCACGCCCATGAAGTCCCCGTAGCGCACATCCTTGTCACCCCGGATGAAGATGCGTTCCTTTTCAGGGTTACGCTGTCCGATGTTGGCGCGGAGGTCGTCGCCCAGGGTGGTCAGATCGGTTTTGCTGTCCCCGAGGTAGATGCTGCCACCAGCCTGAATGCTGATGTAGACCGGCTTCGGAGGGTTGGTCGAAGGCTTAGCGATAGCGGGCGGGAGAGTAACCTCCACAGTCACGGCGGCCATGGGCGCCGCGACCATGAAGATAATCAGGAGCACCAACATCACGTCCACGAAGGGCGTCACGTTGATTTCGCTCATCGCATCGACCGCGTGCCGCCCACCCCCAGAACCTGAGAGTTTGGCTCCCATGGCGGTTAGGCTCCCTTGTCGAGCTGCCGGGAAATGGCGTTCATCAGTTCAGCCACAAATCCATCCGTCCGCGCGCCGTAGGCCGAGATGCGGGTTTGGAAGTAGTTGTAGAAGATAACCGCCGGGATGGCGGCGAACAGGCCGATACCCGTGGCGAGAAGCGCTTCGGCGATGCCGGGGGCGACGACGGCCAGGTTGGTCGTGTTGGTGTTCGCGATCCCGATGAACGAGTTCATGATCCCGTAGACGGTGCCGAACAGACCGATGAACGGACCGGACGAACCGACGGAAGCGAGGAACTGCATCCCACTGGAGAGGCGCTTGGAGAGGTTGGATTGAACCGCGCCGACCGCGGCTTCCGCCCGGTGGATCGTGGTTTCACGGTGCGCGCCGGTGACGGCGAGACCCGCTTGACGCGATAGCTCGACTTCTTGAGCAGCCGCGGCGGCCATATCGGCCAGCGGGTTGCCTTCGAATTCGTCGGACATCGCGATCCGGCCCATGTCGTTGATCGACTTGGCGCCGCGGAAGGCTTCGACGAAGCGGTCCGAGGCTTTGTTCAGCGAGCCGAACTCGATCATCTTCGTGACCAGCAGGGTCCAGGAGAGGATGGAGGCCAGCACCAGGCCGATCATCACGACCTTCACGACGGGTTGAGCGTCGAGGAACATCTGCATCACGGTCAGCGAACCGGCATGCTCGATGGTCGGGGGGGCGACGTCGGCGGCGGGCGCAGCGGCGGGAGCCGCGGCGTCGGCGGCGGGAGCCGCGGCGGCGTCAGCGGCGGGAGCGGCCGGAGCGGCGGCTTCCTGCGCGAACGCCGGCACGCTCGTCATCAGCGCGAGCGCGCCGAAGAGAGCGATGAAAGGGGTCAGTCGTTTGTTGTCGAGCATCTGTCGCCAGTTCCTGATTGGTCTAGCACGTTTGGACCGAGGGTCGTCGCGCGAGAGCGTCTCCACCCTAGTTAAGACCCGCCGCCCGTCCGGTAACCGCCGGACAAGACGCCAGAGCCGCTTTCGCTGCCGCCCGCCCCTTTGCGCCAATTCTTCAACGAACTCGTGAAGCGGCGTTTCGAAGACGGGAGCGACCTCGGTTTCCCCGAAGGGAAGCTGAAGTCTTAACCGCCATGTTAGACGTGCGGCAGGGGTCCTTTGGCAACCCCTATTCCGGGCGTCAAGGGGTGATACTTTCCGCCGATACCCCGCCCAGGCTGTATGACTTGCAATATTGTTGCAGTGCACCATGGGCTGCGTAAGTAATCTTGCCCAAATTTCTACTTCTGGATGAAAATATATGCTGCAATGCAGCACGCATCGCGGAACACCGGTCTCGAAATAACCCGGTTCGCGATACGATTTTGCGGCAGGGCGCCCGAATTTCGGTCGCGTCCCTTCGCTGGCGGGGAGATGGGAGTCGATCCCGTCCAAGTCAAGGCGCGCGGGGTGACTCGTGAGCCACCCCCTTGCAAAACAAGCTCTACCGGTCGTTCGGCCCGCGGGTCGTCATCGGTGTCTCAGGGTCTGGTGGCGGCGCCAGGACGACGGGGGCCGCCGGCGGCG
>NZ_JANOCX010000129.1:0-7830 GCF_031412415.1 Phenylobacterium sp.
CCAAGGCCGCCGAGGGCGGAGGTCTCACCGCGCGGGGCTGGACGCGCACCCTGCGCCTGGCCCGCACCATCGCCGATCTTGAAGGTTCGGGATCTGTGCGGCGGGTGCATGTGGCCGAGGCGCTGGTCTATCGGCGGATGAACACGCCGCTGATGGCGTGAGACGGGGCTCCTAGGTGGCGACTCTCCGCCGCTCGAACCAAGTCCCAAGGCCGACCGAGAACACGATCAGATAGCTCCAGATCACCAGGCCCTGGACGTAAGCGCGGCCACGTACGTCGGAATCGATCATGATCGCGATGTGAATGACGACGGCGAGCAGCTGGAACGCCGCGGCGAACAGAGCCCAGGTCCTATCGCTCCTCATCGCGAGCGCGAGCAGGACGGCGAGCAGGCCGAGATCCACCAGTAGCACGAACCATTGGGGGTCGAGCCAGTCGCGATAGTTGTAGGCGAACGTGCTCAGCACCCAGGCCGCGATGCAGGCGCCGCCGGCGACCCGCTCCGGGCGCTGGCCGCGCCACAGGGCGTAGCCGCAGGTCAAGGTCATGACCACCAGCCAGACCTGTTGCGGGGCTGTGTGCAGGAAGGTTGCGAAGAAGGTGGAAAAGAACACGGCGCCCCCGAGCGGTGTCGAGGGCGCCGATCATGTCAGAATGCGCGGGCTCGCCAAGGGCGAGCCGTATCAGGCGGCGGCGCGCCGGATGGCTCGCAGCACCCGTTGCGGTTCCGCCGAGAGCGATGGAGGCTTCTCGTTGGGCTCGCCGAACATCACCGCGCCCAGGCCGATCTGGGTCTTGGCGAGGTCTAGCTCCTTGTGTGTCTCGACAATGGCGCGCCGGGCGCTGGCGAGGGCGGCGATGGCCTCGCTGGCGCGTTCGACGGCGTCCTGTCCGATCAGGGCCGAGAGGCCGGCGTCGGCCCGCAGGCCCGGCATGACCCCCGCCAGCCGGGCGGTCTTGGCGAGGGCGGCGTCGATGGCGGCCTCAGCTTCGAACAGGCTGGCGGCGATCTGGTCGGCGATCATACGGCGTTGCTTGAGCATGAGTTCTCTCCTGCGCGCCGGAAGCCCCCCGGAGCGTTGATTGACGTTCGGAATGTCGGTGAATTCAGATCAGGTTCTGGAGGGCGTGGAGGCCGGCCAGCAGGGCCCCGAATGCGAGGGCCGAGACAATGGCGATGAGACCGACCAGGCCCAGGCGTATCGCGGGACTTAGGTCATTTCGACCGATCCCTCCCCGGGCTCCGGCTGGAAGCTCTCGTCCAAGAGCGCCCAGCTGAGACAGAGGATTTCCCGCAACACCATTTCGGGCGGCTTGTAGCGGGCCATCTTGCGGGTCGCCGAGACCAGTTCGCGGGCCATCGCCTGCTTCGCCGGCGTATCGACCAGGTCGGCAAACTGCCGCTCCAGCTGATCCCAGGAGAAGGCCGGGGCCATCGGCCGATCGGCCCGGGGTTCCGGCCAGCGGCTCTCGAAGGCTTCCACCTCCCGCCGCAGGCGGAGCGCCCCCTCGACGGCCGCCCGCCGGCTGTCCCAGGGCGGATCCAGCGCCCGGACCGCCCTGGCGTCCGCCAGCTCTCGCAACCACTCGCCCATACGCCGCATCTCCTTGTTCGGCGTCATGGGGCGGCAGATGGGGCGTCGTGTCTGTCCTGATCGGATCGTGTCCCGACACGATGGGGACAGCGGCGTCATGATCGGCCAGCGCGCGGGCGGCGCTATAACGGTCGCCTACGCCCAGCTTTCGACGGGCGCGATCGCAGTACGTGTCGACCGAGGCCTTGGACATGCCCAGCTCGCGGGCGATCTGTTTGGAGCTGAGGTGGCGATCGACAAGCCGAAGGCAATCGCGCTCCCGTGGGGTGAGCAGCTCGACAAGATCTTCGATCGTGGCTTGCGGCACGCGCATAAGGTGAACACGTTAGACACCCGCGCGTTAGCGCGTCTACTCGTTATGGTTACGCTCGCCCTTCGGCGATGGGCCAGGGACGACGCAGGAGGTCACAGCATGCCTCTCGACGATGCACAGGGACCCGATCCCGTCGACATCGCCATCGGCGCCCGAATGCGCCTGCGGCGCAAGTCACTGGGCATCAGCCAGGGCGCGCTGGCCGACCGGATCGGCGTCTCGTTCCAGCAGGTCCAGAAGTACGAGCGGGGCGCCAACCGCGTGTCGGGCTCGACCTTGGTGGCTGTCGCCGGAGTGCTGGACACCACCGTCGGCTGGCTGGTCGGGGAGGAAGGGGCGATTTCCGACGCCGCCGACGACCTCGTCCAGGCCCTGGCGATGTCGGGCGCGGTCGAGCTCCTGGAAGCCTTCGTGGACATACCCAAGGCCTCGGCCCGCTCGGCCCTGGTCGCTCTGGCTCGGGAGATGGCCACCGCGCGCGAATCTTGAGCTTGGCCGGGACGCTTGACCCTCCATTAAGCGGCGGCGGTTAGGGTTTACGCCATGGCCCGCAAGATCCCGCCCCGCGCCGCGAACGTCAGCGCAGAACAGCTCGCCTCCCTCAGTCACGAGTTCCGCACCCCCCTGAATGGCGTGCTGGGCATGGCCCGGCTGCTTGAAGGCACCCGCCTGACCCAGGAGCAGCGCGCCTATGTGTCGGCGCTGCGCGACTCCGGCGAACACCTGCTGGGCCTGGTCAACGACGTTTTGGATTTCGCCCGCCTGGGCGCGGACAAGATCGAGCTGCAGCCCTCGACCTTCGAAGTCGAGGGCCTGCTGCGATCCGTGTGCGAACTGATGTCGCCCCGCGCTCGCGAAAAGGGGCTGGAGATCGCTTGGTCGGCTCCGGCGGGGATCGGCCAAGCCTTCGCCGACGAAGGCCGGCTGCGTCAGATCCTGCTGAACTTCGCCGGCAACGCCATCAAGTTCACCACACATGGCGGCGTGCTGGTCACGGTGTCCGAGTCCGGACCAAGCCTGCGCTTCACCGTGGCCGACACCGGCCCCGGCGTGACGGAGGCCGTCCGCGACAAGATTTTCGAGGCCTTCGAGATGGCGGACCCGTCGCACGACGTGCAGTTGGGCGGGACAGGCCTGGGCCTCGCCATCGCCCGAAAGCTCGCGACCGCCATGCAGGGCGCGGTGGGCGTCGACACCGCCCCCTCCGGCGGCGCGGCCTTCTGGTTCGAGGCCGCCTTCGAGCGCATGCCGGTGACGCCCGAGCGGGTCCTGCAGGGTCGCGCGGTGGCCGTGGCCAGCGCCAATCCGATCCTGGCCGAGGCGGCGCGGGCCTTGATCGAGGCCGGCGGCGGCGCGCCGGTGATCGCCGGCGATATAGGCGGGTTGATCGAAGCCGCCGGGCCGTCCGACATCCTGCTGCTGGATCACGCCCTGGCGCGTCCAGGCAAGACCCTGGTCCTGCCGGCGGGCCGCACGGCCATCGTACTGCTAGCGCCGGAGGATCGCGGCCTGATCGACGGCTATCGCGCCGCGGGCTTCGCCGGCTACCTGATCAAGCCCCTGCGCCGGGGATCGCTGGCCGAGCGGGTCCTGGCGGCCGCGGGCCTGCGCGGGGACTCCCGTGCCGAAGCCCCCGAGGACGACCGGATCGCTCCGGCCGCGGCGCCCGGAGCCCGTGTGCTGCTGGTGGAGGACAATCCGATCAACGCCCTGCTGGCCCGCACCCTGCTGACGCGCGAAGGCTGCGCGGTCGACCAGGCGGGCGGCGGGGAGGAAGCCCTGGCCGCGCTTGCGGTCGGCGACTACGATCTGATCCTGATGGACATGCGCATGCCCGGCATGTCGGGCCTGCAGACCACCGAGCGTGCGCGGATCCTGGGGGTGAAAACCCCGGTGGTCGCGCTCACCGCCAACGCCTTCGAGGAGGATCGCCACGCCTGCCTCGCGGCCGGCATGGACGATTTCTTGGTCAAGCCGCTCTCCCACGACGCCCTGCGCCAGGCGCTCGCCAAATGGACCGGGCGCGGCGACTGGACGGGAAAAGCGGAGCGGGCCAAGGTCGGCTGACGGCGGGGGCGGCCCCGCGCGCGGGAAACCCCTGTTCATGACCATGGAAAGCCAAGCCGAGCCCGCACCCAAGCGCGGAGCGCTGCAGGCGCTGGCCGTCTATGGCGAACGCCGCTCGCTGGTGATGCTGGCCCTGGGCTTCGCCTCCGGTTTGCCCAACCTGCTGATCTTCGACACCCTGTCGGCCTGGATGCGCGACGCCGGTCTCAGCCTGGAGACCATCGCCTTCCTCAGCCTCGCGACGCTGGCCTACTCCTTCAAGTTCCTGTGGGCGCCGCTGATCGACCGCACCCGCGTGCCGGGCCTCACCAAGTGGCTGGGTCATCGCCGGTCCTGGATGCTGGTGGCCCAGGCCGCGATCATGATCGGGCTTTGGCTGATGGCCGGCGGAAACCCCGCGACCAATCTGGGCCTCATCGCCCTGTTCGCGGTCATGGTCGGCTTCGCCGGCGCCACCCAGGACATCGTCATCGACGCCTGGCGGATCGAGGCGGCGGGCCAGGAGAAGCAGGGCGTGATGGCGGCCGCCTACCAGTGGGGCTGGCGGCTGGCCAACGTGGCGGCGGGGGCCGCGGCCCTGGCGCTCGCCGAGGTGCTGTCCTGGAACATGAGCTACGCCATCATGGCGCTGCTGATGCTGATCGGCGTCGCCGGCGTCCTGGGCGCGCCACGCGAGGCCCAGCATGAGATCCGCCCCATCCATGCCGAGGACATCCCTTCGCGCCCGGCCTTTGAGATTCCCGAATGGTTCGCCCGGCTGGCGGTGCTGATGTTCGGCGCCCTGGTCCTCGGCTCGGGGCTCAGCGGCAATGTGGCGATCCTCACCGACGCCATGGCGCGCCTGGGCCAGACCGACGCCGCCGAGGCGTTCAAGGCCGCCTGGGAGGCCAAGCCCTGGGGCGTCTTCGCCCAGATCGCGGGCGTGGTGGCGGGCGGGACGATCATCTTCCTGGCGGCTTGCCCGGTTCCCGGCGTCCAGACCAGGCCGGGCCGCTATCTCGGCGTGGCCCTCGGCGAGCCGTTCCGCGACTTCTTCGGTCGCTTCGGGGGATTGGCGGCCTTGATCCTGGCCACGATCTGCCTCTACCGGCTGTCGGACTTCGTGCTGAACATCATGAACCCGTTCTACCAGGACCTTGGGTTCTCGAAGATCCAGATCGCCGAGATCCGCAAGGTGTTCGGCATCCCCATGACCATGCTGGGTGTAGGCCTGGGCGGCTTCGCCGTCGTGCGCCTGGGCCTGTTGCGGGCCCTGGTGGTCGGCGCCTTCGCCGGCCCTTTGAGCAACCTGGTCTTCGCCTGGCTGGCGACGCAGGGCGCCTCGATGAGCGCGCTGACCATCGCCATCGGGGTGGACAACATCGCCGGCGGGTTCTCGGGCACCTGCCTGATCGCCTACATGTCCAGCCTGACCTCGGCAGGGTTCACCGCCACCCAGTACGCCCTGTTCTCATCGCTCTATTCGCTGCCCGGCAAGCTGGTGGCCTCGCAGTCGGGCCGCATCGTCGAGGGCGCCGCGGCCTCCGCCGACGCCGGCGGCGCCTTCGCCGCGCTGAAGGGCCTGTTCGCCGCGACGCCGCCCGAAGCCTATGCGGAGGCCGCCGCCAAGTCGGGCGTCACCGCCCAGGCGCTCGGCGCGGGCTACATCGTGTTCTTCCTCTACTCCGCCGCCATCGGAGTGATCGGGGTGGTCCTGGCCTTCATGGTCCTGGCCAAGACGCCGAAGGCGGAGCCGGAAGCCGGGGCGGCGGTCGAACCCGCGACCTAAGTCTTCAGACAGATCACCTGCGCCACCCGCAGGTCGCGGCGCAGGGTGTCGGCCACGCGGCCGTAGTTGTCGGTGGTGATCGGTTCGCCCACCGCGAAGCTCGCCGCCCTCTGATTCGTGGCGGCCAGGGCGCCCGTCACGGTCTCGGGCGCCGTGGTGTATATGCGGCCGCGACGCGGCGACTCCGCCACCGTCACGCCGACGACCCGGCCCGCGCGGTCGAGGGCGGGCGAGCCTGAGAGCCCGGCGAGCGACCCCTTCAGATTGTCTGTCCGTCCGGTCTCGGCCCAGACCAGGACCGATTCCGTCCTCGCGCCCCGGCCCCGGACCACCAGGTTCTCGCGGCCCAGCAGGCGCGAGGTGGCCTCCCCCGGCTGGCCCTGGGGGAAGCCGAGATGATAGGCGCGGTCGCCGCGGCGCAGGGGCTGGTCGAGGCCCATGGGCAGCGGGGGCGCCCCGCCCTCCGTGGTCAGGATCGCTGCCTCCCCGCGCGGATCGATGCGCACCGTGGCCTCGACGCCCCGGCCTTGCGCGACCACGATCGCGGTCTGCGAGCACCCGTCGACCACGTGGCGGGCGGTCACCCAGACGCCGCGATCGGCCACTGAAAAGGCGGTGCCGACCCCCGGTTCAGCCTTTTCAGGCACATCGACCACCACCGAGGGGTCGAAGGGCGAGGCGGGGCCGAGGGGCAGGCCTTCGTCGCCGGCCACTGGGGGCGGGGGCGGGGGGGCGTCGGCGCGTTCCTGGCGACCCACGGCGGCGATCAGCAGGGCCAGGACCACCGCCAGATAGACCAGCCAGTCGGGCAGGCGGGGGAAGTGCACGCGGTCCTAGCCGGAAACCGCGGCGGCGATGATCACGGCGGTGGCGAGCTTGGCGCCCACCAGAAGGGCGGCGGCGGCGACCTCGCCCTCTTGAATCCGCTGCGGCAAGCCACGCAGCATCATGTCCACCAGGCGGAAAACCAGCAGTTGCAAGGCCACGGCCGCGGCGCCCCACAGCGCGATCTCCAGCATCGAGGTGGACCGGGCCAGCGAGGTGGCGAGCGGGATCGACAGGCCCAGCAGCACGCCGCCCAGCGAGACGGCGGCCGCGGAATTGCCCTCGCGGATCAGCGAGATTTCCTTGTGCGGGGTCAGCAGGATGTAGATTCCCGCAGCCAGGACGAGGATCAGCATCGTCACGGCGATATGCAACAGCGTGATCGGAAATCCGGTGGCGAAGGCCTGGATCTCGGGGGACTGCAGCTCTGGCGGCATGGAAACCCGTCAGCGATTGTTAAGGTCGGGGCGAAGGGTTAGCACGCGGCGTAACCCTGGCAATGGTCTAGGCGGTGGGTTGCTCGACCGCCGGCTTGCGCCGAGCGCTGGCGCGGACCTTTTCGCTTTCGGATTTGAGCTGGCCGCAGGCCGCCAGAATGTCGCGGCCGCGCGGGGTGCGGATCGGCGAGGCGTAGCCCGCCTTGTTCAGGATGGCCGCGAAGGTCTCGATGGCCGCCCAGCTCGAGCACTCATAGTCCGTGCCCGGCCAGGGATTGAACGGGATCAGATTGATCTTGGCCGGCACGCCCTTCATCAGCTTGACCAGGGCTAGCGCCTCGGCCGGGCTGTCGTTGACGCCCTTCAGCATCACGTATTCGAAGGTCACGCGCCGCGCGTTGGACAGGCCCGGATAGGCGCGGATGCCGGCCATCAGCTGGGCGATGGGGTACTTCTTGTTGATCGGCACCAGGACGTCGCGGAGTTCGTCGTTGGTGGCGTGCAGCGAGATGGCCAGCATGGCCTGGGTGCGCTCGCCCAGTTCGTGCAGTTCGGGGACGACGCCGGAGGTCGAGACCGTGATCCGCCGCCGCGAGATGGCGATGCCCTCCCCGTCCGAGATGATGTCGATGGCGTCGGCGACGTGGTCCAGATTGTAGAGCGGCTCGCCCATGCCCATGAACACGATGTTGGACAGGCGGCGGTCGGCCTTGGGCGAAGGCCATTCGGCCAGGTCGTCACGGGCGACCTGCACCTGGGCCACGATCTCGGCGGCGGTCAGGTTGCGGACCAGGGCCTGGGTGCCAGTGTGGCAGAAGGTGCAG